>CAUUAD010000009.1:0-23454 GCA_963542785.1 Rothia mucilaginosa
ATTGAATGAGCCTAAACCAGAACGCGGTACGCCTGCTCAGCGGCAAGGCGCTCCGCCTCCTTCTTGCTCGGACCCACGCCGGTACCGGTCTGCTGGTTCGCCACAATAGCGACCGCGGTGTACACGCGCGCATGGTCGGGACCCTCGCCGGTGACCTCATAGCGCACGTCTCCCCAGCCGCGGGCGGTGGCGAGGTTCAGCAGCTCGGTCTTCCAGTCGCGTCCAGAGTTCAGGACCTTCTCATCGTCGAGCAGCGGCGCAATCAGGCGCAGCACCAGGTCACGAGCCGCCTCGCGACCGCACTCCAGGTAGGTCAGGCCGAAAATCGCTTCCATGGTGTCGGCAAGGATCGAGTCCTTATCGGCGCCGCCGGTGTGAATCTCGCCCTTACCAAGCAGGATGTACCTGCCCAGATCCAGATCGCGTGCCACCTTCGCCAACGCCACCGTAGACACCACCACGTGGTGCAGCTTCACGAGCTCACCCTCGGGCAGCTCGGGGTAGCGTCGGTACACTTCTTCAGCGATTGCCAGGGAAAGCACCGAATCGCCCAGGAACTCCAGGCGCTCGTTATGCTCCACCCCGGGGTTCTCGAAGGCGTAGGAGCGGTGGGTTAGGGATAGCAAAAACGTCTCGGCGTCGATATCGACCCCGAGACGTTTACGCAACTCCCTAGTATCAACACTAGGAAATTCAGTCATAAGGATTCACCGCTTCTTAGGCGTCTGCAACCTTACGGCCCTTGTACTCCAGGAACAGGGCGTTGCCTGCAGCGTCGGTTACAACCTTTGCCTGGTGGGGCAGGCTGTAGGTCACGCGACCGTTTTCAACGGTCTTAACCAGCTGGGGCACGGATGCCTTCCACTGGGAACGGCGTGCGCGGGTGTTAGCGCGGGACATCTTGCGCTTGGGAACAGCCACAGCTATCTCACAATCTCTAGTAACAACAATTTAGTTTTCGGTATCTGCACCGAGCAGGCCCTGCAGGGCCGACCAGCGCGGATCCAACACCTCGTGATGATGCCCGGGGTCATCCTCCAGGCGCGCACCGCAATCGGCGCACAGACCCTGGCAGGTGTCCCTACAAACAGGCTGGAACGGCAGTTGAAGGATTACTGCGTCCCGCAGAGCCGGTTCAAGGTCGATGGAATCATCCTCAACGGCGTACTGCTCATCTACTTCGTCTTCGGGGCCGCCAGCCGGGGCCTTCTCAAAGACGAAAAGCTCTTGAATATTGGCCGACATCTCGTAATCAATCGGATCCAAGCAGAGGCTACACTCGCCGTGTACATCCACGACAACGGAGCCGGTTACTAGGATACCATCAACAACAGACTCCATACGAATATCGAGGTCAATATCCGAACCCTCTTCCACGCCGATGAGCGCGTTACCCAGGTCTGCCGGTGCGGGCAGAACCTCAGTGAGAGTTTCCATGGTGCCGGGGCGGTGAATCAGGTTAGTAACCGATACCACCAGCGGCGATGCGTCTGCACGTGAAATGGCGTTTCTCCTTACGAAATGTATAAACCAAAGTCCCATTTTAGGGGTCATTCGCACCGTTAATCAAGATTAAGCGCCGTTTAAATCTCTTTAAGTGGCGCTCACCTCTTAAATATCCCCTTAAGGAGGCGCCGCGCGGCGCATAATCGGTCGGTCGGGGCTACTTCAGAGATAGTTAAGCACCCGGTCGGCGGCACAGTTTGCTGCGCCGTGTGCGTGTCGGGTGGGGGCGCCCGCCGGTTTTGCCGGGCTCTCTACTAGGCGCTCTTCAGCGCGCGGGCGACCGCCTCCGGCACGAAGGGAGTCACGTCACCACCCAGCGACGCCACCTCACGAATAATCGTGGACGACACCGCACCGTAGCGGTCCTCACCCGCCAAGAACACCGTCTCAACCTGCGCCAGGTGGCGGTTCATGCTCGCCATTGGAGCCTCATAACTGTAGTCCGTCGCCGAACGCAGACCCTTCACCAGCACCTTCGCGCCACGCTCCGCCGCATACTCGGCAAGCAGCACACCCGGCGGAATCGGCTCCACGCTCACGCCCTCAATGCCGAGCTCCTGCAGGGATTCACGCACCAGCTGCACGCGCTCCTCCAGGGAGAAACGGTACTTCTTGGAGTTATTGTGCGCCACGCCCACGATCACCTCGTCAAAGAGCTGAGCGGCGCGGGCAATGATTTCCAGGTGGCCGTGGTGCACGGGATCAAAAGATCCGGGGCAGAGGGCAATCATGCGGTAACCTCCGCGGTGTCGAAGTGGTGAGGGGTTGTTTCGTCGGCAGAGTCGTCGGCGGGATCGTCTCCATCGGCCGGCTCTTCGGGCTCAACGTAGTAGAGCACCGTCTCGCCGTGCTGGCGGGTCGAGAAGCAGTGCAGCTCGCTACCCCACTCGGGTTCCGCATCGCGCGAGGAGCGTTCCACCACCACCACGGCACCCGGGGCGAGCTTGGGGGTCAGCGCCCGCATGAGCTCGCGCACCTGCTCGTTCGGCATGGCGTAGGGCGGGTCAACGAACACCAGGTCCCACGGGCCCGATGCGGCCTGCACGTAGCTCAGCGCCTGAGACTGCTGCACGCGAGCCACAGAACCGGCAGCTTTGCCGCCCATCGCCTTCTGCACCGCCTCGACGTTGCGACGAATCACCGCAACCGCCTTCGGGTAGGTGTCCAGCAGGGTCACGGAGGCGGCACCGCGAGAGAGCGCCTCGCATCCCAGCGCGCCGGAGCCACCAAAGGCATCCAGCACGCGGG
Source organism: Rothia mucilaginosa (assembly GCA_963542785.1). GTDB lineage: Bacteria > Actinomycetota > Actinomycetes > Actinomycetales > Micrococcaceae > Rothia > Rothia mucilaginosa_G. The sequence continues at coordinate 2,755 of CAUUAD010000009.1, forward strand.
CGCCGCGCAGCAGGTCGTAGCTCTCCAGCTTGGAGAAGAGGGATTCCTTCACCCGGTCGGTGGTGGGGCGAGTATTATCCCCCGGAACCGAGGCAAGGCGAACGCCTCCGGCGGCACCGGAAATAATACGGCTCATAGGTCTCTCCTCTTAACTAGTGCGGTGTGTTCAAGTCACGGTTTCAGCGGGTGGTGGGCAAGGCATGCTGGTGGGCAGGACTGGCAGAGCGTTCTGCCCTGTGGGGCGCTTATCCCCTGCCGAGGAACGCCTCACGGTCAGCGTCCAGGGCACGGTCAATCGTACGCGCCAACGACGGATGCTTAGCCAGCGTCGGGTCCTTCTCCACCACCGAGCGGGCATCCTCACGGGCACGCTCAATAATGTCGGCATCGGCGAGCGCCCGCAAGAACCGCAGGGTGCTCTTCGAGCCCGATTGTGCAGCACCCAGAATATCACCCTCGCGGCGCTGCGCCAGGTCGATGCGGGAAAGCTCAAAGCCGTCCGTGGTGGAGGCAACCGCATCCAGGCGCTCGCGGGACACGCCGCCCTCCTCCTGGCGGGTAACCAGCAGGCAGGTGCCCGCGTAGCCGCCGCGGCCCACACGACCGCGTAGCTGGTGCAGGCCCGAGATGCCGAAGCGGTCGGCGTCCATGATGATCATGAGTGTGGCGTTTGGGACGTTCACGCCCACCTCAATGACGGTGGTGCTGATGAGCAGGTCAATCTCGCCGCGCTCGAAAGCGGTCATGACGGAGGTCTTCTCCGCCGGGTCCATGCGGCCGTGCAGGGTGCCGATACGCACGCCGACGAGGGCGTCCTCCGCACTCAGGTAGGAGTACATTGAGGCGACCGAGGTCAGCTGAACCTTGCCGTCGCTACTGGCGCTACCGCCCTGACCGAAATAGCCCTGGGCAGAGTTGCCCGCGCCCGCGCCAGTTCCAGCACCGTTCAGGCTGGATGCGCCAAAGAACGCGGCGCCCTCCTCCAGGCTGTCGCCGTCCTCCCCGATTTTGGGTACGACAACGTACACCTGGTGGCCCGCGTCGATTTCTTCGCGGGCGCGTCTCCACAGCCGGGACGCCCAGGCGGGCTTCTCGGCGAGGGGCACCACGTGGGTCGAGATTTTCTGTCGACCGGCGGGCAGGGTGTCGAGCACGGACACGTCCAGGTCACCGAACACGGTCATGGCGACGGTACGCGGAATTGGTGTTGCGGTCATGACCAGGCGGTGCGGCAGGGCGCCGTCAGTACCACGCAGACCGTCGCGCTGTTCCACGCCGAAGCGGTGCTGCTCGTCCACGACGACCAGACCCAGGTCGTGGAAGCTCACTTCGTCGGAGAGCAGGGCGTGGGTGCCGATCACGATCTGGGCGGTGCCGTCGGCGAGCTCCTGCAGTACCTTGCGCTTAGCGCGGGTACCCATGGAGGCGGTCAACAGGCGCACGCGCACGCGGTTGGATTCTTCCCCGCTCCCCGCGGGAGTTCCCTCGGCAGAACCGTCAGCATCTTCGGATGCCGCCATATCCCCCAGGATGTCCAGCACCGAACGCAAATGCTGCTCGGCAAGCACCTCGGTCGGGGCGAGCATCGCGGACTGGCCGCCCGCGTCGGCCACCTGCAGCATGGCACGCAGAGCCACCACGGTCTTACCGGAACCCACATCACCTTGCAGCAGGCGGTTCATGGGCGATTCGCTCGACAGATCCGCGGCAATCTCAGCGCCCACCTTCTGCTGCCCCTCGGTCAGCTCGTAGGGCAGAACTTCCAGCAGCTGATCGGCGAGGCCACCCTCCACAGCGGGGCGCGGCTGAGTCAGGTGCGCGGCACGCACCGAATGCAGGCGGGCGAGCGCGCTCTGCAACACGAACGCCTCGCGGTAACGCATCTGCGCCTGCGCGGCACGCCACGTGTCCTCCGAGTCGGGGGTGTGCAGGGCGCGGTACGTCCACTCCAGGGACGGCACCTTGCGGGCGCGACGAATCGTGTACGGCACCGGGTCTTCAAGCTCTTTGAGCGGCACCTTTTCGAGCAACTGCTCCATGTACCCGGCGATGCGGTCGGTGGGCAGCTTCACGGGGGCGCGGTAGACGGGCACGGGGGCGGTGGCGGCGTCGGTGACGTCCGCGCCGGAGGCGTCCTTCGAGAGCAGGGCGTAGTGCGGGTTGGTGAGGGTGTATTCGCCGCGGTAGATGCCGACCCTGCCGGAGAACATCATGGTTTCACCCTCGCGGATTTCGCGGGCGGCGGTCCAGGCATTGAAGAAGGAGAGCTTCATCTGTGAGCCGATGAGCGCACCCGCACCGGGGTTCGTGCTCGGGCTGGGTGCGGGCACGCCAAAGAGGCCTCCCTGCGCGAAACTGTCCTGCGCGAACGAATCTTGGCCGTAGCTATCTGCGTAGCCGCTGTAGGAGGCGGGTTGCGCTCCCCTGCCCTGTACCGCGGGGGTCTGCATGGAGTTAGCGAGCGCGTTAATGCGCGGGTTATGCATCCCGGTCGCCTGCCAGCTCTGCGCGGGCACGCCGGATACGCTGGATGCACCGGATACGTTGGATGCGCCGGGGCGGTTAGCGCGCCCGGGCACCACGGATACAGGACCACCAAAACCTGCGGGTGCGTCCTGCCCGGTGGCATCGGAAAGCCGGTCGGTGATGGTCACTTCCGTGATTTTGCCGCGGCGTGCCGCCATGGTTCGGGTGCTCACGTGCACCACGCGGGCGATGATGGTGACGTCCTGGCCTTCAACGAGTTCGGCGAAGGAGCTGAGCTCGCCGCGCGGCAGGTATTTGCGCGGGAAGTATTCGAGCATCTCCCCGACGGTGTGCAGGTCCAGGTGCGTGGAGATTGCCTTGGCGCTGGGCGCTGGCAGGTACTTTTTGAGCGGCGCATTTTCGATGCGGTCTTCGGAGGCGTAGCGCGCCAGGGCACGGCTCTTAGCCTCCGCGGCGGCTGATGCGGAGCCTGCAGCGGGCTTCTCAGCCGCGACTTTCTCAGCGGTTGCCTTCTTCGCGGAAGCTTTCTGGGCGGGCGCTTTCTTTGCGGGAGCAGTCTTCTTCGCTACAACCTTTTTAGGTGCAGTCTTTTTGGGCGCAGGCTTTTCAGATTCCGCCTGAGGCGTGCTCTTCTTCGGCGCAGGCTTTTTAGCTTCCGCCTCGGGCTCGATCTTCTTCGGCGCATTCTTCTGCGGCGCGCTCTTCTGCTCGCCCCCTTCGCTTGCCTTCGTTACCTTTTGCGGGCGCGCCGAAGTAGCCCGCGCGGCAGTTTTGCTCTCCTGCGGGCTCGGTTCCTTCTGGGCAGGTTCCTTCTGAACTGTTTTCTTCTGCGCTGGCTTCTTCTGGGCGGGTGCTTTCCGTGCAGGTTCCCCGGGCTGATGTACTTCCGGCTGTTTTAAATCCGGCTGAGTAGCCTGCCGCGCCGCCAACGCAATATCGACCAGCTCGTAGAGAGCGTCGTCGGTCATGGTGTGCGCGGCGGGACCCAGCGAATGTTTGAGCGTCTTGAGCGCCTTACGGTAGGGCGCACTGGCGCGCTGTGCCGCGCGTTCGCTCAGCTCGGCGCGGTTCACCTCGCCTCGGGCGTAGGCGGCAAGATCGCGCACGGTCAGCTCGGCGGTGGTGCGGAGCTGCTCATCGCTCAGTAGCGGCGCATCCTTTTTCCGCGGCTGGGCTCGGGTCGCAGAACCGGCACGGGCAGGCTCCACAACCGTTGAATCTACGGGCTCAGAATCTACGGGCTCCCTCTGCGCTGCCTCAATTTTCGCAGGCTTAGTATTTGTCGGCTTAGTTTTGGCGGGAGCAGGCTCAGGAAGCCCCAAGTCCAGGGCTTCCTGCTGCGGGTTCACGGAACGTCGGGCGGGACTCATGCGCCGCCCTCCACACCGCACGCGTGGTCAGCGTGACGACCATCCGCCAGGGAGGAAATACGCTCATCCGACCACTGACCGTAACCCATAATCAGCTCGCGGACGGGGTCAATTTCGGGAACGTGCACGTGCAGCGCCCAGAGTCCAGCCGCCATGTCCAGGGGCGTAATGAGCAGACTGTCACCCATGGCTTCAAGTTCGGGGCGCAGCTGCGCCAGGGCGAGGGGCTCGCAGGTCAGCGTACCCATGAGCTCCCAGCCGGCCTGCCCCGCATGTTCTGCGTGCCCACCTTCTACATGTTCGACAGGTTCAGAGCCAGCCCGCGCCGCATCCACAGCTGAGGGCGCGCGGAGCATAGACTGCACCTGCGCCTCGCTCAGGGTTGCCCCCTCCCAGCGCGGGTTGGAGTGCACCACGGCAAGGTAGAAGCCGAGCGCACCGGCATCCACAAAACCGGCAAGCTCGGGTGAGGGCGGGAACTGCGCGGTACGTTCCAGGGCGGCACGCATCAGCGCACGTCGACGCTCTTTCAGCGCCTCATCGGCAACTTCTGCGTCCTGTGATGCATCATAGTGTGCGTCCAGGCGGGCGAGTTCCACCATGACCGACAGCATCGTGGAGGGCACCATCTGCTCCCCCACGCTGGCGCGAATACGCTCAGCTGCGAACGCCATCGCGCGCGCCTCCGTGTGGGCGTACTCCAGCTTCACTTCGCGGTGCTTCGGCAGGGAACCGCCAACCAGCACACGCTCGTAGTCTGCCTCCAGGGCACGCACGAGCGGCAGCTCATCGCCCGTGTCGCCGAGCTCCCGAGCGAGGTTTCCGGGCAGGAACCAGTAGCTACGCACCGCTTCCAGCGCCCAAGCGCAGAGCAGAGTACCGGAGTTGCCGCGTGCCACGCGGGATGCGCGCATAATCGCATGCTCGTAGATTCCGCCCAGCTGAATCCACAGGTGGGCGAGGGTTTCCTCGTCAGAGGTGCCCTCCCCGCCAAGAATTTCGCCCGCGGGAAGAACCTCGCTGGGCAGAACCTTACGGGGCAGAGCCTCACTGGGCAGAACCTGTTCCATGCCCCGCTCAAACTCTTCGGTCAGGGTCAGCAGGGTGTGGGCGATATTGGAGCCGGTGTCCTTATCGGGCACGGGGAACCCATTGAGTTCGTTGAGCGCCTCGCGGTAGCGTTCGATGGTGGTGCGGGCTGCGGTGGACCACGCTACGCCGAAGCGGTAGGCGCGCACGCAGGCGCGGCGGTAAATCTCGCGTTCTTCAGTGCGCTGATTCTGTTCTGCGTTCACGCTACCCTCCTCGTCAGTTTCGTCAGTTTCGCGCGGTTCTCGGCTGAGTTCTCAACTAGTTCTCGGCTGAGTTTGTGGCTAGTTCCCGACTGATTTCCCGGTTAGTTCCCGGCTAAATCTTAGCGCCCGCAGCACGGGCAGAATCCAGCCTATTTCGTACTTCTATTCTAGGTAATTTCGGTTAAATGTACGGTATTGTCCGCTACCTATCCCGCGGGATGAAAAGCACGGAGGATGAAAGCACGGACTAAACATACAAACCGCACGCGCCTCGCGGCACTCGGCAACATTCGGCAACACTCGGTGGAGCTCCTACGCGGAAGCTCCGTAGTGCTCCCAACCCATACCGTCCAGGGAGCGGCCGTCCATCACGACCGCCGCGCCGGTTACCGTATCATGGCGGCGCTCGGCACCGTAGAGCTCAGCACTCAGACCGCGCTCCGGGGCGTCCGCAACGCAGGTTCCCAGGAGCACGAACTCTTCGGGCACCTCACCGGGGAAGGTCGCCAGCAGGCCGTGGTCTTCTCCACCGACCAGCACGAAGGTGCGCGCCAGGGATGCGGGGCTCTCCCCCGCCTCGTTGCGCTCACCAATCGCCAGTAGTAGGCGTGCCAGCGGTAGTAGCGGCTCGGCGAACGCATCCACGGCAGCGCGGTCGAGGCGCATCTGCACCCCGGAGGCGGCGGCAACTCGTCCAGCATCCTTGACGAGTCCGTCGGAAAGATCCAGCATGGAGCTTGCCTGATGCTGGCGCGCCACCTCACCGGTGGGGATGGGGCTGACCGGGTGGTGCTGCGAGTCGACGGCGCGCTCGCAAACGGCAAGCATATGCGCGGCGTCTTCGGGGCTGAGGGTGCGGGCGAGCTCGATGAGCCCTTCGGGAAGAGCAACAGCCGAGCCTTCGCCCTGCTTTTCGGCATGCTTTTGAGCCCACGCCTGAGCCACCGCACCCAGCGCCGCTTCGACTTCCTGGCCTGCGGCAATAGCACGCAGCAGTGCCGTGGCGGGCAGGGAGAGCGGGTTGAGCAGCAGGCGCAGACCGGCATCGGACCAGGCGGTACGCCCCGCCAGGGCGATAGTGTCGCCGGGTCGCGCGCCGGAGCGCAACACGGCGCGGTCGGTGTAGCCGAGGGCGGTCACAGTCACCGACATTTCGGTGGAGTCGCCAATATCGCCGCCGCCAATCACACATTCGGTGGCTCCGCAGGCGTTGATTCCGTCCACAATGCCGTGGGCGAAGCCGTCAATCCAACCATAGGGGGTGCTGCCGGGCAGGCTCAGGGAGATGAAGAGGCTCGCCGGGCGCGCACCCATGGCGGCAACGTCGGCGAGGTTCTGAGTCGCGGCTTTGCGCCCCACGTCGTAGCCGCTACTGCGCGCAGGCTCCAGGATGAACTCACCGGCCTCACCCGTCTGGGCGATACCGCCGGGCCAGAGGTTCATGAAGTCCTGGTCCTCAACGAGGGTGTCGGTGGTGACCACGGTACGCTGACCGGGCGCGGGTTCGGCGAGGACGGCGCAGTCGTCACCGGGGCCCACCTCGAGGGGTTCGATGCGCCCCGCTTGGCGTGCCGCTGCGGCAACCTGCTCGTTGTGGGCGTTGATAATCGGCATGAAAGCGCGCAGAACGCGGGACTCGCCCAGCTTTGAGAGAGGTGTCTCTCGCATGGGGTTGTCCCGCGTTTCGCTAAAAGTCTGAGGATTCACATCCTCTATTATCGCGTATTCTTACGCGTTATGTTCGCCTTATGCTCCGCGGCTGAAGTAGCGGATTGCCAGAGCAATCAGCACCAGACCGATGAGCGAGAAGAGAATCAGCGGTGCAATACCGGAAAGTCCGGAATCGTCCGCGTCCGCATTCTTCACGGCCTGCTCCTGGGCGGCATTCGCGCCGTCAGCCTTTGCCACGCTCTTTGCGGAGCGGCTGGCACTAGCCGAGGTGGAGGAGCTAGGCGATTTCGAAGCCGATACCGAGCTTGAGGAGCTCGAGGGGCTTGCCTCATGGGAGTGGTCCTCGTCGGTCTTATTACGCGAGAGGTATCCAGCAACCCAGTCTGCCGCACCCGGGATGGAGTCATTCGAGCCGTTATTGGCTGCGATTCGTCCGAGGGTGGTGCCGCCAGAACGCAACGGATCGTCATCGTCGCCATCAAGCCTGTCGCTCGGTGCCTTGCTCGGTGAAGAGCTCGAAGATCCCGAAGAGGAACTTGAGGAGTCAGCGGAGCTGCCCGGTCGCGGAAGCTCAATGGAGATGACGACATCTTCCCCAGAGATTTCCTTACGGGTGCCGGGGGTGGTCACAGGGTTGTTCGCCGGAGGAATCGGAGCAACAGGTTCGGTCTCAATCGGGGTAACCGACTTGGAGTCCGAGCTGTCCTTGTTATCCTCTACCGGAGCTACGGGAGCTACCGGAATCACGGGGATGACCGCATCCTTGGTCGGCTCGTTAGTCGGATCCTGAACCGGGGCCGGGACTACCGGAACCTGAGAAGGATCCTGGGTGGGTGCCTCAGTCGGTTCCTGAGTCGGCTCGGGAGTTACGTCCTTGGTCGGTTCAGGAGCGGGCACCGGATTCGGTTCCGGAGCGGGGTCCTGGGTCGGCTCGGGAGTCGGCTCCGGGGTCGGTTCGGGAGTTACGTCCTTCGTCGGCTCGGGAGTAGGTTCAGGAGTGGGCTCCGGATTCGGCTCGGGGGTCGGTTCCGGAGTGGGCTCCGGATTCGGTTCGGGAGTCGGATCCTGAGTAGGCTCCGGGGTCGGCTCGGGAGTTACATCCTTCGTCGGCTCGGGAGTAGGTTCAGGGGTAGGCTCTACCGTAGGCTCAGGAGTCGGATCCTGAGTAGGCTCAGGAGTTGCATCCTTGGTGGGTTCTGCGGTGGGCTCCACAGTAGGCGCAACGGTCGGTTCCGGAGTGGGAGCAACAGTAGGTTCTGCCGTCGGCTGGACCGTAGGCTCCGCAGTCGGAGCTACAGTCGGCTCAGCCGTCGGAGTTGCAGTAGGAGCAACACTCGGTTCGGCACTTGCGCTAGGAGCTACGGTCGGCGTAGCGGTAGGTTCAGCGGTCGCATCCTTAGAGGGCTCTACGCTAGGACTCGCCGTAGCACTCGGGGTTGCGGTAGCACTCGCAGAAGCGGTGGGCTCGGCAGTAGGCTGCGCGGTAGCGTTCGGGCTGGGCGTAGCACTCACGGAGGGCTCGGCGCTAGCGGTGGGCTGAGCACTCGAAGAAGCGCTAGGCTGAGCGGTGGGCTCTGCCTGCGCATTGTCAGTCTTATTGTCCCCCTGTTTATCTCCCTGCGCGGTGGGCCATGCGCTCACGGTTGCGAGCGTAGGTACTGCCGTCCGAGAGGAAGATGCCGCGGTCGCGGCGGGGTCCAGGGTTTGGCTTGCGGTGCCGACAGGGTTCGGCGGAAGCTGTGACGCTGCCTCCTGCACATCTTGAGCAAATGAGGCTACGTATGGGCTTCCGGAAGCAACCAGTGCTGTCGCCAGACTCGCAGAGACCACCTTACGGTTTCGTTTTCCCAAAGGTTGTCCTTGACTTTCTAATACGTTGTGAGTGAATAGATACCCAATCGCTAGGGCAGATTGGATATGCCTTCATCTATTCTACCGATTCGGCTTTTTCTTCATTACTCATTTTATCGCTTTCATACCAATCTTTGAGCTTCAAAATGTGCAAAGACCATCAATAACATCTTTTCATCACCTAGAAGCATCATTTCATGCACTTATGCGCAGAATTACGTTTTGCCTTATCAATACCGCTTTAGAACTTACACTCCCCTATTTAAGTGACCTCGAGGCGAATTTAAGTGATTTTTCCCATGGGTGAAATTCGAGCGATTCTCATCAAGATTTAGAGGCTAATACATACCAATTATCCCTCCCGCACAGGCATCAACTTGCCCACCGCGCAAAAAGCGCCCCGGCGCGAATCCTTCAAGAATCCGCACCGAGGCGCCTGACAACAGGGGCTACTCCCCCGCCGTTACGTATTCAATAACTGAGCACAGTCAAAACGACAGCGCACCCAAGAACTAACGCAGCTTCAATAACAACTAACGCAGCCTCAAGAACTAGCGCAGACCCAGGGGGCGTTCCATCGCCAGGGTCAGCAGCTCGCTAATCAGATCAGTGTAGGAAATACCGGTGTTCTCCCACATGGTCTTGTACATCGAAATCGGGGTGAAGCCGGGCATGGTGTTTACCTCGTTAATGACCAGGCGGCCATCCTCGGTGTAGAAGAAGTCTGCACGGGACAGACCCTCGCCATCCAACGCCAGGAACGCCTTCACAGCCAGCTCGCGCAGACGGTCCTGCACGTCCTGCGGCAGGTTCGCCGGGCACACGGTCACAGCGGAAGACTCAGAAACGTACTTCGCCTCAAAGTCGTAGAAGCCGTGGTCCTCGTCCACAACCTCAATCTCACCGGGGTAGGATGCGCGGGGCATCTCGCCGTGGTGGCCATCGAGCACAGCGCACTCAATTTCGCGGCCCACAATACCCGCCTCAATAATGATCTTCGGGTCGTGGCGGCGCGCCTCTTCAATCGCGGGCACGAGCTCCTCCACCGAATCCACCTTGGTAATACCGAAGGAAGAACCTGCACGGGTCGGCTTCACGAACATGGGGAAGCCCAGCTTCAGCACGCGCTCCAGAATCTGCTCGCGGTCCTCGTGCTCCCACTGGCGGTTAGTGACAACCTCGTAGGGGCCGACCTCCAGGCCAGCAGACTCGAAAGCAACCTTCATGAAGTGCTTATCCATACCAACAGCGGATGCGGTCACACCGCAACCCACATAGTGCAGGTCAGCCATTTCCAGCAGACCCTGCACGGTGCCGTCCTCACCGAAGGGGCCGTGCAGCAGCGGGAACACAACGTCCACCGGTGCGGTGCGGGTAACGTTACCCTCAGCATCCACCAGAGTCAGGCGGGAATCGCCGGCGCCCATCGGCAGGAAAACCTGCTGGGTACCCTCGGGGAACTCTGCGGTACCGCGAGTGCCAGCGGTCAGCTCGGCAAGCTGCTGCTCGTCAGTCAGGTACCAGCGGCCGTCACGGGTAATACCGATAGTGATGACGTCGTAGGCGGTGCGGTCAATAGCGCCCAGAACGCCGGCAGCGGTAATGAGCGAAATCGGGTGCTCGGAGGAGCGGCCACCGCACAGCAGGGCGACGGTCTTCTTCTCGGTCATATATTTCTCCTAGTCAATGTTCCCCTACCCTTAGGTCCGGAAGGTGGAACGGCAATGCGTCAATAATCCTAACGCACGAATACCGTCGCGGTCACTGATGCGTTTCTCACGCACCGGTTTTCCGCAACGGTATCCGTCCTCGGATGTCTACATTCAATCTTCTTCTAGTATGTCCTGGCACACAACCCGAATCAAGGGGTGCCAGCACACCAGAAAGCTTCAAAACCTAGTGGCCCTCATGCTTGAGGCGGCGACCCAGCAGCTGAGGCGCCAAATCCTCAATGCCGATACGTCCCGAAAGCACAGCCACCACAGCCTCTACAATGGGCATCTCCACGCCGTGACGACGAGCCAACTCAGCCACCACCGGCGCCGACTTAATCGACTCAGCAGTCTGGCTCATGTGCTCGTGCAGGCGGTCAGGGGTAATACCCTGAGCCAGCAGGCGGCCCGCCGTGTGGTTACGAGACAGCGGCGAAGAGCAGGTCGCAATCAAGTCGCCCATACCGGCAAGACCGCTCATGGTCGCAGCCTCACCGCCCAACGCCACCGCCAGGCGGGTAATCTCCGCCAGGCCGCGAGTCATAATGGATGCCTTCGAGTTATCACCGTAATTGCGGCCCTCGCAAATACCCACGCAAAGGGCAATCACGTTCTTCACCAGGCCGCCAATTTCGGTACCCACCACATCCGTGTTGGTGTACGGGCGGAAGTACGCGCACGCAATCGCGTGAGCAACAGACTCAGCCACCGGCAGGGTACGAGCCGCAACCACGGAGGCGGTAGGCTCCTCCCCCATGATTTCCTTCGCCAGGTTCGGGCCCGAGAGCACGCACACGCGGTGCGGAATATGACCGATCGCGCGCACATCAGCACCGCGCAGAGCCATAGCCTCTTCCAGCTCCTCGGTAATGACCTGCGACATGCGCAGACCCGTACCGGTCTCCAGGCCCTTCGCCAAAGAAACCAGCATGGCGTTCGGCTCAATATAGCGGGCGAAGCTCTGCAACTGCGAACGCAGAACCTGCGCGGGCAAGGCAAGAACCACAATATCGGCACCGGTCAGCGCCGCGGGGGCATCCGCCGTGAAGTGCATGTTATCCGGTAGCTTCATTCCCGGAAAATAGCGGGCATTCTCGCGGGTGCGCTCGCACTCAGCCATCACCTGCTCATCACGACCGATGAGGGTCACGCGGGTGTCATCGCCGCGCTCGCGGGCAGCGTCCGCCGCGATCTTAGCGAAAGCGGTGCCCCAGCTACCGGCGCCCAGCACCGCAATAGACTGTACGGTTGCCGGAGGGGTAAATTCAGGGCTTGCTGCGGGGGTGCGTCCAAAGAAGGTCACGAAAACACCTGCTTCTCTTCCTTGCGAGGTTATTGTGCGAGTCCCTGACAGGCGCCTCAGCAAATAGCCGCGGCTCCTATCAGGGCCTCTACGATTTTCCCAGTTGGGATGCTACTTTTCGTCCGGTTCGCCGAGCGCGCCACCGACCGGCCCCGAAGGGGTGCCGGGGGCTTCACGACGCTTCGTGCGGGGGTTCCAACGACCAGCAGGTGCCTTCTCGCCGCGGATTTGCTCCAGCTCGGCGGTAATAGCATCCAGCATGGCGTCGGTGACCACGCCCAGTTCGGTGCGGGTGTGCTTAGCATCGGGGCTGGCGTCCTCAACGAGGGAGGCAATATCCAGTGCCTTGCCAACCTTCACGCGGACGGTCTTGCGCGGGAACAGCGAAATCTTACGCTTCTCCTTGATGCGGCCGTCCTCGCCGGGCTCATCCACGTAGCCGAGAATCTGCTCGTCACCCCAGTGCGCCACCGGGTAGACGGGCGCGCCGGTCGCAAGAGCCAGACGAGCCGCACCGGTACGCGCCTGCATGGGCCACAGCTGCGGATCGTGAGTGGTGGTGCCCTCCGGGAAAATCACGACGGCACCGCCAGCCTCAACAATCTTGCGGGCGGTAATCAGGGACTTACGCGCATCCACCGAACCGCGAACCACAGGAATATGCGCGAGCTTGCGCATAATGTAGCCAAGCACGGGAGCGCGGAACAGCGAATCCTTCGCTAAGAAGCGCGGCAGGGCGCCCTCAACGAAAGCAGGGAAAGCCACGGTCACCGGGTCAAGCTCGGTGGTGTGGTTAGCCACGATAATGTACCCACCACTCTTGGGCAGGTTCTCACGGCCGGTAATCTCAACGCGTGCGATGAGCTTGTACAGCCCGCGCGCAGCGTTACCGAGCACCTTGTACAGAGCATCACCGGAGGCGGTGGGCTCAATCTCAGGCAGAGCCTGCTTTCCCTGCTGTCCGCTCACTAGTCCTGAACCTCAACTTCCTCGGGCTCAACAACGACGATTGCCGCATCGGGCTTGGGAGCCTTCGACGCCTTGCGTGCCAGCACCTCAAAGTTGGCACCCAGGCTCTTGAGCTTCTCCTCAAAGTTCTCGTAGCCGCGAGCAATCAGCTCAACACCACTCACGTGAGAGGTGCCCTTAGCGGCCAGAGCAGCAATGATGTGGGAGAAGCCGCCGCGCAGGTCCGGAACCTCAATGTCGGCACCGGTCAGCGGGGTGGGACCAGAAATAATAGCGGAGTGGCCGTAGCCCTTACCCTCGAAACGGCAGGGTGCGCCGCCCACGCAATCACGCATGACGACAATATCTGCGCCCATCTGCTTCAGGGCGTTGGTGAAGCCGAAACGCTCCTCGTACACGGTCTCGTGCACGATGGATGCGCCCTTAGCCTGGGTCAGCGCCACGACAAGGGGCTGCTGCCAGTCGGTCATGAAGCCGGGGTGCACGTTGGTCTCAAAGACGATGGGCTTCAGCTGAGCACCGGGGGTGCGCTGAGCCGGGTGGGTGAAGCGGATACCATCGGTGGTCACCTCATACAGGCCGCCCATCTTGCGGAACTGGTTCAGGAACGCGGTCATATCCTTCTGATCTGCGCCGCGCACGAAAATGTCGCCACCGGTAGCCAGTGCAGCAGAAGCCCAGGAAGCGGACTCGTTACGGTCGGGCAGGGACGTGTGATCGTAGCCGGTCAGCTCGTCCACGCCCTCAATGACGATGGTGCGGTCCTCATTGATGAAGATGATGGCGCCCATCTTCTGCAGAACAGCAATCAGGTCAATAATCTCGGGCTCAATCGCTGCGTTGCGCAGGACGGTCTTACCCTTAGCGCGCACACCGGTGAGCAGAACCTGCTCGGTAGCACCCACGGAGGGGTAGTTCAGCACAATCTCTGCACCCTTCAGGCCCTCTTCGGGAACGATCAGGGTGGTGCCGGTTTCATCGTCCTTCTCAACGACTGCACCGAACTTGCGCAGGGCCGCCATATGGTAGTCGATGGGGCGGTCACCGATCTTGCAGCCACCCAGGTTGGGGATGCGTGCGGTACCGAGGGTGTGCAGCAGCGGGCCCACCATCAGAATCGGGATGCGGGAGTTACCGCCGAAGAGCTGAATCTCCTCTGCGTTCTTTGCGGCGGTGGTTGCATCCTGTGCGGGGTTGAGGGTCAGAACACCAGCTTCGCGGTCGTAGTCGACCTTTGCGCCGTGCAGCTCCACGAGGGTGGTAACGATTTCGACATCGCTCAGGTCAGGGACGTTACGCAGGGTCGAGGGGGTCGAACCGTGCAGTGCTGCGACCATCGCCTTGGGCACCAGGTTCTTGGCGCCTCGAACGTGGACCTCACCAACGAGCGGAGTGCCACCTTCAATGCGAAGCTTGCTGATGTTCTCAGTCATTAAAAATCCTTTGTGGAGTCGGCTGGTTTAGGCCGAACTTTAACAGTGTGCCGATGCGCCGCGTTCTCATACGTGCCCCTGCCGGTAGCGGGGTGAAACGGGCGCATATATTCATCATTATTCTAAGCCCTGTGTATAGGTGCTCCAAACACTGAAGAACCTTTGGAACTCGCGACTAGGATTTTGCTCTGCTGCGTATATGAAAAACCGGCCTGAACCCTTCAGATTCAGCGCCGGAAAAAACAAAAAGATACACAAATATTCACACCAATGCAAACATTTTTGGGTTCTTCGCCGAAATTTGACGTTAGTTTCGTCTTTTTAACGTCCGAATTTGAACTTGAGAGCAACCTCACCCCTACAATAACGTGCACACTCGTGCCCACTGAACGGCGCCTCCGCTCTCACGGAGGAGCCAATCAGCTCTACACTGCGGCATAGGCGCCGGCACCGACCTTGCACCCGCGCAGTACAGAGCCTCACGGGAGGGCGCGTGGCGTGCATTCACTGCATAAACCTTTGCGATGGTACCCAACCAAAACGGTTCGGCTTCCTGATTCACTTCAACTTCAAAAATTCACTTCAACATCACCGTAAATATTCGAAAGTCAACTAAAAACCAGGGCCCATCGCAACCAACCACAGGTCGCTTCGCGGCTGCATCCGCGAACTACCGGAGGACCCCAAATATGACACATCACAACACTGCATCACGCATTTCGCGCCGTCGCCTCGTACAGGGTGCGGCGTGGAGTGCTCCCGTTATCCTCGCCAGCGCAACCGTCCCTGCATGGGCGGCAAGCGGCGAGCCCACCTGCTCCCCCGCTCTGACCCTCAAGCCGACCGCAACCGGCTTCGACGACAAGGCTGGCGCATACACCGAATGGCTCGTCCCTGAAGGCGTTGGACGAGTACGCTTCGACCTCGTGGGAGGTGCCGGCGGTGCCGCATCTTCCTTCACTCCCCGATACCTGACCGACGTCACGAACGCGGCCCTGGCTGGCGGCGGTGCCGGTGCACAGCTCAGCGGTGTTCTTGCGGTCAAGTCCGGCGACATCCTGCGCGTCTGGGCGGGTAACGGCGGCGTCGGCTCCGCAGCCGGCGCACAGCCCGCACTCGGAGGCGAAGGCTACGCAGCAGGCGGCGACTCCACCGGCTCCAGCACCGCAACCGGCGCAGCGCAGGTAGTAGGCACCGATAGCGGCTACGTGTACGGCGCGTCCGGCGGCGGCTCCTCCGCGGTCGAGCTCGTCCGCGACGGCGCAGTCACCGTCGTAGCCGTTGCCGGTGCTGGCGGCGGCGGCGCGCAGCTGGGCACCCTCACCACCCACCAGAGCCTCTTCAACGCCCATCCCAAGGATCAGCTGAACCCGGCACTGCGCGTGGCGCTGGACGGTCGCGATGCATCCACCACCGCAGGCGGCAGCGCGGGCGGCGACCTGGGCACCGACAACACCGGTCAGGGCGGCATGCTCATGGCAAGCCCCTACCAGGAGTTCAAGCCCCTCGACGAGGACGATAAGACCCTCGACATGCGTTTCATGGTCACCGGCGGTACCGCTGGTCGCTCCGGCGTAGCTGGCACCCTCGGTGAGGCACTGGCAGGCGTCCTCGACGAGAACAACGAGCTAAAGCTCATGCCCATGTCCGAATCCTGGTTCGACTCCTACGATTTCCCGCGCTACTACCGCTACGAGGGCGACTCCGTGAGTGATAAGGAAAAGGGAACCGGCGGTGCGGACGCTACCGGCTCTTACCGCGGTAAGGGCGGCTCGGGCGCGCTGCTCTCCCACACCTACGGCAAGCTCTCCCTCACTTCCGTAGCATCCGGTGGTGGCGCCGGCTACGGCGGCGGCGGCGCAGGCCTGAACATCTGGACCGTTGGCTCATACTACGAGGCCGTTTTCGGCCGTCAGGTGCAGTTCGAGGGCGAAGGCAACATCTACTCGCTCAGCGCCCTGAGCAGCGGCGGCGGCGCAGGCGGCAGCTACATTAACCACGAGGTGGTTTCTGACTTCGCTCTTGCCACCGCACAGAACGCGAACCCGACCGCGGGTGTGCGCTCCCCCGGTTCGGCGGCGCTGTACAGCTGCACCGAGAACGCAACCTTGAACACCCCCATCACTGAGGGTGCCTAAGCTCTAGGTATTGAATAAATACGCCTCCCCGGAAGCTGATGCTCCGGGGAGGCGCTTTTTCTGCGTGCCGAGGTTTTGGTACGCCAAGGTTCGGATACAGAAAAGCTCGAAGGCGGCGACTGATTCAGTCGCCGCCTTCGAGCTTTATATCTTTAGGTTTTAGAACGCTCGGCGTAGAGATTCCCTACTTAGAGTTCCCCTACTTAGAGCTCCTGAGTGCGGGGCATCCAGGAGGGGCGCTTCGCCTCGTACGCCTCAATAGCCTCGAGGTTCTGCAGGGTCAGACCGATGTCGTCCAGGCCCTCCATGAGGCGCCAGCGCACGTAGTCGTCAATCTCGAAGGGAACAACCAGGGCACCAACGGTCACGGTCTTGGACTCCAGGTCAACGGTGATTTCAGTACCGGGCTCATGCTCCAGCGCCTTCCAAATCAGCTCGATGTCGTCCTGTGCAACCTGCGCGGTCACCAGGCCCTGCTTACCCGAGTTGCCGCGGAAAATATCGGCAAAACGAGCGGAAATAACGACCTTGAAACCGTAGTCGCGCAGCGCCCACACGGCGTGCTCACGGGAAGAACCGGTACCGAAGTCCGGGCCCGCAACCAGCACGCTACCGTGCTTGTAAGGCTCCTGGTTCAGGATGAACTCGGGGTCCTTACGCCAGTTCGCGAAGAGGGCATCATCAAAGCCGGTCTTGGTCACTCGCTTGAGGTAGACGGCGGGAATGATCTGGTCGGTGTCAACATTCGAAGAACGCAGCGGCACGCCAATGCCGGTGTGCTTAATAATGGGTTCCATAATGGCTCCTTAGCTATAGCGGCGTGCTAGGCCACGACGTCGGACGGGGCGGACAGGGTACCGCGCACAGCGGTTGCGGCGGCGACCACCGGGGAGACCAGGTGGGTGCGGCCACCCTTACCCTGGCGGCCCTCAAAGTTACGGTTCGAGGTGGAGGCGCAACGCTCACCGGGTGCCAGCTGGTCGGGGTTCATGCCCAGGCACATGGAGCAGCCGGCAAAGCGCCAGTCGGCACCGAAGTCCTTGAAGACCTTGTCCAGACCTTCTGCCTCTGCCTGCGCGCGGACCTTCTGGGAGCCGGGAACGACCATCATGCGCACGTTCTCGGCGATGGTGCGGCCACGCACGATGTCCGCCGCGGCGCGCAGGTCCTCGATGCGGGAGTTGGTGCAGGAGCCCAGGAAGACGACGTCCACGGGGATTTCCTTCATGGGGGTGCCCGCCTCCAGGCCCATGTATTCGAGGGCGCGTTCTGCTGCGACCTTGTCGTTCTCGTCCTCGAAGTCCTCCGGGGAGGGAACGGCGTGGCTCAGTGGAATACCCTGACCGGGGTTGGTGCCCCAGGTGACGAAGGGTTCGAGCTCGTCAGCGTTAATGAAGATTTCCTTGTCGAAGACGGCGCCTTCGTCGGTGGGCAGGGTCTTCCAGTACTCGACTGCCTTGTCCCACTCTTCACCCTTGGGGGCGTGCTGGCGACCCTTGATGTACTCGAAGGTGGTCTCGTCGGGGGCGACCATACCGGCACGTGCGCCCGCCTCGATGGACATGTTGCACATGGTCATACGGCCCTCCATGGAGAGGGAGCGGATCGCGGAGCCGCGGTATTCGAGCACGTAGCCCTGGCCACCGCCGGTGCCGATCTGCGCGATGACGGCGAGGATGATGTCCTTCGCGGTCACGCCGGGCTTGAGGGTGCCTTCAACGTTGATTGCCATGGTCTTGAAGCGTGCCAGAGGCAGGGTCTGGGTTGCCATGACGTGCTCCACCTCGGAGGTGCCGATGCCGAACGCGAGAGCGCCGAACGCACCGTGGGTGGAAGTGTGGGAGTCGCCGCAGACGATGGTCATGCCGGGCATGGTCAGACCCAGCTGCGGGCCGACCACGTGTACGATGCCCTGTTCCTGGTCGCCGAGGGAGTGGATGCGCACGCCGAACTCTGCAGCGTTGCGGCGCAGGGTCTCGATCTGGGTGCGGCTGGTCAGGTCGGCGATGGTGCCGAAGATGTTGTCGGTGGGGGTGTTGTGGTCCTCGGTGGCGATGGTCAGGTCGAGGCGGCGCAGGGGGCGGTTCTCGATGCGCAGGCCTTCGAATGCCTGGGGGGAGGTCACTTCGTGCAGTAGCTGCAGGTCGATATAGAGCAGGTCGGGCTTGCCGTTTTCGCCGGGGACGACGACGTGTGCGTCCCAGACTTTTTCTGCCAGGGTGCGCGGACGGGTGCCCGCGG
This sequence comes from Rothia mucilaginosa, assembly GCA_963542785.1. Taxonomy (GTDB): domain Bacteria; phylum Actinomycetota; class Actinomycetes; order Actinomycetales; family Micrococcaceae; genus Rothia; species Rothia mucilaginosa_G. The sequence continues at coordinate 21,225 of CAUUAD010000009.1, forward strand.
TGGTTGCGTTCTGTTCGCTAGTCATGCTTTCTCCTGCTTGATGCGTTCCTACGGTGGATGCGTTCGGTGTGGTGCGTGCCGCAAGTTTGCGGAGTTGAGGGGCGGATTATGTACCCGATGGGACCCTCAAATCGGTATTTCCCTGCGGCGTGTCGCATATTTTTTCACGGATTCTTAGCCTGTGAGACGGCCTAGAAACACCCCGAACTAGCGAGTGTTTTTATGTGGGTTTACTCTATGACTCCAGGGTAATTTTGCGGTATTATTCGCATTTTCCTGCGGCTTTTTCACATATTTTCACCCATAAACACACATAAACACTTATTATGAAAAACTCATAATTTATCCCGTAAGGGGTGATTCCATCTTCAGCTGTGCGCCCGAAAGAGTCCACGAAGTCCGGGGTATCTTTCATATTCTGAGATAGAATATAAGAATGACTCCTTCCGCTTCACGTTTTAACGCACACGGAATGCGTCACCCCAACGCATCCACATACCACAACGCACCGATTGTCGACCCCGTCAAGCCGCCCGAACACATGGCCGCCGACGAGCAGATGGTAGAGGTAAACTCCCACGGCTCCTCCGGCGTTGGCGTGCTCGACAAGGCGACCCTCATTCTTGATTGCCTCGAGGCAGGACCCGTATCTCTGGGTGACCTCGTCAAGGCAACCGGTCTGGCGCGCCCCACCGCACACCGCCTCGCCGTGGCGTTGGCACACCACCGCCTCGTAGCCCGCGACGTGCAGGGACGCTTCATGCTCGGACCCCGCCTGACCGAACTCGCATCCGCAACCATTGCTGACGAGCTCATCACCGTGGCAGACCCGATCCTGCAGAAGCTCAGCCTCGAAGCTGACGAGTCCACCCAGCTGTACCGCCGCCAGGGTGACTGGCGCGTGTGCGCAGCCACCTCCCCCCGCCCCTCCGGCATGCACGAATCTATTCCGGTCGGCACCCAGCTGTCCATGCAGGCAGGCTCCGCCGCCCAGGTTCTGCTGGCTTGGGAAGATCAGAACCGCATTGTTGAAGGCCTGCGCGATGCACACTTCAGCGCAGCCATGCTCGCGGCTGTGCGCCGCATCGGCTGGGCGCAGTCCGTGGGCGAGCGCGAGCGCGGTACCGCCTCGGTGTCCGCTCCGGTGCGTGCTCCCGGTGGCAAGGTGATTGCGGCAGTCTCTATCTCGGGTCCGATTGATCGTATGACCCGCCAGCCGAACCGCAACTACCCCGAGCTGGTCGTCAAGGCTGCTCAGGCGATTACTGACGGTTTGCGTGAGCTTTCTGCTTCTCACTCGGCATCGGATGTTGAGGAAAGCTAAGGCTCTGTTCTAGATAGTTTTCACGAAAAGAATCCCTCCCCACTTCGTTTGAGAGGTGGGGAGGGATTCTTTTATGCACTCTTAGCCTGATGCAGCTTATCCTGATGCGGTTTTTCAGATGATACGCCGCTAAATGTCCAGCGCCTTGCGGTAGGAGTTGAGGCGCTTAGCTTCCAGCTGCACCGGGGCGACCACGCAGGACTGCACCGCCTTCTCAACGCCGGTCTGCAGGCGACCGCGCAGCTTGCGTGCGTAGTAGCGTGAGCCCATGGCGGTGAGCAACCTGCCCACACCCGCCGAGGCGATACCGAGGAGTATGCCCAGCAACAGAAGCAGGGTCGGCAGGGGTACCGGGGAGCCTTCGGGGGTCGGGGCGGGCGGCAGTTGAATCTGCAGGTACGCCATGCCGGAGATGAGGGTCAGCCAGCCGACGCCTACCAGGGCACTCAGTAGCGCGATCCACTGCAGGGCGTTGAAGATGACCCAGGGGGCGCGGGTGCGGCCCAGACCGTAGTCGATGCGCACCATGTCGCGTTCGAGCAGTTCGGGTAGCTCCGCCTCGCGGGAGAGGGCGGCTTCCTTCATGCTGCGCTTCCACGGTTCGTCGATGCGGGCCGCCATCTGCTTACTGTATTGGCGCACGGCGTTTGCCATGCCCGCCTTCTGCGCGGCGCTCAGCGGGGGTAGCGAGGATGCCACCAGCTCGGGTGCGTTCTCGCTATCGGAACCGAGCATGCCCGCGGACTTCTCGGCCTTAGACATGCTCTTCGTTTCCTCTTGCTGCCCCAGGTGTAGGCGGCGCAGGGGGTCAGCCTTCAGGCGGCTCATCCAGCGGGTGAGGATCCAGCCGGTGTGCTGACCCGCAGTACGGCGATAGGAGGCGGTTGCCGCCTGCAAAACCTGCTC
>CAUUAD010000010.1:0-22568 GCA_963542785.1 Rothia mucilaginosa
CCCTGATCCGCCTCGCCACCGATGCACAGGTTACGGTGCTCAGTGCCCGCGCGGGACACCGAACCGACGATGCGGTGGCCCTCCGGGTGGCGATCAGCGCGACCAATCACAGCCGCCGCCGCACCCGAACCGAGGGTTAGGGTCGCAAACTGAGCCAGCACATCCTCGCGGGTCGAATCGGGGTTGTTCAGGATGCGCACCGCGGTACGGTGCCACGGGGAAGGATCCTCACCAGCGACGATGAGGGCGTAGTCGATAGCGCCCGCATCAATCATGGTGGAGGCGACGGTCATCGCGTTCACGAAGCCCAGGCAGGCGTTCGTAATGTCGAAGTTCAGGGCGTGACGCGGTAGTTCCAGGCGGTCGTGCACACCCACCGAAACGGCGGGCTCAAAGTTATCGCGAGTCACCGAAGCGTTAATCAGCAGGCCAATCTGGGAACGGTCAATACCCGCCTGCTCGATAGCCTTCTCAGCAGCGGCAACCACGCCGTCCTCGAAGGTCTGACCCTCAGCCCAACCGCGGCGGGTGCTAATGCCGGCTAGACGCTCCAGCAGGCCCTTCGGCATGCGCAGACGCTTATAGGTTTGGGCCAGCTGCTCATCGAAGTAGTCGCTCGTGACGACCTCCGGAGGCAGCTCATGGGTAATAGACAGCAGAGCTGCATTAGCGTGGCGAATGTCAGAGTTCGTGCCGACCTTATCGGCGGATGCATTCATCAATGGTGTGGCCCTTGAAAATAGAAGTCAGTGGGATACATAGAAAAACGCGGGGATGCGAACAGCGGCCCCGCAGAATTCGTGATGCTCATTCCAATCTACCGCACCGACCGGGCGAACCCGTATCCGTAGACCCAATATGAACGCGCCCGTTCACCCCGCGCGTAAGATGATGCACAATGAGGAACTTTGAACCCTCTTCACCCCGTGCACGTTCATGCCGCCCGCCCGCCGCACCGCGTACACTAGAGGGATGCCGCCACGCACCACAGAACGTGCCCGGCACACACCAGTTCTTCTGCAGAAAGGCCCCTTGTGCACCTGATGTCGCTGACCCTGCGCGGGTTCAAGTCTTTCGCCTCCGCAACCACTTTTGAGTTCACCCCCGGCATTAACGCGGTGGTCGGCCCCAACGGCTCCGGCAAGTCCAACGTGCTGGATGCGCTCGCCTGGGTCATGGGTGAGCAGGGCGCTAAGAGCCTGCGCGGCGGCAGCATGAAGGACGTTATCTTCGCGGGCTCCGGCGAGGCTGGTTCGGGCGACGGCGCCCAGCGTGCACCCCTGGGCCGCGCCAAAGTCACCCTGACTTTCGATAATTCTGATGGCACCCTCAGCATTCCCGCTGATCGGGTGCAGATTTCGCGCACCATGTTCCGCTCCGGCGGCAGCGAGTACGAGATTAACGGCTCCCCGGCGCGCCTTGCCGACATTCAGGACCTGCTCTCGGAGGCGGGTCTGGGTCAGCAGATGCACGTGCTCGTCGGCCAGGGTCAGCTGGATGCGGTCCTGCACGCCACCGCGCAACAGCGCCGCGACATGATTGAGCAGGCGGCGGGCGTGGTCAAGTACCGCCGCCGCCAGGAGAAGACCAGCCGCAAGCTGGAGTCTGTGGCATCGAACGTTACCCGCCTGAGCGACCTGGTTGCCGAGCTGGATTCGCAGCTGCAGCCGCTGAGCGAGCAGGCAGAATCCGCCGCGACTGCACGCCAGCTGCAGGCGCGCATCCGCCAGCTGGAGGCGGTGCTTTTGGCTCGTCAGCTGGGTGTTCTGCAGGCTGAGCAGGCGCAGGCTCTCGCCTCCGAGGCGGAAGGTACCCGCCGCGCCGAAACCCTGAAAGAACAGCTGGAGGCGGCGCGTGCAACATCCGCGAAGCATCAGCAGGCGCAGAACCGCCTGAACGCGGAGGTCACCGCCTGCCAGAAGGCCGTGTCGACCCTGCGCGAGTCCGCCGCGCGCGTGCGCACCGTGCAATCCATCGCCGCCGAGCGCGTGCGCACCTACCGCGTGGAACTGACCGAGGCGACCGCCGCCGCCCGCGCCGGATACGAACGCGCTCTGGAACTGCTCGAAGAACGCCGCGAAGAGGCAGAGCGCGCGGTTGAAAGCTACGCCAGCTTTGAGGAACGCTACGATGCGGCGCTGAAGAACGTTGAGAAGGCGGCGTCCGAGGTGGCGCAGACTGAGCGCGCCTCGGGTGAGGCGGCGCAGTCTCGTGCCCGCGCGCAGGCTCAGCTGGATACCGCCCGCGCCGCTGCGGTGGAGGCGACCCGCGCCTACGCGGCGGCGGCTGAGCGTGCCGCAACCCTGCGTGAGGCGCTGGGTCAGAGCCTGGGCGAAGCACCCGCCGAACTGGGTGCTGAATCTGCTGAGGCGGTGTTCGACCCCGAGACCGGCGAGCTCCTGGATTCTTCGAGCGAGGGCGCGAGCCTGCTGCGCGTGCTGGATGCCGTGCAGATTGACCCCGAGTATGCGCGTGCGGCGTCTGCGGCGCTGACCTCGTTGGCGACCGCGGCGTTGAGCGTGCCGGTTGAGGGTGCCGAGGTGTCGCAGCTGCGTGGTGACAGGGGGGACGAAAGCAGCGAATCTGCCGCGACGGAACTTTCAACAGAACTGCCTGAAACCACCCTGCCCGCTTTCTGCGCCGCCGAGCTGCGCGAGCTGGGTATCCGCCCCGCAACCGAGATGATTGAACCGCTCAGCGAGGATGCCGCCGCGCTCGCCGGCATCGACGAGCACGCCCTGGCACGCGTCACCGCGGCGCTGGGTGAGCGCCTGGCGGGTGTGCTGTTCGCGCCGGATGCCGCCTCCGCAGAGCAGGCCCTGCACCTGCTCGCAGAGAATAACCTCGCAGGTCAGCGCACTATGTGGCGTATTTTTGACCCCGCAGGCACCGAGCACACCCGCTACAGCCTGCTCTACCCGGCTGAGGGTGCCAGCCCCCTGGAACTTGCCGCCGCATACCGCGCCGCCTCCCAGGTCGTGACCCGCACCCGCGCCGAACTGGACGAAGCCGAGCAGGCCGTTCAGCAGGCTCAGACCGCGGCAGAGGCGGCGGTCGAAGCCGAACGCGAGGCGGCGAAGGCGGCGGGCGTGGCGAGCGCCGAGCATGCCCGCGCCCGCGCCCAGGCGGAGTCCCTGGAGACTTCCGCGCAGAACATTCAGAATGAGCGCGCCCGACTGAACGAGCGCCTCACCGCCGCGGAGGAATCCGTAGCCGAAGCGCGCACCGCCTACGAGTCGGCGCGTACCCGCGAGGATTCCTACCTGGCGGGCACGGGGGAGCAGGCGCCCGCGGCAAAGATTGAGCGCCGCGCCCAGCGTCTGGGCGAGGTGCTTGCCGAGCAGGTGGGCAATCGTGAGCAGCAGCTGCACGAGCTGAGCGGCGCCCTGAAGAACGCCCAGGATGGCCTGACCGGCACGAATGATGAGGTGCAGGATTTGCTGGCGGCGCACGCAGCGGCGTTGACTCTGCTGGCGCGCACCCAGACGGAGGCGGCGCGCGTGCAGGAGCGTGTGCAGGCGCTGGCTGAGCGTGCCCGCCTGGTGACCGGTTTGACCCTGGAGCAGCTGGAGGAGGAGTACTTCGAGCAACTGCCGGTTGACTTGCCCGCAGATGAGGCTTCCGAAAATGCTGCCTCCGAAAACAACGCCCCCGAAAATACTGCTACCGAAACGGCATCCGAGACTACCGAAGCCCCCACCGAGAGCGTCCGCGCTCGCCTCAAGGCCACCCGCGCCGAACTGGAGGCGCTGGGCGCCATTAACCCGCTGGCGCTGGAGGAGTACGAGGCGCTGTCCGAACGCCACGCCTACCTGAATCAGCAGATTGAGGATTTGAAGGCGACCCGCCGCGACCTGAACACGGTCATGGACGAGGTCAGCAGCCACATTGCGGAGGTGTTCACCGCCGCGATGGAGGACATTAACACCCACTACCGCCGCATCTTTGCGACCCTGTTCCCGGGAGGCGAGGGCCACCTGGAGCTGGACGACCCCTCCGATCCACTGAATTCGGGTGTGGAGATTCACGCACGCCCGGCGGGTAAGAAGGTTAAGCGCCTGTCGCTGCTGTCTGGCGGTGAGCGTTCGCTTGCTTCGCTGGCGCTGTTGATTGCGATTTATATGTCTCGCCCGTCGCCGTTCTACGCCCTGGACGAGGTTGAGGCTGCGCTGGATGACCGCAACCTGTCGCGCCTGTTGCAGGTGATTGGTGAGCTGGGGGAGCGTTCGCAGCTGATTGTGGTGACGCATCAGAAGCGCACGATGCAGATTGCGGAGACCCTGTACGGGGTGTCGATGCGCGGTGGCGTGTCGACGGTGCTTTCTCAGCAGATGGAGGAGCTGCGTGAGCTGCTGTAGCCCGCCGCGCACCCTCCCCGGCGAACGTCACATGTCCTAGGAATGGTCATGTGCACTCCGGGGTACAGGTCACCGCCTGCGCCCGGGTACTATAGGGGGATATGTGCGAACACCGCCCACCTATTCGCGGTTGGCGTGGTGTTTCGCTGTAATCAGGCCTGATGCCCCGCCCTACCCGCGGCGTGCATCCGGCGGCAACCATCCAGGGAAGGAATAGTGATGAGCGAGAACCTGGCAGATGCTTTCCTCAACGGCGAGTCGTTGAAGAATGCCCCCGGCCCCTATTTTGGTGAGTACGGCGGGCGGTGGATGCCCGAGTCGCTGATTGCCGCCATGGATGAGCTGGAGGCAACCTTTAACGAGGCGAAGAACGATCCCGAGTTCATTGCTGAGTTCCAGCGGCTTTCTGCTGAGTATTCGAACCGTCCGTCGCTACTGACTGAGGTTCCGAAGTTCTCTGAGCATGCTGGTGCGCGTGTGTTCCTTAAGCGTGAGGACCTGAACCACACGGGTAGCCACAAGATTAATAACGTGATTGGTCAGGCTCTGCTGGCTAAGCGTATGGGTAAGACCCGTCTGATTGCTGAGACCGGTGCGGGTCAGCACGGTGTTGCGACTGCTACCGCGGCTGCGCTCTTCGGTATGGAGTGCGTGGTCTACATGGGTGAGGAAGACACTGAGCGTCAGTCGCTGAACGTGGCTCGTATGCAGCTGCTGGGCGCGAAGGTGATTGCGGTTCAGAACGGTTCCCGCACCCTCAAGGACGCCATTAATGAGGCGCTGCGCGACTGGGTTTCGAACGTTGAGAACACCCACTACCTGCTGGGTACCGCTGCGGGTGCGCACCCGTTCCCGGCGATGGTGCGTTTCTTCCACGACGCTATTGGTTCTGAGGCGCGCGAGCAGATTCTTGCTGAGACTGGCCGCCTGCCCGATGGTATTGCTGCCTGCGTGGGTGGCGGTTCGAACGCGATTGGTCTGTTCCACGCGTTCTTGGACGATTCGTCGGTTGAGATTTACGGTTTTGAGGCTGGCGGCGACGGCGTGGAGACCGGCCGTCACGCGGCGACCATTACTCTGGGCCGCCCGGGCATGCTGCACGGCGCGATGACCTACCTGATGCAGGATGAGGACGGTCAGACCATTGAGTCCCATTCGATTTCTGCTGGTCTGGATTACCCCGGCGTGGGTCCTGAGCACTCCTACCTGTCCGATATTGGTCGCGTGACCTACGAGCCGGTGACTGACACCGAGGCGATGGACGCTCTGCGTCTGCTCTGCCGCACCGAGGGTATTATTCCGGCGATTGAGTCCTCGCACGCTCTGGCGGGCGCGTTGCGCGTGTGCCAGCGTTGGGCCGCTGAGAATCCGGAGGCGGCACGCGAGAAGACGATGATTGTCTGCCTGTCCGGTCGTGGCGATAAGGACATGGAGACCGCGCTGAAGTGGTTCGGCCTGGGTAAGGCGATTCCGTCCTCGACCCTGATGACCGGTAATAAGGAAGCTGCCGCATCCGCTGCACAGAACGCACAGGCTGAAAGTGAGGCTAAGTAATGAGCTACCAGGACGCTATTTCTCAGTCGGCACCTTTTACGGTGCTGGATGGTTCTTTCCCCACTCCGAATGCGCAGTCGCCTCTGGCGGCTCGTCTAGCTGAGTGCGAGAAGCAGGGCCGTGCGGCGCTGATTGGTTACCTGCCGGTGGGCTTCCCGTCCCTGGATGAGTCGATTGATGCGGCGATTGCTTTGGGCAATAACGGCGCGGATATTATCGAGCTGGGCGTGCCTTATTCTGATCCGGTCATGGATGGCCCGGTGATTCAGAAGGCGACCGGCGTGGCGCTGGAGAACGGTTTCAAGCTGTCTCAGCTGTTTGAGGCGGTTCGCCGCATTACCGAGGCGACCGACGCAGTGGTTGTTGTGATGACGTACTGGAACCCGGTTCTGGCGTACGGTGTGAAGAATTTTGCGCGTGATTTGGCTGCAGCCGGTGGCGCGGGCATGATCACCCCGGACCTGGTGCCTGATGAGGCGTCGGCGTGGTTTGAGGCTTCTGATGAGTACGGTCTGGACCGTATTTTCTTGGCTGCTCTGTCTTCGTCGCCGGAGCGCCTGGCGACCATCGCGAAGGCGTCGAGCGGCTTCGTGTACGCCGTATCCGTGATGGGCGTGACCGGTGCCCGCACCTCCGTGTCGGAGGCGGCACGCACCCTGGTTGCGGACATTAAGGCTGCCGGTGCGCCTCGTGCGTGCGTGGGTCTGGGCGTTTCGACTCGTGCCCACGTCGAGGAGATCGGCGAGTATGCGGACGGCGTCATTGTCGGTACCGCGCTAGTGAAGGCTTTGGCTTCTGGCGGTGTTGAGGCGGTGGCTAAGCTGACCCGTGAGCTGGCGGGGCGTGAGGCTTAATGTCCGGTGTTCTGTCGCTGGCGGCCGCGCCGGTAGCTAACGTGCTGGCGTCTATTCCGCTGGCTTCGATTCCTTCGCCAAGCGTTTCGTACCTGCAGCTGGGCCCGTTCCGTGTGCATTTCTATGCCCTGTGCATTCTTGCGGGTATGGCGGTGTGCTTGTGGCTGGGTTCTCGCCGTTGGAAGGCTGCGGGTGGTACCCCTGAGCGCGTTTTTGACGTGGCGATGTGGGCTATTCCGGCGGGCATTATTGGTGCCCGCGCCTACCACGTGCTGATTACTGACCCGGGTAGCTATTTCGGTCCGAATGTCGCTGATCCGTGGGCTTTCCTGAAGATTTGGGAGGGCGGCATCGGCATTATGGGTGCCGTGTCGGTTGGCGCGTTGGGTGCCTGGTACGGTTGCCGCCGCTACGGGATTAATTTCCCGGCTTTTGCGGATGCGGTAGCGCCGGGTATTCTGCTGGCTCAGGCGTTTGGCCGCTGGGGTAACTGGTTCAACCAGGAGCTGTTCGGCAAACCGACGACTCTGCCGTGGGGCCTGGAGATTAGCGCGTCGAGCAGTAATTTCCCACCTCAGTATCCGGCGGGTACGCTGTTCCATCCGACGTTCCTGTACGAGTCGCTGTGGAACCTGCTGGGTGTGGCGTTGCTACTGTGGCTGGGCCGTAAGGGCGTGCTGAAGCTGGGTCAGACCCTGTGGCTGTATGTGTTCTACTACGGTGTGGGTCGCCTCTTCATTGAGATGTTCCTGCGTATTGATACCTCGGAGATGCTCTGGGGCGTTCGTATTCACGTGTGGACTGCTCTGCTGCTGGTTCTGCTGGGTGCTGCTGGTTTTGTGGTGGCTGGTCGTCGTGCTGCGGCGAAAGCTGCTGCTGGTATTGAGCCGGCTCCGGCGGAGTTCGCTCCGAAGCCTGTCGCAGATGAGTCTGCAGAGGGCGCTGAGGAGAAAGCAACTGAGAAGGCATCCAAGAAGGCAGAGCCCGCGGAAGGATCTGACTCTTCTGAGTCTTCAACTAAGAGTTCCTAACTCAATCTAAATTTCATAGAAAAACCGCCGGACGGGGGAGCGCCCCCGTCCGGCGGTTTTTTGTGCCCGCTATGTGTGCTTGCTGTCTGCTTCTTGCTGGTGGATGTTCTCATGGTGGCATGTGCCGGGACCCTGCGTGGATTTGGGCTGTTGAGAAGGCATAATAGAGGTATTGCGTGTGGCGGGCACCCGCGTAAGGGGCATGAGGCTCCGCGTAAGGAGTATGAGGCTCTTTGAGTGCCCGTCGCGTCTGCGTTTAGAAACACCCACTCAACGTACAGGATTTTTATCGTGAGCTCTTCTGCCGGCGATTCTTCGCGTCCCGTTTCTCCTTCTTCTCGTCCGGGTCTGACCCGTCGTCGTCTTGTGGCTGGTGCGGCGTGGGCTGCTCCGGTTGTTGTGACGTCGTCGGTGATTCCGGCGTATGCGGCTTCTGATGAGGAAGGCGAGTGCACCGGCCCTTACGAGGATTCGACGATGGTCACTGCCGGTGATGGCGTGAAGAAGGTTGCCGTGCTGACGGTTCCTGCGGGCGCTAAGCGTATGCGTTTTACCGCTGTGGGTGGTGCTGGCGGCACGAACTACACTGTGGCTGATGCCGGTTCCGGTGCCATGGTGGAGGGTTCTATGGCTGTGCGCGGCGGCCAGACTATTACTCTGACTGCCGGTTCGGGCGGTATCGGTAATGGTGAGCTGAAGCCCGCTGAGGGCGGCGACGGCTACGGTGTGGGCGGCTCCTCGAAGGCTTCTTCGCCGGTTCCTGCGAACGTTGTTTCTGCGATTAATGATTTGACCCGCATTTCTGGCGGTGTGACCGGTCGCGGCGGCATGAGTGCTGTGCTGTATTCGGCGTCCGGCGGTGGTTCGTCCGCTATTGAGGTGGATGGCGTGCCGATGATTGTTGCCGGTGGTGGCGGCGGTGCCGGTGTGCTGGCGTCGTATGCGACGGTTCTGCCGAACCCCGCGAATGCGGGTGCTGTGCGCCCGACCGCGCACTATTCGCTTGATAGCTCCGGTGGCGAGCACCAGTTCAGCACCGGTGGTGGCGCTGGTTCGGGTGACGGCGACGGTTCGCCCGGTTTTGTTGGTTTCACCTCGTATGAGGCGCAGTCTAAGCCGATTCTGACGGTGAACCCGGGTTCGGGTGCCGCCGGTGGTGTGGGCGGTGCTGGCGGCGAGAAGCTGAACCCGCCGACTGTTGATGGTTCGGTGATTGGTTTTTCGAGCACCTCCACCCAGAAGCTGGTGAGCACTGCGACTGCCGGTGCGGCGGGTGCGAGCGGTTTCCGCGCGAAGGGCGCCGATGGTGTGGCGAGCTATTCGTACCAGTGGGATCAGACTCCGGAGGGTACCGATAACCGCCCGTCGAATGCTGGCGAGCTGTTTAACGGCTACCAGTCGGTGGTTTCTGGAGGCGGTGGCGCCGGTTATGGCGGCGGCGGCTCCGGTGCTGCGTTGAGCGTTTCGGCTCGTGTGGTGTCGCAGAAGTGGAATAATGATGCGGCTCGTGCCCGCTATGCGGTGGGTTCGGTGCAGCTGGCTGGCGGTGGCGCTGGCGGCGGTACGTTCATGGATTCTACGGTGCGCATCATGGATCTGGGGTGGGCGTTGAACGCTCCGAACGGTCCGGGTGAGCGCGGCGCTGGCTATATTGAGGTTGCTTTCTGCTTCTAGGCAGCTAAGTCTCATCGGCTGAGAGTTCCTATAAGCCTGTAGGAATCGTATAGGTGTAGATTGAACCCTTTCTTTAGGGTGGTATGCGCCTCAAACTTAATATTTAAATTTTTTCTGAGTGCCTCCCAAACCGCTTGTTTGGGAGGCATTCTCATCTTCTGTGTTGATTCGTCATAGCGTCATATCAACCTTTGGCGGTTTAGCGCATTAGTCGGAATAGACCTTATCGAAAGATCATCCTTACTCGTGAGAACGCCTCTATCTAACCCCTCTGTCATATTCGGGGAAGGTCCTTTAGATTGGCGGCTCATCATTTTACGGTGGAAATGTAAAGAATACGCGCGCCCACCCCGCTAGGTTGCACAGCGCAGATTGCGGCTTGAGCGCGGCCACCGATGACTAAGGAGTTTAGGTCATGTGCAAGGAAACCATGAAGGCTGTTGTTGTCCCTGAGAAGGTTGACGGTTCGGTTGTTGTCCGTGAGGTTCCCGTTCCGGCTGTCGGTCACGGCCAGGCGCTCGTGAAGATTGAGTACTCGGGCGTGTGCCACACTGACCTGCACGTAGCTTCCGGTGATTTCGGTGAGGTTCCGGGTCGTATTCTGGGCCACGAAGGCATCGGTCGTGTCGTCAAGGTCGGTGAGGGTGTTGAGTCCCTGAAGGAAGGCGACCGCGTGTCGGTGGCTTGGTTCTTCGAAGGCTGCGGCCACTGTGAGTACTGCACCTCGGGCCGTGAGACCCTGTGCCGTTCGGTGAAGAATGCAGGCTACTCGGTTGATGGCGGCATGAGCGAGTACACCCTGGTGACCGCTGATTACGCTGTGAAGGTTCCCGAGGGCCTTGACCCGGCACAGGCAAGCTCCATTACCTGCGCTGGTGTGACCACCTACAAGGCGATCAAGGAGTCCCTGGTTCGTCCGGGTCAGTGGCTGGTTGCTTACGGTGCGGGCGGTCTGGGTAACCTGGCTGTTCAGTACGCTAAGAAGGTTTTCGGCGCCAAGGTTATCGCTGTTGATATCAACGACGACAAGCTGGCTCTGGCTCGTGAGACCGGTGCTGATTACGTCATCAACGGACGCGAGGTTGAGGACGTTCCGGCTCGTATTCGCGAGCTGACCGGCGGCGGCGCTCACGCTGCTGTGGTGACCGCGGTGTCGAAGGTTGCGTTCAACCAGGCTGTTGAGTCGGTTCGTGCGGGCGGTTCCGTGGTGGCTGTTGGCCTGCCCTCGGAGATGATGGAGCTGTCCATTGTGAAGATTATTCTGGACGGCATCCGCGTGGTGGGCTCCCTGGTGGGTACCCGTCAGGATCTGGCGGAGGCGTTCCAGTTCGGTGCTGACGGCATCGTGGTTCCGGTGGTTCAGCTGCGTGAGGTTGACGAGGCACCGGCTGTCTTCGAGGAAATGGCGGCGGGTAAGATTACCGGCCGTATGGTTCTGGACTTCGCTAGCCTCTAAGCTAGCGGATGGGTCGAGGCGCCCGGTAGGGCTTCAAGGTCTCACTCGGCTGGGGTCTTGCCGGTAGTTTCGATGGTTATAGCGCCTAGGGCGCATCCCATGTGGCGGGGGAGTAGGGGTACTCTTTCTGCTGTGCATACGACGCGGGGTGCGCCTTAGTGTTTTTAACGCGGCGTTTTAGGGTTCCGAGTTTTGAGAGCCGTTATCGTGAGGAGCTGAAAACCTCTGTGAGTACTAGGCACCTAAACGTAATATACGCGGGAATTTATTTTTGAAAATATCGGGGAATATCTCAAAATTTTCACAAAATTAGTTCAATATAGCATTTTGTTTGACATCTATAGGCCTCAAAATGCATACTTGTATTGTAAACATTCAACCACTGGTTGAAGCGTAATATTTGCCGAAGAGATAGGTTTCGAACGCCCCTGCACCTACCCTAGATGTAACGGGATATGACGTGTGAAGGTTTCGGCCCTCCTAGATATCGATTCCTTCTCCCAGAACGCCATACCCGGGTGAATTTCAGCATCTTCGTACCGTGCCGTTATTCACCGTTGAGTCCTTAATTCCGGCCAGGCGCCCCTCTAGACACCTTCGGATTGAGGTCTCACCAACGATTAGTGTGGGCCCCACGGACATAGTCAATGGGGATTATGTCCGCCACACTAATCCGGGGCTTTTAGGACACTGCATGACTTCGTGGTGGTTCGCCCGCCACGCTATAAATTTACCTGCCGGCACGGGTAACATAGCCGGGTTCTCTACTCACTCGGTAACCCACCCGCTGCAGAACGCATCTTGATTTTTGTGTTGTTCAGAAGATGCTTCCTGTAGCAAAAGAACGAGGGGCACCTCTGCCAGGTGCCCCTCGTTTTTATATGCGCGTTGCAGTGTTTATTAGCTGCCGCGCCGTTGAGTAAATGCCACGCTCTTAGTAGATACCGCGCCGCGCGGTCCAGCGGATCGTGCCACGCTCAAAGTCCATGTAGTACACGCCGTTCGCGTAGGACTCGTCGCCGCGTGCCGCACCGTAGCGAGCGGTATTCTTCTCCCAGTGCTTGAAGATTGCGCCGTTACCGTTGGTCTCGTACGCACCGTACGCATCCGACCAGAGCAGTACCTTGCCGGAGGCGAATCGCACCTGAGCACCCGTGGAGGTGGTGGTTTCGTCGGTCACCGGTGCACCCCAGGTGCCGCGGTGCTGCAGGAAACGGTGGTAGAACGCGCCGCCGGTGTGCAGGCGGTGGGTGCCGGTCTGTGCGGACCACACGTAGGTGGTGCTGCCGGTGAATTCCTGCTTGATGAGGCCGTTGCCCAGATTCTGCTCGTCAGTGGTAGGCACGCCCCTCATGCCAGCTGCACGCCAGGTCGCGTAGATGGAGCCGCGCTCATTGATGATGTGGGTGCCGTACGCGTTGGACCAGTAGGCGCCTTCACCGTTAGCGAAGGAGACTGCGATGGTGTCGGAGCGGGTTTCCTCGTCGGTGGTCAGGCCGCGGAATCGTGCCACGTCCGAGCGGAACTTATAATCCAGGCCGCCGTTGGTGACCAGCCAGTGCGAACCGTGAGAGCTCGTCCAGTAGATGGTCTTGCCGTTGGTGAACTTCTGCGCATACACGCCGTGACCCAGAGAGTACTCGGTGCCAATCGGGTTGCCGTAGAAGGAACGATTCTTATTCCAGAAGTTACCGATGCCGGTGCGAATATCAATGGAACCGGTCGCAGTGGTCACCACGTTCGAATCCTGTACCGCGCGGTCTTCTGCCGAACGGTCTTCCGCTGCGCGATCCTGACCGTTCGACCAGTTGCGGTGCACCGCGTTGGGGTTCTTTGCCAGAACCTTCAGATCGTTCACGGTGCCGGGGAAGAAGTTCGAGTCACCCACGAACGGGCCCGAGTCAGTGAACTGCCAAATGTCGTAGCCGCTCCAACCCGCCGGAATCGCACCGACCACGGTCGAGTAGCTTGCCAGGTGCAGCGGCAGAGCGCCGAACTGCGGCGAACCCACGCAGTGCGACCACCAGGAGGTTGCGGTGTACACCATCGGGGCGCGACCGGTCAGTGAACGGTAGGTGTCCACAAAGTCGCGGGTCCAGGCGGTCAGCTGCGCCGGGGTCATGTTGAAGCAGGTGTTGCCGTAGGCGGGGTAGGGGTTGAACTCGATGTCCAGCAGACCGGGCAGGGTCTTGCCGTCGGCAGTCCACGCGCCACCATTCTGCACGAAGTAGCGTGCCTGATCGGCACCCGAGGAGGTGCGGGGGTTTGCGAAGTGGTAGGCGCCGCGCACCATGCCGACCTGCGCCGAGCCGTTGTACTGCTGACCGAAGTAGGGGTTGGTGTAGTAGGTGCCCTCGGTTGCCTTCACGTAGGCGAAGCGGGAACCTGCGGCGTAGGCGCTCGCCCAGTCCACGTTCTGCTGGTGGGAGGAGACGTCCATACCGAGGGTGCCGCCGGAGGGGGTCCATGCGGAGCGGCCCTGTGCCAGCGCTTGACCGGGTGCCAGTGCCTGACCGGCTGCCGGAGCTCGACCAGCTCCCAGACCCTGCGCGGAGCTCTGGGTCGCGGAAATACCGCTCAGGGTTGCGGTAGAAGCGGGGGAGATGGCACCGGTGCGTGCATTGGCGGTGCCCAGGCGTTCGCGCTCGCCCGCACCCATGGCGGGGTTGGAGCGTTCGACCAGGGATGCATCCGGGGCGGGGGCGTAGGTGAGCTCCTCGTAGGATGCGTTGGGGTTGACCTCTGCGGCTACGCTCGCGCTGGGGGCGGCGAAGGCTGCGGGAACGGAGGTGAGGGATGCGGCGACCAGGGAGAGTGCACCTGCGGACGCCATGATGGAGCGGGCTGCCGCGGAGCGTGCGGCAGTCTGGAGTTTCTTCATAGATTTTGCCTGTGTTTGAGAGGTGGATGTGTCGATGTGGCCCTGTGTGGGGGCTTCTGACACGAGTGAATATGTGGGGTAGTTGAAGTGATGTGTGTGTCGGTTGCCGGTATGTCAGGCGGCTGACACAGCTATCAGCCTACGGTACCTGCACTGCTGTGCGCAATGCTTTGGGGTGTCATTCTGGCCGCATAATTTTCACTAAGTGCACAGAGTAGTCCGGTGTCTTTGGGAGGCCTGTTTTGTTTTGTGGCTTGTTGGTGCATTTATTGGCTCAAGTTTTTGGGACAAGATTTTAGGCACGCGACACGCCGGGGCGTTGCGAATTTCATTCTGTGGACTGCTGTGTCGGGGCGCTACCGAGCCATAGTCCGGGTGCTGTTGGGGGTATAGCCGGGGTACTGCAGGGGCATAAGCCGGGGTGCTGCCGAGGCAGAATACCGCATCCGAAGTTTGTGCCGTTGAGGCACCGGCAGCTGTGAGGGTCTTGACTTGTGAGCATAAGGAAGTCTTGAACTGTGGGCATAAGGAAAGGGGTGGGCCGCACACACAAAGACCCACCCCTCATGTTCCGGGTACTGTTATTAGCGCGGCCTCGCACCAGTACCCGGAGTTTCATGGTCGATGCAGGAGAGATGAAGAGTCATCGACCACGCTATGGTGCCTGTTGGCACGTTTATCTCGGTGAGCCCCGCCCGCTCTCTCGGCTTCTTGCTGTGCCTATCCGAGAGGGGCAGACGGGGTCAACGAAAGTTAGTGTTTCCCGAAGGGTTTAGAGGAACTTTGCGATGTCCTCGATGAGCGGCTTGAGAGTCTCGCGATCGATGTACTCTGCCTTGCCGGTCTTGTAGCATTCGAGCATCTGCTGAATACCCTCGTTCGGGTGCGGGTTCGCCATGAGCCATGCGCGCACCGGGCCCTTCAGGGCAGTCTTGTGAGCCAGCGAAATCTTGTCAAAGTCGATGCCGCCACGCAGGTGGTAGACGGGGCGACCTTCGGTCAGTTCGGGGGTGTAGCTCTTGGCGACAGCCTTGTCCAGCAGCTTCTTGGAGTATTCACCGGTGAAGGAGACGGTGAAGAACGCGGTGCGGTTCTTCTTGGGCGCAATAATCGGCAGAATCTTCTTGCGAAGTGCCGGTGCACCGTTGAGGAATCCACCGTAGTCGCTGCCGGCAATGACGAAAGTGTCGAATGCCTCAGCCTGCTCGGGGGTGACCTTGGAGGCGGGGACAGTCTCAACCTCGGGGGCCTGCGGGAGTGCACGCAGATCTTCTGCCAGCCAGGTGGCGTACTGTTCGGTGTAGCCGTAGGTGGAGCCGAAGATAATCAGCACGCGAGTAGTCATCTGTGAACCTTCCAGATATATTTCGCATTTCAAATACTAATTATGGGTTCCAATATAGGCTAGGCGCGCGAAAATGTGAAATCGCCTAGCTTTTGGATGCCCTATCTATCTTCTCATAGCCCACTCTGAGTGTCTCTAAGTTTTTGTAATATGCTCGAACGTTCTCGAGTGTGACTAAATATTGCGCAGTAGGGGCTAAGTATGGGTAAAAAGTACCCTAATCTACTTTCCGGGCGAGGCGGGGGTGGAGGGGGTGAAAGTCGGCTTCCCGTGGTGTGCTCGACGGGGGAGAGGTGATGTTCAAAATGCGACGTGAAACACAATTTCTTCGATGGAAAGAGTTGGGAGAAGCATACCCAAATGACACTAAAACCCCTATAATTAGATAAGAAACCCACGCATCCGGCACGTGGCTACATGTTGGAGCACGTGGGAATAATTGGGAATTTGACGTCAATCTTCCCCGGAAAATCAGTGTGAACCCTCAGGGGTCACACAAAACAACACACAAAGGTTAGGTACATGAGGCGCGCAAAAATCGTTGCAACCATCGGTCCGGCAATCGAGTCCCCCGAGAAGATCTCCGAGGCAATCAAGGCTGGCCTGAACGTCGCCCGTCTGAACATGAGCCACGGTGACCACGCCGAGCACCAGGCACGCTACAACACTATCCGTGAACAGTCTGCAAAGCTCGGTAAGGACGTTGCTATCCTCGCCGACCTGCAGGGCCCCAAGATTCGCCTCGAGCGTTTCGCAAATGGCAAGGAATACCTTGAGCCCGGTGCAGACTTTACCATCACTTCCGAAGACGTTGAAGGTACCGCAGAAATTTGTGGCACCACCTACAAGGGTCTGCCCGGCGACGTAAAGCCCGGCGACAAGCT
This sequence comes from Rothia mucilaginosa, assembly GCA_963542785.1. Lineage (GTDB taxonomy): Bacteria > Actinomycetota > Actinomycetes > Actinomycetales > Micrococcaceae > Rothia > Rothia mucilaginosa_G. Next base: position 16,038 of record CAUUAD010000010.1, read on the forward strand.
CCTGCTCGACGACGGCAAGATTCGCCTCGAAGCAATTGAGGTTACCCCCACCCGCGTTCGCACCCGCGTGGTCGTCGGCGGCCCCATCTCCAACAACAAGGGCATCAACCTGCCCGGTGCAGCAGTCTCCCTGCCCGCACTGACTGAGAAGGACGCAAACGACCTGCGCTTCGCACTGAAGATGGGTGCAGACATTATTGCGCTCTCCTTCGTTCGTACCGGCGCAGACGTTGACCCCGTCCACAAGATCATGGACGAAGAGGGTATTCGCGTACCCGTCATCGCCAAGATTGAGAAGCCCCAGGCAGTAGATAACCTGCAGGATATTATCGATAAGTTCGACGGCATCATGGTCGCTCGTGGTGACCTCGGTGTTGAGCTGCCCTTCTCCGAGGTTCCCCTCGTCCAGAAGAAGGCTATCGACATGGCACGCCGCTGGGCAAAGCCCGTCATCGTGGCAACCCAGGTGCTCGAGTCCATGACCGACAACCCCGTTCCCACCCGTGCAGAGGTTTCTGACTGCGCTAACGCAATTCTCGACGGCGCAGATGCAGTGATGCTCTCCGGTGAGACCTCGGTCGGTAAGTACCCGATTCTGACCCTGCAGGCGATGGCTGCAATCGTCCAGGATACCGAAAAGGGTGGCCTGTACCGCGTGCCCGAGCTGGACCGCAAGCCCCGCACCCGCGGTGGTGCAATCACTCGTGCAGCAGTGAACATCGCCGACCAGCTGGATGCGAAGCTCATCGTGACCTTCACCCAGTCCGGTGACTCGGCACGTCGTCTGGCACGTCTGCGTCCTGAGACCCCCGTGGTTGCATTCACCACCAGCTCGAAGGTTCGTTCCTTCCTCTCCATGCTGTGGGGTGTTGAAGCTGAGCAGGTTGAGATGATTACCGATCAGGAAAACATGTTCAACTTCGTGGATGAGTACCTGCTCAAGAACGGTCTGGCAGAAGCTGGCGACCTGGTCGTCGTTGCTGCCGGTGCTCCCGCAGGTCGCGCAGGCACCACCAACATGGTTCAGGTACACCGCGTCTCCGGTGCTGAGGGCGAGCGCGAGACCCTGCGTCCTTACGAGGAGAACGAGGTCAAGCGCTAAGCCGCTAACCAATCTTTCCGATGCGTAGCGGAGGGTAATCCTCAGTCTGTACGCTCGGTATATAGACTCGGTATATAGAAACCGCCGCCCGGTCGTGAATTCTCACGGTCGGGCGGCGGTTTCTTGTGTCTTTATTGGGCTGCATCTGATGCGCGGGTGGGCGTAGAACGTGGATGTAGATACAGAAAAGCGGCGGGAAAGCTTCACACTTTCCCGCCGCTTTTGCGTTGGTGCCCGAGGTGGGACTCGAACCCACACTCCGAAGAACCTGATTTTGAGTCAGGCGCGTCTGCCAATTCCGCCACTCGGGCGTATCACGCATGTGTGCGTAACACCTTTAGAATTCTAACCCAGGCTGTCTAGAAAATCTAATCTATCTGACGTGTTGGGCAGGCTGAGGCGGGGTGCGGAGGGGAAGTTGAGCGTAAATCCTGAGCTCAGGGTGAACCGGCGCCACTTATCCACAGGTGGAGGCGGGGGAGAAAGCGCGCATCCTGTATCCTTAAAGACTGACTAACCATCCCCGTTCGCCTTCGCGGCTGGGGGCCACCTCAACGTTAAGAAAGTGATCACGGCTCGTGTTCAATTCTCTCTCCGACCGCTTGACGGCAACTTTTAAGAACCTGCGCGGCAAGGGCCGCCTCTCCGAGGCAGACATTGATGCAACCGTCCGCGAAATCCGCCGCGCCCTGCTCGACGCTGACGTCGCCGTCCCCGTGGTCCGCGAATTTACCGCTCACGTGAAGGAACGTGCTCTCGGTGCGGAGGTTTCCGAGGCACTGAACCCCTCCCAGCAGATCGTCAAGATCGTGAACGAGGAGCTGGTGAGCATCCTCGGCGGTTCGACCCGCCGTATCAACATGGCGAAGAGCGGCCCGACCATCATCATGCTGGCGGGTCTGCAGGGTGCCGGTAAGACCACCCTGGCGGGCAAGCTGGCTCACTGGCTGAAGGGCCAGGGCCACACCCCGATGCTGATTGCATCCGACTTGCAGCGCCCCAACGCGGTGACCCAGCTGAAGGTCGTTGGTGAGCGCGCGGGTGTGCCCGTGTACGCGCCGCACCCCGGTGTGACCAGCGAGTTTGACGTACCCACCGGCGATCCCGTGCAGGTGGCACGCGACGGTGTGGCTGAGGCTCGCGCGAAGCTGCACGACGTGGTGATTGTCGATACCGCGGGTCGTCTGGGTGTTGACGCTGAGCTCATGCAGCAGGCACGTAACATTCGTGACGCTATTGAGCCGCACGAAGTTCTGTTCGTCATCGATGCGATGATCGGTCAGGACGCCGTGAACACCGCTAACGCCTTCAATGAGGGTGTGGACTTCACCGGTGTGGTTCTGTCTAAGCTTGATGGTGACGCCCGCGGTGGTGCGGCGCTGTCGGTGGCTTCGGTGACCGGCAAGCCGATTATGTTCGCGTCCACCGGTGAGAACGTTACTGACTTTGAGCAGTTCCACCCGGACCGTATGGCGAGCCGCATCCTGGACATGGGTGACATCCTGACTCTGATCGAGCAGGCTGAAGCTCAGTGGGATAAGGCTGAGGCCGACCGCATGGCGAAGAAGTTCATCGATCAGGAAGACTTCACTTTTGAGGACTTCCTGGCTCAGATGCAGCAGATCCGTAAGCTTGGTTCCATGAAGAAGCTGCTCATGATGATGCCCGGTGCGGCTCAGATGCGTCAGCAACTTGAGGCTTTTGACGAGCGCGAGATTGACCGCGTGGAGGCGATTGTTCGCTCCATGACCCCGCATGAGCGTGTGGCTCCGCGCATCATTAACGGTTCTCGCCGTGCCCGTATCGCTAAGGGTGCGGGTGTGACCGTGTCTGAGGTGAACCAGCTGATGGAGCGTTTCGCTCAGGCTCAGAAGATGATGAAGAAGCTCGCTTCGGGCAAGATGCCCGGTATGCCCGGTGGTATGCAGATGCCCGGTATGGCGGCTGCGGCCGGTGGCGCTCGTAAGAACGCGAAGAACAACAAGAAGAAGAAGGCTCGCTCCGGCAACCCGCAGAAGCGTGCGGCGCAGGAGGCGGCAGCAGCTAAGGCGCAGCAGGCTCGCGCCGGTGCTGCATTCGGTCAGCAGGCTCAGAACCAGGAGATGGATCTGTCCAGCATGAACCTGCCGAAGGGCTTCGAGAAGTTCCTGCAGTAAGAGCAAATATGAGCCCCGGTAAGGGGTGGTACGGGTGCGCACGTGGTGACGGGGCGCACCCGTACCGGTATGGTGCCCGGTTTGGGTGCATGAATGGGTGTGAAGGGAAGGTATCAATGGCTCAGAACGAGCAGAATTGGGATCGAGAGAACGCGGATGATCAGCTGAATGAGCAGGTCACGCCGTGGTCTCAGCGCGCCTTCGCTGATGATGCTGTCGAGGACCCTGCCGGTGAGTCTGCAGTTGAGTCTGTAGCTGAGCCTGTAGCTGAGGAGGGCTCGCTGGGCTTCTCCGATGCTCCCGCAGAGGGTAGCGAAGACGACCTTTCGGGCGACTTTGTGGACGGCGCTTCGGACGACTTTGCGGACGGCTTCGATAATGATTCGAGCAGTCTTCCCGGGTACATCCCCGTCTGGGCGCGTATCGCCCTCGAGTACGGGGAGCACTCCGCCGAACTGGCGGGCGACCTCGTCTACTCCAGCGAGAGTGACGACCCCGCCGTTGACGACGTTGCCGCAACCATCCTGAACCTCATTCGTGAAGCCCGCAGCATGCACGATGAGGTGAAGGCGGAAGACCCCGATAAGCAGCGCGCCTGGAACGACCGCACGAAGGTCGACCGCATCGCCGCAGCCCTTGAGAACGAAGAGTGGACCGTCGATAAGCTCACCGGCATGTGGGACGACGCCCCCGCACCCGCCGGAACCGGCGAATCGGATAGCCCCGAGTACCTGCGCGCCCAGGATGAGGAGCGCACCGCCGAGAAGCAGCGCATTGAGCGCATCGAGCAGACCATGGAGCTGGAGGAGAAGATTCAGCGCCGCCGCATCATGGCTCGTTCCACCACCGATGAGGAGCTGATTGCCGCCCTCATTGAGGCGACCGCCGCCTCCCCGGAGCTGATTGCCTACGAGATGGGTGAGCATCAGGTGCAGCTCTACGTGCTGTGCGCCGTGGATGATGAGGGCTACATGAACGTGCTGGAGGTCGCTGACGGCCATCTGCACGTGGGTACTCCCGTTGAGGATTATGTGGCGCAGCTGGTGGATCAGCTTCCGGTTACCGGTGCCGCCCTTGAGGGTGAGGCGACCGTGTGGGAGGAGCTGCCCAATGGACAGGGTGAGCTGGAGTTTCTGGTGGACGGTGATGCCGCCATGCTCGTTGACCTGCCCATTGACATGATTACCGGGCTTCTTTTGGCATACCTTCCTGCCGGTACTCGGCAGGTTGTTGCCGCGCCGGCGGGTGAGTGGACCCTCATTGCTGCCGACCCGGTGGACCTGATGGCGCTGCTGGGCCTGCTGAACTGCAACGCCCTGATTGCTGAGGGCAACGCGAACCAGCAGCACCTGGTGGTCTATGAGGAGCCCGCCCGCGAACCCTACTCGGATGAGGAGTGGTACCTGGAGGCGTTCGGTGAACCCTACGAGAACATCGTGGAGGAGTTCACCTGGCAGCGTGTGCCTAAGCGCCTGAACCGTGCCCTCAGCCGTGAGGAAGTCGCACGTTTTGGCGGCGTGCTGGAGGATTTGCTCTCGGAGCTTCCCGGTAGCGCCCCGGAGCTTTCGGGCTCGAAGATTTTCGGTTCCGATGAGGAGGAAATCGAGCAGGGCATTGCTAATGTCATGGCGATGTTTGGTGTGGAGGCTGACTCCATTGCCGGTCGCCGTCTGAATGCGTACCTGCGCGATACGAGCAATACCCTGGCGTTGGAGTCGGTGCTGCAGCTGCTGGATGTTCCCACGGAGCTGGCGCTGGTTCCGACCACCGGTTTTGATGTGGCGTCGATTAGCACGGCTCGCGTGTTCGGCAACGAGGATGAGGAGCTCGCGCAGTCCGCCGATGCGACCGTATCTATTGATGCTGAGGCTACCTTCTCCGAGAGTACTCCCGCCGAGGATGCTTCTTTTGACGATGAGGAGATTGAACCCTACCCGGGCGGCTACACCTCGCCCCTGGACCGTAGCTACCGCCTGGTGGCGACCGGTCGCCGCGTGACCCTCTCCGAGTGGATGGACGCTCTCAACAACGCGCACATCCCCTACGAGTACACGCACATGGGTTCGCCGGAGGGCTCTGCGCCGGATTCCTTCGTGGAGACCGAAGAGGGCTACCTGTCTCTTGACAGCGCCCTGCACGAGGCTGACTCTTCGCCTACCGAGGAGCAGGCATCGCACGAGGCAAAGGTAAGCCAGCAGGCTCCCGAGCCTTCTGTCGCGCTCGCACCTCAGAACGAAGCCGCCCCGAGCGTTGAGACCGTGCTCGATGCTTCCTCAAGCTCTGCAGATCAGAGTCCTGCACCCCAGGCTCCCGCACCGCAGACCACCTCCGCTCAGAGTCCCGCGCCTCGTTCGCGCCGCAAGCGCCTGACCCCGGAGCAGATTCGTGCGAAGACCCGCCGTGTGGGTCTTGTCCTGGGTGCGGATGTGACGGCTCAGAGCGCTATCGCTCTGACCTTGGCGAATGTGGCGCGCCGCCGCCGTGCTCAGGGTAAGGCGAGCCGTAAGTTCTCGGTGGCGGCAGCACTCTTCGCCCTGAACGCTACGGTTGAGTCGGCTCTGATTCCGACGGTTCTGCGTTCATTTGAGCAGACGCAGATGAAGAAGCATGCCCGCCCGGTGGCGGATGCTGAGCTGGTGCATCCGGGTGACACCGCAGGGGAGCAGCCCTCGACCAAGAAGCGCACTCTGATTGATGACCTACGCGAGGGTCACTACCGCACGGTGGAGGAGGCCGCCCCGTCCACGGAGCAGGCACCCTCTGGACTGCGTGAGCGTGCCCTGGGTATAGTGCGTAGCATCAGGCAGCGCGCTGCAAAGAAAACCGACCGCTAAAGGAAAGAAGCCATGAAGGATTCCTATCTGAGCGATGAAGAGCTGAAGGCTTTTATCGCCACCTTGCCCACGCGCCGTTTGGCGGCGGGCGCGCTGATTCGTAATGAGCGCGGTGAGATGCTGCTGGTGAAGCCGAACTATAAGGACGGCTGGATTCTTCCCGGCGGCACCGTGGAGGCTGGCGAGGCGCCCAAGCCCGGTTGTGAGCGTGAGATTGTGGAGGAGTTGGGCCTGGATGTGAAGCTGGGTCGTGTGTTGCTGATTTTCCACGGCTTGTCGCTGGGTGTGTGGGGCGATTCGACCTACTACATGTATGACGGCGGCGTGATTGCGGCGGATACGAAGATTACCCTGCAGGATGCTGAGCTGGTGACCTATGAGTGGGTTGCTCCGGAGAACCTGGAGGGCTACGTGCGTCCGTCGATGGTGGAGCGTCTGC
>CAUUAD010000011.1:0-22419 GCA_963542785.1 Rothia mucilaginosa
CGGCGCTGGCGCATCATGAGGGGCGCAAGCCGCGGCTGGGTATTCTGCCGATGGGCACCGGCAACCTGCTGGCGCGCAACCTGTACATCCCGGTGAGTGACGTGGCGGCGTGCGTGAATATTGCACTCAACGGCGTGGGTCAGGACGTTGACGCGATTGAGATGACGACGACGAGCACCCCCGGCGAAGAAACAGAACACACGTTCTTTGTGATGAGTGGTGCCGGCTTCGACGCGCTCGTCATGAACGACACGAACGAGGAGATTAAGGCGAAGTTCGGCTGGGTGGCGTATGTGCAGTCCGGCATGAAGCACATGCTGGGCAGGTCGCACCCGGTGCGTATCAGCGTGGATGGTGCGCCGTTCCGTACTCTGCCGATGCGTTCGGTGCTGATCGCGAATTGTGGCCGACTGCAGGGCGGTATTCGCCTGGCGGATATGACGGATGTGCACGACGGTAATCTTGAGGTGATTGTAGCGTCGCCGCGTGACCTGGTGGAGTGGGGGCTGCTGATGGCGAAGGTTACGCGTCGCACGATTTTGGGTTCGCCGCGTATTGAGCTGCCGGTGATTCGCCACTTGGTGGGGTCTGAGGTGGTGTTGGAGTTCCCGGATGGTGCGCAGCCGGTTGAGGTGGATGGTGACCCGGCGCCGTCGGCGTACCGCATTAGTGCGCGCGTGCTGCCTGCCGCCGTGGAGGTGGCGGTCCACCCCGAGGTGCTTTAGCGGCTGGTTAAACGTATAAACACGGTGGGGCGCGACCTGCTGAAAGGTCGTGCCCCACCGCGTTTTATTGCCCATACAGGCTGTTAGGTTTTTAGGAGCCCCAGGTGATGAACTCGTCCGGGTCAGCCTTGCCAGCTTCAGTAGGAGTAGTAGGAGCCCAATAGTGCCAGTCACCATCGTGCCACTCCATCACAATATCGGCAGACCAGTATGTAGCCGACGGGGTCTTGATTAGCAGTCGCACCGTTGCGCGCTCCGGGGTGTAGGAGATGTAACGGTAGCCGGAAATGTGGAGAACCGGAGCGGTCGTAGTGTCCTTCTTGCGGAGTTCGCGGAGCGTATCGGCGCCGGGGCCAACAATAGTCGGCATATAGTCCTTCGGGGACTCTACCATCTGAATATATGCCCAGGTTGCGGCGTACAATCCGCCCTCAGCCGAGTGCTCAAAGCAGTTTTCAATCGACGATTTTGCCATCGGGCCAGCGGTCTTTGAGACCGGTCCCATCCAACCCCCATTGGTGCTTACCCACGTGGTGTTCTTGGGGGCTGCATCCAGTACCGCCTGGTCATCTGAGGCGCCGGCACCACAGGTTCCAGCCTCCACGGTAGAGGTAGGCTTCGACTGGGCCGCGCCATTTGAATTACCTGCGGCGGAGTTCGACTGAGCCGCACCGTTCGAGCCGCCCGAAGCGGAGGTGTTGGAATTATCGCCGCCGCGCGGAATGAGCACGATGACCAGTACAACGAGGAGGGCGACGACAGCTGCTGCCAGTCCGAAAGCCCAGCGGGGGATAGTTACTCCGCCCTTGTTCTCCATAACAATCTCCAAAATACGTAGACCCCACAATTCCGGGGCGCGACAAACCCACCCCCAGCAGGAGGGCAGAGATTGAATGAGTGATGAGAAACTATGCGGTGCCGCAGCAGAAGCGTCTGACCCAGAACACAACATCGAGGACTGCAAGACGCAAAAACACGGCGGCACGTATTTATCGGTGTCAAAAGATACCCTATCATGCTTACAGATATCCTGCAGGCGCTCACCCTGAGCTACCATGATATGAGCTGGGCTGCACGAAAAACACCGAATTTCTACCGATAATCCGGTGTCGAACCACGCACCCACTATGCGTCAACGCCCGACGCAGACACCAACCGCAGGCGGTCGCAACGCTACACTGCCCCGCCTAGACACATCACACCAATATATAGAACCGTTCATCAGAGAAAGCCCCTCTCCATGACCCGCAAAATCACCGCAACCGCCGCTGCCCTCGCACTGCTCGCTACCGGCTGCTCTGCTAGCACCGATAGCTCCGCACCGGGCGGAACCCTCATCACCAGCGGAACCTCTACCGCCACCCCCACCCCCAGCTCCACTACTACTCCTGCACCCGCAACCACCACCGCAGGCCGCACCCCCACTGTCACCGAGATGACCGCCTCCCCGAGTGCAGAGGCAAGCATCACGGCGGCATCCACCACTGCGGCAGCGACCCCGACCGTGAGCCTTGACCCCTCACCCCTGGCGGGAACCGGTGGTGGACCCCAGCAACCCTCCAGCGTTCCTACCCTCAATAGCATCACTGACGAAGACCGCGGTCGTGCCCTTGAAACCGCGAAAGCAATTGTCGCCGCATACACCAGCGGCAAGCCGTACAAGGAATGGTCTGAAGAGCTCTACCCCATGATTGACCCCAAACTGCAAAACCACTACGGGCCTAACTCTCGTATTGATGTTTTCAAGGGAACCGTCACTAGTGCTGAACTGGTTGATGATCCGACCCTGAAAGTTCCTGGCGGTGACAACCCCTACTGGCTCACGGTTTGCGTGAAGGTCGAAGGAAGCATCAGCCCCGCCTACTATGTGCGTTTGCACCGTACCGCGGAGCGGCCCGACAAGTGGAAGGCGTCTCATATCCTTGAGCCGCAGGGCTTCAACAGCTTTGTGAAGGAACGAATGAAGGAACAGAACAAATAAGCGGTGGGTGCGGCTTCCTGCTAGGATGCGCCCCTGCAGGGGTTTGAGTCGGGAGCCTTCCCTGCACCCTAACTGCCTATATGTGACCTGGATTATGAAAGAAATCGCGGATTTTTTCACTATTTCCTGAAAATCGGGAGGATAATGAAAAAAACCGCGATTTTTTACACCATTAAGGAGGGCACACGTGAACACCGCCGGCACAAGGTACCGCACCCTCAAAAGCATCTTCCACGAACGCGGCAAAGCCGCCGCACAAACCGAAATGCAGGCACGCCGCAACGGCCATTCCACCTACCTCCTCAACGAATTCAGGGTAGGGGAGCACCCCCTGTTCTACCTGGCAGACCGCACCGTGCTCGCATCCTTCGAACGCATCATGCGCCGTGAACGGCACATCGAGCAGCTGAGCTCTCAACTGCCCAGCATCGCCATGCAAAGCTACCTACTCGACCTGGCAGTACGCAGCATCGTGGCGTCCGACCGCATCGAAGGTGTACACACCACACGGCAGCTCATCTCCGAGGCGCTCACCTCCGGCGACAGCGAGGACCCCCGCGCTAAGCGCGCCGTCGAATTCGTGAACCTCCTCAAAGACCTGGGGGCAGGCCGCCCACCCGCCACGGTTGAGCAGGTGCGCAGCCTCTACGACACGCTACTCGAAGGGCACCTCGCGGAAGAAGACCGCCCGGACGGGGCGCTATTCCGCACCAAACCCGTGGTTATTCACGACAACACACGCGAAATTCACCGCGCCCCCGACAGCGAAGCAGCCATCACCGCCAACGTTCAGGCGGCACTCAACCACGCCCTCAACCCGAACGTGCCGGCGCTATTTTCCGCAATCGCCGCGCATTTCATGGTGGAATACACGCATCCTTTCTATGACGGCAACGGCCGCCTGGGCAGGTACCTGCTGGTAGCCCACCTGGGGCAGACACTCACCCGGCTGACGACCCTCACCCTGCCGAGCACACTCAACATTCAGAAGAGCCGCTACTACAAGGCGTTTAGCGCGGCGGAAGAACCCCTCAACTACGGTGAGGTGACCGGTTTTCTGCATGTTTTTCTGGGGCTGATTGAGCAGGCTCAGGAGCACCTGGAAGACGAGCTGGAGACGCGCGACCGCGCGTGGCGTGCCCTCGGCAGGCGTATCGCTGAGCTGGAGGGCAGTCGTACCTGGACGGGAACCTCCGGGCTGGCTTCGAAGAAGCGTGATGATGTTCTGCGGATGCTGTACCTGCTGGGGCAGGTGCATATTTTCCGTGCGCCGGTCGCCCCCACTTCGAGTGAGTTGCAGGAGGCGCTGGGCGTTACGGCGCCGACTCTGCGCGATAGGCTCAAACTGCTGCAGGGGCTTGGCTTTGTTGAGGGCGTGAAGGCTGGCCGTACGATGCGCTGGTCCCTCACCGAGGCAGGAACCGCCCTGCTGGGCTTGCCCGCCGTTGATGACGACGAAGAATAGCCCGCGAGCATAAGAAACAGGGGAGGGGCCGTACCGGAGTGCGCCCCCTCCCCTGAGCTGTAGTTAAACAGAAAAGGCACCCGTAAGGGTGCCTTATGTGTCAGGATCGCCAAGAACGGCCGGAATCCTCCAGCTTTCATACCTTGACGCCTTCATCCCTCGGCCCGGAGGCGGTAATCCATCGTTTTATCCTGACAACCCCCACTATACGGAGGTTATACCTACCCCCGCAACTGTTTCAGTCATGCGCGGTCTGGGTCAGGTTCGGCGCACAAAAAAGGCACCCTGAACGGGTGCCTTATGCGCAAGGTCCGAGCTTCGACCAGAATCCACCAGTACACCCCGCTACGGCTCACCCAGTATACTTCCCTGCCACGAAGTGGCAGTTACCTCAGAGTTCTTGGTTTACCTTGCTGGTTCTAACTATACCTAAGCTCTGAAAACACGACCAGGAACTAGGTCATTCCTAAAACCCGTCAGCCGGTCACGGGTACCGAAAAGAAAAACCCCACCCAACCCCCGCCTCCTGCCCCCGACAATGCCCTGATACCGCCCGCGACAAAACCCCCGTTAAAAATACGGTCGGGGCCGTCTCGCACGCAGGCTCGAAAAGTGCGAGAATGGAACGAAAAGAAAACTACGAAAGAAGATACTTTCATGCTTATTCTCGTTGTGAACGCCGGTTCTTCCTCCCTGAAGTACCAGGTGCGTGACACCTCCCTGCCCGAGGCAGAGCAGATGCTGACCTCCGGCCTCGTCGAAAATATCGGCACCGACGTGCCCAATCACGAGGTCGCATTCGACATCATGTCCGAGAAGCTTGAGCCCGTCCTGCACGGCCGCGAGCTGCAGGCAGTCGGCCACCGCGTGGTGCAGGGTGCAGAGAAGTTCACCCACCCCACCCTGCTCACCGAGGAAGTTGTCCAGCAGATCGACGACCTCTCCCCGCTGGCACCGCTGCACAACCCCGCACACGTTCAGGGCATGCGCGCAGCAATGCACAAGTGGCCCTCCCTGCCGCAGGTTGCTATCTTCGACACCGCGTTCCACTCCACCATGCCCGAAGAAGCATGGCGCTACGCAATCCCCTACGACCTGGCTGACAAGTACAGCATCCGCCGCTACGGCTTCCACGGCACCAGCCACGAGTACGTCTCCCACGTTGCTGCTGACATGCTCGGCATTGCACGCGACGAGTTCAACGGCATTGTCGCTCACCTCGGTAACGGTGCGTCCGTGACCGCTGTGAAGGGCGGCAAGTCCGTTGACACCTCCATGGGCTACACCCCGCTGGCTGGCCTGATTATGGGTACCCGCTCCGGTGACATTGACCCCTCCGCACTGACCACCATCCTGGTTCGTGAGGGCATTGACGGTGAACGCCTGGACACCATCCTGAACAAGGAGTCCGGTCTGCTCGCACTGGCTGGCTCCAACGACATGCGTAAGGTCGTTGAGGCTGCACAGTCCGGCGACGAGCGTGCACAGCTCGCACTGGACATGACCTCCTACCGCCTGATGAAGTACATTGGCGGCTACAACCTGGTCGTTGGCGGCGCACAGGCACTGATCTTCACCGCTGGTATCGGCGAGAACTCCGGCGACTTCCGCAAGCTGGTCCTGGACCGCCTCGGCGCACTGGGCGTCAAGTACAACGAGGAAGAGAACGCTAAGCGTTCTCCCGAGCCCCGCGTGATTTCCACCGAGGATTCCGCTATCAAGGTGCTGGTCATCCCCACCAACGAGGAGAAGGCTATCGCTGAGGCTACCGAGGAACTCGTCAAGAGCCTCTAAACCGCACGTATCCCGCCGTGTAGGCGGCTGAGCGTAAAGTAATCCGCCGTGGCGCCCATTCTGTACGGGTACTGCGGCGGATTTCTTATGCCCGCAAGGCCGCGCGCCGCTGCACTGTGCATCCCAGCACTGCGTATCCCCGCACCGTGGCGTACTGTAGCGTCGCGAATGGGCATTCTATGAGAAAAAGCGCATTCACATTCACTAGTACGTGCCCAAAAACGATAGAGTGGAATCAGATAACACTCGATACGAAGCGGACGAGACATGACTCAACCTCCTGAAAACCACCAGCAGCCCGGCGGGCAGTTCAACGACCAGCCCGGCCAGCAGGCATTCCGTGCCCCCGGTGACCCCCTCCCGCAGGACCTCTCCGCCGGCTGGCTCCCCGAAGATGAGCGCCAGAAGCCGGTCAGCCCCCTGCCCCAGCCGAGGCTCTTCGCCTACCAGTCGATGCTGCCGCCGAAGGTGCTACACGCGCTGCGTCACCCCTCCGAAATTCCGTGGCTGGTCGCCGCCTACGCGGTCACCGCGGTCGGCTACATTGTGCTGTTCATGGCGCTGGCTGACCTGTTCAGCTCGATGATGCGTTACGTCTTCAGCTCGACCGGTGAAGGTTCGGTTCGAGTACCTTCTTCCGGTACCACCACCGCAAGCATGGAAGACCTGATTTTCCAGACGGTTGGTTTGCTCATCCTGGGCCCGATTGCCATTTTCATTGTTCGTGCAATCTACTACGCACAGCAGCGTGTGCGCGGTGTGCGCATCACCCCGACCCAGTTCCCTGAGGCGTACCAGATGCTCGCCGAAGCAGCTGAAGCGGCGGGTCTGCGCCGTGTACCCGACGCGTACGTTATTCTCGGCAACGGCACCATGAATGCTTTCGCGGCAGGTCACGGCTTCCGCCGCTACATTTGCCTGTACTCTGACCTGTTCGAGATCGGCGGTAAGTCTCGTGACCCGCAGGCGCTACGCTTCATTATTGGCCACGAGGTTGGCCACATCGCCGCAGGTCACGTCGGTTATTTCCGTCTGATTTTCACCACCCTGTTCAACCAGATTCCGGTGCTGTCGAGTGCGCTGTCCCGCTCGCAGGAGTACACCGCCGACAACTTCGGCTACCGTTTCTGCCCCGAGGGCGCTGAGGGCGCCGTCAAGGTGCTTGCGGCAGGTAAGTACCTGAACAAGCAGGTCAACTTCGATGAGCTTGCCGACCGTGCCGTCACCGACCGCGGCCTTGCCGTCTGGTACGTGAACCTGCTGGCAAGCCACCCCATTCTCACCTGGCGTGCGCACGCGCTGCGTGACCGTACCCAGCCCGGCCGCCTGTTCTGGCGCCCGACGGAGAACCCGGTCAAGGACACCGCACCGCGTGTTCCTGTCCTGATTCCGGCGTCTGAGCCGGTGCACATGTGGCCCGACCCGATTCAGTCCACCGAGTTCATGCGTGAACACCAGGACGCGTGGGCTGACCACACCCTGGAAACCGTGGACGTGTACCCCAAGCCTGAGAACGGCCCCGCGTTCGATGCGAACGCTACGCTGTTCGCTGGCTGGCTCACCGAGCAGGCTCGTGCTTTCCACGGCCAGCGTTGGGATGCGTACGCTGCCGCCGGTGGCATGCCTGCACCGGGTGCTCCCGGTGGCCCGCAGGTATCTGCGCCGGGTCAGCCGGGTGCGCCTCAGCCTAATTTCGGTGGCGCACAGCCGAACTTTGGCGAGTCTCAGCCTGGTACTGCCCAGCCTGGTAATACCCAGCCCGGTTACGGCCAGTACGGCAGCAACCAGTACGGCACTGACTCTGCCACCCCGAACCAGTACGGTAGCTCCTCTGAGGGTGGCTCGTACGGTCAAGGTTACGGCTTTGACGGCGGTGCTGAGGGCGGCAAGAAGTAGCCTCCCGAACCTGCCCTAAGCGGGCTTACTGAGCGGTAGGCTCAACAACCTTTGAGAACCCGTCGGGGTGCGTGAAGCGCCCCGGCGGGTTCTGCTGTTATCTGTCTCTTACGTGACCCTCAGGTGAGAAGGTTCGCCCGTCACTGCATCCGCCGCGTGCCGCGGTCATAGAATGGGAACCATGCTCTCATCCCTTCGCTCCATCAAACTCGACCCGCTGTTGACCATGCTCATTAGCGCGGTCATTCTCGCAATTATCGTGCCGGCGCGCGGCGACTTCGCCGAGTGGTTCAGCACCGGAACGAAGTTCGCGGTCGCCCTGCTGTTCTACCTGTACGGCGCTCGCCTCTCCACGTCGGAGGCGATTCGCGGCCTGACCCACTGGCGTCTGCACTTGATGATTCTGAGCTGCACGTTCGTGCTGTTCCCCCTGGTCGGTTTGGCGCTTTCGCCGTTGCGTTTTGTGCTCGGTGATGGGCTGTACATGGGTATTCTGTTCTTGACCTTTGTGCCCTCGACCGTGCAGGCGTCGATTGCGTTCACCTCGATTGCGGGCGGTAACGTGGCGGCGGCGATTGTGAGCGCTTCGCTCTCTTCGATTGTGGGTGTGGTGGCGACCCCGCTGCTCGCCATGTTGCTGATGAACACGGGGCATATTGAGTTCTCCGGAACGGTCTTCCTGGACATTGCCATTCAGCTGTTTTTGCCGTTTGTGCTCGGTCAGCTGACGCGCCGCTGGGTGGGGGAGTTCGCCAAGAAGCCGACCACCAAGTGGCTGGATAAGTTCTCGGTCATGATGATCGTGTATTCGGCGTTTTCTGCCTCGGTGGTGCAGGGCGTGTGGACGCGCGTGGCGTGGTGGCAGATCGTGCTGCTGGTCGTGCTCATGGCGATTATCGTGGTGTTCATGCTGTGGCTGACTGACCAGCTGGCTAAGCGTCTGGGCTTCAACCGTGCCGACCGTATTACGATTCAGTTCTGCGGTTCGAAGAAGTCGCTGGCGGCTGGTCTGCCGATGGCGATCATTATTTTTGGTGCGGGCTCGCTGGGTCTGATGATGCTGCCGATCATGATTTTCCATCAGGTTCAGCTGATGATTTGTACCTGGCTTGCGGGCCGCTATGCGCGCCTGGATGTGGTGGGTGCCGCCTCCGCGAAGGAAGTTCAGTAGGGGCTTGAACCCTATCTGCCGGGGTGCTCGGCGGGTGCTATTGGGGGCCTCTGAGCCTGTGAGATAAGCCTCTGATGAGGGGTTTTAATGGGTTCTTTGGGACTGGATGACCTGTCTATGAAGTGATATAGCGCGCATTCATCGAAAAACTCTCTGACTAGTGCATTTGTGTGCAAAATGTGGTATTTGTACTGGTCAGTTGGTTTTCTGTGGGTTATGTGCACTCTATTGCATCAAAGTGACCGGCGAGACAATCAACACTATCGGGTGTTGAGCGGTGAAAAAGCCCCAATTTTGCCCTAGAATATTTTGTCGATGGGTTAGACAGATTTGCATCCTGTATGCAAGAATTTATGACTCATGTGGGAATGGTTGAGATTCACTCCCTCACACCACCCACGAGCATTGATGTAGCGGATTCACTCCCCGCCCGCATCCCACACCGGAAGAGATTCACTCACTCAACCGGAAGGAAGCTCAAAACCACTTATTCACTCAAACACAACTGGATACACTCAGCTTAATGACGCGCTTAGATTCCATCTATGCGCTAATCGCTGTCTGTATCCGCCAAGAAAGAGGACACTCCATGGCTACCATCATGAGCGTGAACGTATGCGATTCCAAGTACAACGCTGACCCCACCGGCGTACGAGACTCCACTAGTGCTATCCAGAAGGCTATCGATGATGTTGCTGCGCAGGGCGGCGGCTCTGTGGAGATTCCCGGCGGCATGTACCGCGTCTCCTACCCCTTCATCGAAATGAAGCACCGCGTCGAGATCTTCGGCCACGGTCAGGCAACCCGAATCGTCGCTTTCACCGACAAGGGTATTCCCTCCACCAAGAACGGTAGCTACGAATGCACCGGCGTTTTCCACACCGGTAGCTACACCACCCCCATGAGCGGTGGCACCAACCAGAACAAGCCCATGCGTATGGGCGTGCGTGACCTGTTCATCCGCACCAACAAGTACAACCTGCCGCTGGATTCTAAGAGCAACCAGATTTTCCTGGAGAAGCACACCCAGCCCGTCGACAACGTTGCAGGCGTCATCTTCCACACCCGCATTGCGGACGCTAACCCCGGCGAGCCGGACGCAGTTCCCACCCTGTCCAACATCGAGATCTGGGATACCGCCATTGGCGTTGCGATCCTGGGTCTGGACGACCAGGGCATGAAGATTGACAAGATCCGCATCCGCCAGACCCTGCGCCAGGGCCTGCTGGTCGGTAAGCCTGTCGGCCACCCGCTGCGCCGCCGTGAGGGTGACACCCCCGGCGCGGCAGATAACAAGTTCTCCATGATTGACGTCTCTGACGCAAACATGAGCTTCGGCACCTACGCGGGTATCGAGATTTACACTTCTCAGTCCAAGTTCGAGGCGTCCACCAGCTGGTTCAACAAGCGCAACCAGGGTAAGAACGCCCTGTACGAGGTGAAGACCCGCCACGTGGGTGCAGGCTGGTTCATTCAGGGCACCCGTAACATGTTCATTGGCTGCACCGCCCAGGAGAACGCCGGTCACGGCTGGCTCGTGGAGTGGGGTAACAACCAGTTCATTGGCTGCCTGGGTGAGTCTTCGAGCTTCCAGGACGCTGTTACTGGCGCTGCTCGAGGTGACGAGGCGGCGAACTGGTACATTGGTCGTAACGCACGCGGTAGCCGCTTCGTGGCTCCTCGCTCGCACAACCCTTACAGCTGGGCAAAGGCTTCCCTGTACGGTTTCTACATTGAGAACAACATTCGCGATATGCACATTACGACTGCGTCCGCGAAGGATGACCGTATTGGTGAGAACAACATGATCGGCCGCCGTGTTCACGTGACCGGCGCGATGGGCGATAACGTGCTCATCGAGGTGGACCACATCCGCCACGCGACTTTCGCGCCGAAGCAGCTGGAGAAGCGCGGCAACGGCGTGTTCATGGGCTAACCCCCACGGGTTGAGTTCTGCGGGCTGAGGCTCGTGACCACAAAATCTTAAAACGCATACGTCTGAGGGGCGGGGAGTAATCCCCGCCCCTCAGGCGTTTAACGCCCCTCTCTGAGTGATGGCGGTAAGTGCTGCAGTGTCTATGGTCGATTAGGCCTGTATATTGCGGTACTCTTGAGCAAAAGCTGACCCCTTGGTGCTTGGTTCAGCGCGTACCAATATATTTGCCGCAACATGCTCAACTTGCCGCACCAGAATCACTCCCTGCCGTATTTGCTTATTATGCTGTCATCAATCTCTTGATGAATCCGCTTGTGGATGTGTTTTTAGTAGATAATCTGAGCCTGACCGTTCAGGAATCTACCCAATAAATGTTAATGAGAAAAATTTTCAAGAATATTCCTCAAATAGGGTAGTATTGCACGCGTAAACATATTACACTTGAGTGCAAAGCTCCAGCCTGGTGCAATGTAAGCCCCAATCTGGCGTGATATAAGCCCCAGTCTGGAGCGATGTAAGATCCAGCCTGGTGTAAATAAAACCAGGCTGGACTTATTTGTTTCCAGACTGGTGTCAAAAGACAACATAGTCTGAAGGAGTAAAAATGTCGGCAGTATCCGCTGTTCACGTTCCGTCCTCTGCGAGCATGGTTGATCGCATGGCAGTAAGCGCATTGAGCGCCCCCGCCCGCCTCAAGAATGAGGCTAATAAGCTCATCATCCGTTATGACGGGTGGTTCCTTGTCCTTCTGGCAGTACTGCTGGTTCTGTCGGTTGTTTTCTTTGCTGCTATGGCCATTTGGTGCTTTCAGCAGGGTAGGTTCCGGTTCACTGGCAACTGGGAATGGGGCGCGGGCTATAACCGTGTTTTCGTAGAATGCGTCTAACGACTTAGGGTGACCATGCCCTGAATTTGAGAACTACGGAAGGGGTGGGACTCCAAAAGAGACCGCCCGCCCCTTTCGTAACAACTTCCAATCACCGAATAATTTCTGGTCAACACACAATGAAGGGTGTGACATATATGCTTCTCAACGCGCACGATATTACCTACGCGTACGGGGCTGGGAAACCCGCCCTCACCGACGTTCATCTCCAAGTTTCTTCCGGAGAAATTCATGGACTAATTGGACCTAATGGCTCTGGAAAATCCACGCTCATGAAGCTGATAAGTAACCTTCTACACTCCAAAGATGGCGATATTCAGATTAGTGGTCATGAGCATCGGAGCCTTGCTGCTCGCACCTCCTTGATGTACCTGGCAAGCAACGACTATCTACCGGAATTCCTGACCGGTCTGGAATATCTGCGTTTTATCCACTCTCTGTACAAGGAGAAAGTGGATGAGAATGCTGTAGCGGAGTACTTTAAGCGTTACCAGATGACAGGTCGACAGCACGACCTGATGGAAGACTACTCCCACGGCATGCGCAAGAAAACTCAGCTCATTGCAGCGTTGCTATTGCGTCGACCGCTCACTCTCATTGATGAGACGCTTAACGGAATCGACATCGACGCAATTTACACCTTTGAACGCGATATGCGTACATTACGCAATGAAGGATGCGGAATCCTGCTGTGCAGCCACGACTTCACGCTTCTAGAAAGGTGCGCAGACCGTGTTACCTTCCTCCACCGCGGCGTAGTGCTCGAGGACGACGCTACCGATGCTCTGCTAGAACGCTTTGGCACTCTCGACGCAATGGTCCGAAAAACTGTGGATGAAATCGAGGGGGACCTATGAGGTTCAGTGCGGTTAATCAGCTCGTTCACTTCTATTTCCTTTTCCTGCGCCGCCGCGTTTTAGGAAGGGGAGTTCTGGCAAATCGACCAATTCGTTACGCCGTATTTTTTGGTGTCTTAGCGCTATACGCAGGATATGTTCTACTGAGCATCAGTGTTGTTAAGCAAACATTTAATAACCCAGAAATAGTAGCGCCGTTGCTAGAAGGAATGGGTATTTCATCTATTTTCTGGGTTGCTGCGTTTTACACAATTGTGCGAATTCTATTCCTGAAAGCAGATGAGCTAACAGAACTTACGTACACTCTTCCTGCGACGAATAAGGAACGCTTGATTGCGAGTGTTGTATTCGAGATGCTTCTTGTCGGAACAGCTACTATTGCTCTTTCAAGTGCGCTGGCTATTGCTTGTAGCATTGTCGTGGGGTGGAAAGCTGCGGAGCTCTTCCTGTTGGGTGTTGTGTCACCAGCTCTTGTTACTTACCTGATCCTGCTAGTAATCCACCTGGGAGTAGAGCGACTCCTTGCCCTCATGGGAATGGCACGTTTGCGCGGTCTTGTGATTCCTGCTCTTCTTGCAGGTCTTATGGCTATTGCATTTAGCCTGATGCGTGACCAAAGTGTGGAGTACATGCGGATTCGTTTGCTTGAAGATACGGCCCCATGGATGCCCCAGCTGGCGTTTCTCCGTATTGAGGAAGCTATCGGAGGGGTACTAGGAGCAACGGGTGCTGTACTCGCCTTGCTAGGAGTATGTGGACTGCTACTAGCTCTAGCTATAGCAATTGCGCCGAAGGACTACACTCCGCTCAGGAGCTATTTCCTCGCGCTACCTGGAAGTCTTGCTAACACGCGATTTGGCACTTTGGTGCTGATGCAGTTCCGTAGCTTCGAGAACCAGTTTGTGCTGGTATCTGCTGTGGTGGCAGCTTTTGCAATTCCGTGGAAGAGCTGGAATGCGCCTCCGGCGTACATTCTTCTTCCTGCTTTCTTAGGAATATACGCGTACGCATCTTCTGAACCCCTGCGTCGCCTTACTCCGTTCCGCCAATCGGCAGGTGTGTTTTACCTTCAGCTGATCGGTTCGCAGGCAACGATTATGCTTACGCTAGGTGCAGTTCTTGGAACGGTTTATCTAGCGCAAGGGGGTCAGCTATCAGATATCCTGACCGTTTTTGGGTTTGGGCTGGTATCCATCGTCATGACTAATCTTGTGGGTATTATCTTCCCGCCAGAAAAGGGAAATCCATTCTCTGTGGTTATTGGTGTGATTCTTCTGCTATCGGTCGTTGCAACTTTTGCGTTGGGCCTGAATATGTTTGGGCTCCCAACGGAGGTTAACGTGACCATTATCGCGGTGCTTCTTGGATTCGCCGTGTTCTTTAGTGTCTTGGGAATTTCCCGTAATGAAAAAGGAGTGCGCCATGAAATGGTTCATCTATAGTATTTCTTCGCTTGCTACTGCTGCAGTAGCCACTGTAGCGGTAGTTCTTGGAAGCACCATCTATACGCTCTTTAGCCTGAATGAAAACGTCTCTAAGGGAGAAGCTTTCTTTGGGGCAGTACTCTTGGAGTCAGGGGCACTTCCGGGTGGGGGAGTTCGCATGCAAATGAGTATGGTAAATCCTGCGCCCGTGGTGGTGACGCTCATTCTCTTGACGATTTTCATCTTTGCTGTGATTGTGGCGTATAACCGACTTTCCGCCTACCGTGCTCAACTCATTGCAGAGAAATCCTAAGGGATGAGTCGGCGAACTCTTGAACTTTTACAGGAGACATCCCTGCTTCATCAATCGAGGCATTTAGCGGTTGCTATGTTGCGGTCGTTACGGTGGTTCCTCGCGATATGGTGCGGATGTACTGTAGGCATGATTCTCTGGGCTACCAGTGCGGGTGCGCCAGGACTTGCAGAGCCGCTGATATGGGTTCTGATCCATGCGCTTGGCGGATTGACGTTGGGATTCATGATTCATGAATTAGCGCATCTGATCGCTTTGCGGGTTTTAGCTCCGAATGTTGGAATAGTTTCACTTGAAATTACGCCTTTACGGGTGAGCTTGCATCCACACGGTTACATGACGGGCCGACAAGTAGCAGCTGTTGCAGTTGCTGGACCGGGTGCCTGTATTGTGGCAGGGGCAATCCTGTGGGCGTTACCTGTCAATTACGGGCTTCATTGGTGGTATCTTACCCACGTCATATTCCTTCTCCCCATTTTCGGGGACGGTCACGCGTTGGTGCGAGGCCTGTTACTTGGTACTAAAGCTAGCCATGTAGGGGAGAGCTGACCGCAGAAGTTCATAGCTAAAGATGGTTAGGCTTGAGGGGCGGGGAGTAATCCCCGCCCCTCGGCGTTTAACCCGCCCATAAAATGGCAGAAAAACAGCCGAAAAACCGTAGAAAAACGGGGTAGGGGAGCGGGCATCACAGTGCCCGGTCGTCGCCTCCACACGCCCAATGCGGTACCCTTGAGCAGGAGGCAGGTCTGCCGGTGCACAGACCCACACACGCCAAAACACCCGCAGAAATGCGCCCAACACACCGCACCACACAAACTCAACACTGCACCCACGCAGCGCCGTACTCACTCAACACCGTATTCACTGTATACAGCCGTATTCACTCAATTCACTCGCCACGCCGCCTTCAGCACCGAACGCGGTACCCATCGAAAGAATTGAGCCCCTCATGCCCGATACGCCCATGAGCATCAGCGCCATCAACTACGGCGCAGACCCCACCGGTGCCAAAGACTCCACCGCAGCCATCCAGCGCGCAGTCGACGCTGTCGCCGCACGCGGCGGCGGATCCGTAGAACTACCCCGCGGCATCTACCGCGTCTCCTACCCCTTCATCGACATCAAGCACCGCGTCGAAATCTTCGGCTACGGCTCCTCAACCGTCGTCATCGCGCACTCCGACCGAGCCATCCCCACCACCACCAGCGGCCACACCGAATACACCGGCGTGTTCCACGTCGGCAGCTACACCACCCCCGTCTACGGCAACTACAACGCCAACAAGCCCATGCGCATGGGCGTACGCAACCTGCACATCCGCACTAATGCCGCAAACACCCCCATCAGCAGCTACCCGCTCGATGCGCACACCGCCCCGCTGAATAACGTCGCCGGCGTCATCTTCCACACCCACCTGACTGGCGACATGCTCAACGAACCGGACATCGTGCCCGTTATCGCCGGCGTGGAAGTCTGGGACACCGCCATCGGCGTTGCCGTGCTCGGCCTGGACGACCAGGGCATGAAAATTGACGACGTGACCATCCGCCGCACCCTCAACCAGGGCCTGCTGCTCGGCAAGCCCGCCGGCCACCCCCGCCGCCCCAACGAAGGCCAGAACTCCGGCGCGGCAGACAACAAGTTGCGCGGTGTAGACGTTGCCGAAGCGAACCTCAGCGGCGGCTCCTACGCCGGTATCGAGGTGTACGCGGCGCAGGCTAAGTTCGAGAACTGCTCCAGCAACAGCAACCACCGCACCAGCAACAAGAACACACTCTACGAGCCCGCCACCCGCCACGCCGGCGCAGGCTGGATCGTGCAGGGTGAACGCAACATGTTCATCGGCTGCACCGCCCGCTCCAACGCGGGTCACGGCTGGATCGTTGAGTGGGCGCACAACGTCTTCATCGGATGCGAAGCGGAAGGCTCCAGCTGGGCTGGCACCGTCAGCGGTGCCGCCGGTGCCGACGAGGCCGCCAACTGGTACATCAGCCGCAACGCGCGCGGTACCCGCATGGTCGCGCCCGTCTCCTATAATCCGCCGGAGAAGCCCGCCTCCCTGTACGGCTTCTACATTGAAAACAAGATTTACGACCTGCGCATCACCGAAGGTACCGCCAAGGACGACCGCATCGGTGAGGGTAATATGCTCGGCCGCCGCGTGTACATCACCGGCGAGATTGGCGCGAACGTGGTTATTGAAATTGAGGAGCTGCGCCACTCCACCTCGCCCGCCGGTCAGCTCACCAAGGAAGCCTACAACGTGATGCGCGGTTAGCAGAGGCTAGTAGACACGCCCGAACCGGTTCGGAACTTTCCTGTGAATCGTGAGGGAGGCGCGTGTGCCCTAGTGGGCGCGTTATACCGCTATATATCAGCTAAAAATCAAAGCAGCTGTGAATGGAATACATACCATTCGCAGCTGCTTTGTTGTTTAGAACAATGTTTAATTTTTAGTTGATAAAAGTCTCAATTAAATATTGAATAAAATATTAATATGTACTTTAAACTTTCTATGGCGGTGTAAAACAGTCCATTCACTGTGCACCGCCATAGCCGTGCGACAGCATGCGGAACACACACATCATTGGTACACACCAAAACCGCGTATCGCCGCACGTCAGCCCCTATTCATTGCCGCTTCTCACTATTCCTCAACGCACTCCTTCCCCCCTTTTCTTATTCGCTCCATTTGGCGACCCCGCGGTCGACCCAAAAATCGGTTCCTTCCGGCCGGTTACCAACCACAATTACATAAGGACAGCCCATGCTTCCGGTTATCTCCCGAGTCCTCACACCCACCACTCGCGCACGCCGCATCTTTGCACTCACTCTCGCACTCGCCCTCGGTGCCCTGCCCGTAGGCACCTCCGCCATCGCCTCCCACCAGGCTGTAGCTCACGCCGCCGAACCTGCCGCAGCCAACGGCCTCATCAAACTTAACCAGCCCAAGGACGACCCCGCATACCTAGAATGCGTCGCCACCTTTGTTGGCACCATGAACGCCACCCCCGGCGTGTGGGCGGTCTGCCACGGCTACCTCAACAGTGAAGAATACACCGTCACCCGCCGCCACAGCACCGCAACCGTCACTCGTGGCCAGCTCGTGCGCATGCTCTACCGCATGGCGGGATCGCCGACCGTCAAGAACCTGCCCAAGACCTCCCCCTACAAGGACGTGGCAACCACCGACCCCGACTACGCCGCGTACATTTGGGCGGCGGACGCGGGCATTACCTCCGGCTGGGATGACGGGCTCTTCCACCCGGATGACTACGCCACCCGCAACACCCTCGCCGCGTTCCTCTACCGCGCCGCAGGTAGCCCCGACGGTGCCGCACGCATGCGCCAGATCCGCCGCCCGCTACGTGCCGAAGCTAAGAAGGTTGAGCAGTTCAAGACCGAAAACCGCTGGGCAGCCCGCACGCTCGGCGCCTACCCCAAAGTCGACCGCGACGGTGACGGCGCAGTAGACGTGGTGGACCCCGCCAGCCCCCTGTACTTCTCCGACGCCCTGTACATGCTCAAGGTGTACAGCGATAAGGGCCTGAAGGTTGTGGGCACTCCCACCGTTGACTAGGAGGCCGTTGACTAGGAGTAATACCGACCAGCTCAGCGCTAACTAGATTCAGCGCTGACTAGCGTATATATTCACCGCCCGCCGGTGCGACCCAAAGGGCTGCGCAGGCGGGCGGTGCGTTGCATCGGGACGCTCTTATAAAGCGGGAACGCGATACCCGCTAAGCTAGAAGGCATGAAGATTGCCACCTGGAACATCAACTCAATCCGCGCCCGCGAAAACCGCGTCGAAGACTGGCTCGACGAACACGACGTTGACGTGCTCGCCCTGCAAGAGACAAAAACCAAAGACGAAACCTTCCCCTTCGACCTCTTCGAATTCATGGGCTACGAGGTTGCGCACTTTGGTCTGAACCAGTGGAATGGCGTGGCAATCGCCTCCCGCGTCGGCCTGGAAGATGTACAGCGCGGCTTCGACAACCAGCCGCACTTCGGTAAGCCCGGCGAACCCGAGGTGCTGGAGGCGCGCGCGATCGGTGCGACCTGCGGCGGCGTGCGCGTGTGGAGCCTCTACGTGCCCAACGGCCGCGGCCTGACCGATCCGCACATGGACTATAAGCTCCGCTGGATGGAGGCGCTGCGCCAGAACGTGCACAACGAACTGGCGGATAACCCGCAGTCGCAACTTGCCCTGGTCGGTGACTGGAATGTCGCCCCCGAAGACGCCGACGTGTGGGATATCGACTACTTCCTGCGCAACGAGATGACCCACGTTTCCGAACCCGAACGCCGCGCCTTCGCCGCCCTACTCGAAGAGGGCATGGTGGACGTAGTGCGCCCGCACACTCCGGGCGAGTACACCTACTGGGACTACCAGGCGGGTCGCTTCACCAAGGATGAGGGTATGCGCATTGACTTTCAGCTGTTCTCGCCCGCGCTCGCCGCACGCGTGGAACGCGCCTGGATCGATAAGGTGGAGCGCGCCGGTGAAGGCGCAAGCGACCACACGCCGGTCGTGGTTGAGGTTGCCGACTAATCCGAGCGCATAGCTTGCCGTAGAACCGCGTGCAGCAAGGAGGTGGGGGAGGGGTCCCTCGCCTCCTTGCTGTATCTGCCGGCGCTTCTGTGTCTGGGCTTCTGCCAATATTTCAAGGTTTTCTGTGTGGCTTAGTTGAAAAGTTCGGCTAGCCGAACTATTGTTAAATTCCGCCCGGGACGACAGGCAAAAGCGCATTATGATGCCTGCGCAGACACAACCGTGTCCCTAGCGTCCCGGCGCGGCAAATCCCACACATCAACCACATACTCAAACCCGTGACTTCCAATGAAGGATGCCTCATGAACGCTTTCACCCCCGCAGGTAGCAACGCACGCCGCCTCGTCCAGGCGCTCTGCGCCGCC
Source organism: Rothia mucilaginosa (assembly GCA_963542785.1). GTDB lineage: Bacteria > Actinomycetota > Actinomycetes > Actinomycetales > Micrococcaceae > Rothia > Rothia mucilaginosa_G. Next base: position 19,369 of record CAUUAD010000011.1, read on the forward strand.
CTCGCACTCACCCTGCTACTCGTGCTCACCGGCTGCGGTAGCACCTCCAGCACCACCGAAGGCGCTAAGAGCAGCAGCGGTAAGAAGACCGTGCTCACCACCTTCACCGTGCTTGCAGACATCGCCCGCAACGTGGCAGGCGACGACCTGAACGTCGAATCCCTCACCAAGCCCGGCGCCGAGATTCACGAGTACGAGCCCACCCCCTCCGACCTGAAGAAGGCGCACGCCGCCGACCTGGTGCTCGACAACGGCCTGAACCTCGAATCCTGGTTCGCGAAGTTCGTTGAAGAATCCCACGCTAAGCACGTGACCGTCTCCGAGGGGGTCACGCCCATCTCCATTACCGAGGACGCCTACGAGGGCAAGCCCAACCCCCACGCCTGGATGAGCCCCAGCAACGTGCAAAAGTACGTGGACGTGATGATTCGCGAATTTAGCGCCCTCGACCCGAGTCACGCCGCCGATTACAAAACCCGCGGCGAAGCCTACAAGAAGCAGCTGCAAGGCGTGCGTGACGAGCTCGTCAAGGAAATCTCCACCCTGCCCGAGAACCAGCGCGCACTCGTCACCTGCGAAGGCGCCTTCTCCTACCTGGCGGCAGACGCGGGCCTGAAGGAAAAGTACATTTGGGCGGTCAACTCCGAACAGCAGGCGACCCCCTCGCAGATCTCTTCCGCAATCGACTACGTGCGCCAGAACCAGGTGCCCGCCGTGTTCTGCGAATCCACCGTCTCTGACAACCCGATGCGCCAGGTCGCAGACGCCACCGGCGCACGATTCGGCGGCGTGCTCTACGTGGATTCGCTCTCTGAGGCGAACGGCCCCGTGCCCACCTACCTGGACATGATCCGCTACGACGCCCGCACCATCGTGGCGGGCCTCAAGGGTAACTCCTAAACCCCGAATACACCCGGCATAAACCGGGCATCGAAAACCCCGGGTAAATCTCAAACCCCCGATAGGATAGGAGGGGCGGTCGCCTTCTTGGCTCCGCTCCTCCCACGCCGTTAACACTCGCTCACACAGCGCCCACTCACACCCACCCACTCACCACCACACAAGCAAGTACACCCACCCCACGCATACGGTGACCACCAGAAAGAACACAAGGAATGAGCACTCTTCTCAGCTGCGAAAATGTGCACGTGAACTACGGGCCAGTCCGCGCCCTCACCGGTGCGTCCTTCACCCTGGACACCGGGCGTATCTGCGGACTGGTCGGCATGAACGGCTCCGGCAAATCCACCCTCTTCAAAGCCATTATGGGGGTCGTGCCCGTGCACGCCGGCAGCATCACCCTCGACGGGCAGCCCGTCGGCGGTAACCGTGGTAGCCGCGGCAAGAACGCGCACCACCACCGCGCCGGACTCGTTAGCTACGTGCCGCAGAGCGAAGAAATCGACTGGACCTTCCCCATCTCCGTGCGTGAGGTCGTCAGCATGGGGCGCTACCGCAACCTCGGCATCACCCGCCGCCTGCGTGCCGCAGACCGTGCCGCCGTGGATGAGGCGCTCGCCCGCGTGGAACTGACCGACCTTGCCGACCGTCAGATTGGGGCGCTCTCGGGCGGTCAGCGTAAGCGCGCCTTCGTGGCACGCGCTATCGCCCAGGGCGCCCAGCTGCTGCTGTTGGATGAGCCTTTCGCCGGCGTGGACAAGCGCAGCGAGGCGATGCTCATTCAGGTCATCGAACAGCTGCGTGATGAGGGTGCGACCGTGCTGGTTTCCACGCACGACTTGGCGAGCCTGCGCCAGTTCGCCGACGAGGCGCTACTGCTACGCGGCGAGATTCTGATGCACGACACCCCCGAGAAGGTGCTCGCCCCCGAGAACCTGGTGCGTGCCTTCGGCATGGAAGTGGACGCCGGCGCGTCGGTCGCTACCGGTGCCACTGCTCCTGGCGCTGCTACCTCCGGCACTACTACGATCAGCTCTGCGGAAGGGAAGAACTAAATGGACATCCTCAACTTTCTGGTGGAGCCGCTGACCCTGCCCTTCATGCTCCGCGCGTTCGTGGTCACCGTCATTGCCGCCGCCGTCTGCGCCCTGCTCTCTTGCTGGCTCGTGCTGCTCGGCTGGTCGCTCATGGGTGACGCAATCTCGCACGCGGTGCTGCCCGGCGTGGTGCTCGCCTACATTTTCGGTGCGCCCTTCGCGGTGGGTGCGGTCATTGCCGCGCTCGTGGCGGTGGCGCTCATCGGCGGGGTGCGGCGCAGCGGCCGCGTGCGCGAGGACGCCGCGATCGGCATCGTGTTCACGACCATGTTCGCGTTCGGTCTGGTGCTGATTTCGGTCACGCCGTCGAATACCGACCTGAACCATATCCTCTTCGGTAACGTGCTGGGCGTGTCCTGGGCAGACGTCACGCAGGTCGCTATTCTCGCGGTGGTGGTTGCTGCCGTGCTGCTGGTTAAGCGCCGCGACTTCGTGCTGTACGCCTTCGACCCGGGCTTTGCACAGGCGGTGGGGTTGCGTCCGCGTCTGCTCGGCGCGCTGCTGCTCATTATGCTGGCGCTAACCTCCGTGGTGGCACTGCAAATCGTGGGCGTGGTGCTGGTCGTGGCGATGCTCGTCATCCCCGGCTCCACCGCGCGCCTGATGACCGACCGGTTCGTGCCGATGCTCGCGGTGAGCGTGGGAGTCTCCCTGGTGGGCACGCTGACCGGCCTGTACGCCAGCTACCACGCGGACGTATCCCCCGGTGGTGCCGTGGTCGTCACGCAGGGCATACTGTTCGCCCTGGCGTACGTATTCGCCCCGCGCTACGGCCTGCTGGGCAGGATGCGCGCCCGCCGACTCAGCACTGCTGCAACAGAAACTGAGCCCTCAGCTTCCTAAGAAAGCCCACTGAGTACACTTACCGAATACAGCAATAGGCGGAAAGTCCCACCGTGGGGCTTTCCGCCTATTGCTGTCTTTTGAAGGTTAGGGGCGCATGCTCGCCCGGATTGCCGGGCTAGAAGCCCGCCTCTGCCGCACTGTATCTAGCGCACCGTGCGGGATACGAACAGGGAGGCGGTCGCCTCCGCACCCAACGGAATAATGGTGC
>CAUUAD010000012.1:0-21439 GCA_963542785.1 Rothia mucilaginosa
CACTCGGTAATCTCCTCCCAACCCTTGCCGCGGTGCGAACCCGCATCAGACTCACGCACCGTCAAAACCCTGTTGAGCAGCATGACACCCTCATCAGCCCAACAGGACAGGTCACCGTGATCAGCCGGGGCGATACCCAAATCGTCCTGCAGTTCCGTGTAAATATTGTTCAGCGAACGAGGCAGCGGCATACCACGGTGCACCGAGAACGACAGACCCATCGCATTGCCCGGGGTGGGGTAGGGGTCCTGACCAATAATGAGGACCTTCACCCCGCTCATCGGGCGGCGGAACGCATTGAAAATATCGGCGGCAGGCGGGAAAGTACGGTACCCCGCCGCGTGCTCCTCACGTAGGAAAGCGCCCATGGCGTGAATCTGCTCTTCGACGGGGGCCAGTGCTGCCGCCCAGTCCTCGCTCATAATGCTGCTGAGGGGCTGGTTCATGAATCTCCTGGGGTCTTATGGGGCTGATGCGACCCGGACGGTGACGGAGCCGGGTGCGGGATGAATGCTTCTTCTCTAGACTGAGCTTCTCTTCTAGGCTGAGGTTCTCTATCTAGACTGGGGTTCTCTTCTAGACTAGGGGATGACGAATACACACGCTAGGAGACACCAGCCGGAGACGCCAGCTGCGGCAGGCGAGCTACAGACAGGAGGGAACGTGTCAGAACAGGAACGCGCTGAAACCGCACAGAGCCAGCCAGAAGCACAGAGCCAATTAGAAGCGCAGAGCCAGGCGGAAATAGAAAACCAGCCGGAAGCCCAGAGCCAACCCGGCGGGCTGACCCCGGTGGAGCGCCGCATCCTTGAGGTGGAGCGCCGCCGCTTCAAGCACCAGGGTTCCAAGGAGAAGGCGATTATCGCCGCCGGTTTCACCCCGATTGCCTACTATCAGCGCCTGAATGTGATGCTCGATGATGAGCGGATACGCGCCGCAGCGCCGCAGATGATCGACGTTCTGCGCGCCCGCCGAGACGCTGACTAGGGGCTCGAATTGCGGGAGCCGTGCGAGCCTTCCAACTCCTGCATCCAACCCCGCACACCTTAGGTTCAACCAGAGATTGAATACTGTGCGGTGTCCGTCTCTTTCACAGCCGGTTGCGGGGCGTTCACATTGGTTCTCGCTAATTGAGCCGGTACTCTAGGTACTAGAACACCAAGACCGCACCTTCTGCAGCCGCGCCCGCGTGCCAGGCAGGGAGGCACGGTACCAGCCGGTAAACAGAGACCCGTGAAATGAGGATAAATGAGCTACCCCCGCGACGAATTTGATGAGGTAGACGAAAATACCGCCCGCCGCGGAACCTACCGCGCGGTCAATGCTGACCCGGCAAAGAGCCCCAAGGGCGCTATCCCCCTGGTAGCTGCAGGCGTAGTTGGTCTGCTCATCGGCGGCGCAATGTACGTGTACGCGCCGCGCACCGCCTCCCCGCAGTACTCGGCGTCCACCGCGAAGAGCAGCTCCGCCCCCGCAAGTGCGTTGGCGTCCTCTGCGCCGGCTAAGGCTTCTGCGTCGGCAAGCGCCACGAAGACCGGTCTGGCTGAGTCCATCTCTGTGGCGGTCTACAATGCGGCGGCTCCGGCGGGTAGCGCATCCGGTGCGGCGGCGCAGCTGACCGGTTACACCATCAGCGAGACGGCAAACTACACGGGTGTGGCACCGGCAACCAGCGTGGTCTACTACGCTGAGGGCTACCAGTCGCAGGCGCAGAGTATCGCCTCGAAGCTGGGTATTGCTCAGGTGCGTCAGGCGACGTCCGATGTGCAGATGGGCAACCACGAGGTCATCGTGATTCTGTCCTCGGATTACACCGGCTCCGCTACTGCAGCGGAATAGGTTCGGGCGGTTGCCCCAGTGAATCTAAGTCCGCGAATCTAAGCCCGTGCCCACTGTTTCTGCCATAACGACTTCTGCTCAACCCCATCCGCGCAATTCCACTGATGCGCCGGGTGGGGTTGATGCTTTTAACACCCCTCACGCGCCCCCGGTAGGCACACCGGTAACGCCCCTTTTGGCGGGCTTAATGAGTGCAGATTAAGCACTGGGCGATTAACCCTTCAACCTTGGGCTTAAACGTTTGCTCCATGCCGGTGCGGGTGCCACAATTGATGTAGCATTCGGGTGCTTTATGCCCTACTCTGCCCGCGCCTCCACAATGGGGGCGTTCGGAGGGGTAGCCACCCGATTTTAGATGTACCGCACCCGCAGGGGTGAAGGAAGAAATCCGATCGTCCAGGAGGACACTTATGGCAAAGCTCATTGCTTTTGACGAAGAGGCACGCCGCGGCCTTGAGCGCGGTTTGAACACCCTCGCCGATGCAGTGAAGGTGACCCTCGGCCCCCGCGGCCGCAACGTTGTGCTGGAGAAGGCGTGGGGCGCCCCCACCATCACCAACGACGGTGTCTCGATCGCGAAGGAAATCGAGCTGGAGGATCCGTACGAGAAGATTGGTGCGGAGCTCGTCAAGGAAGTTGCTAAGAAGACTGACGACATCGCAGGTGACGGTACCACCACCGCTACCGTTCTGGCTCAGGCACTGGTCCGCGAGGGCCTGCGCAACGTGGCTGCTGGCGCTGACCCGCTGAGCCTCAAGCGCGGCATCGAGAAGGCTGTTGAGGCTGTGACCGAGGCTCTGCTCTCCTCCGCGAAGGAAGTTGAGACCGAGGAAGAGATCGCTGCAACCGCATCTATTTCCGCTGGCGACGCTGAGATCGGCAAGCTCATTGCTGAGGCAATGGAGAAGGTCGGCAAGGAAGGCGTCATCACCGTTGAGGACTCCAACACTTTCGGTCTGCACCTCGAACTGACTGAGGGTATGCGCTTCGACAAGGGCTTCCTGTCCGGTTACTTCGTGACCGACCCGGAGCGTCAGGAAGCAGTCCTGGAGGACCCCTACATCCTGGTTGTGAACCAGAAGATTTCGAACGTTAAGGACCTCGTCCCCGTTCTGGAGAAGGTCATGCAGTCCGGCAAGCCGCTGCTGATCGTTGCTGAGGACGTTGAGGGTGAGGCTCTGGCTCTGCTGGTGCTGAACAAGATGCGCGGCTCCATCAAGTCCGTTGCTGTGAAGGCTCCGGGCTTCGGTGACCGCCGTAAGGCTCAGATGGCTGATATCGCTATCCTGACCGGTGGCCAGGTCATTACCGAAGAGGTTGGCCTGTCCCTGGACGCAGCAACCCTGGACATGCTCGGTTCCGCTCGCAAGGTTGTTGTGACCAAGGACGAGACCACCATCATTGAGGGTGCAGGCGACGCAGCGGCTATCGAGGGTCGCGTTGCTCAGATTCGTGCAGAGATTGCTAACTCTGACTCCGACTACGACCGTGAGAAGCTGCAGGAGCGCCTGGCTAAGCTCGCCGGTGGTGTTGCTGTGCTGAAGGCTGGTGCCGCAACCGAGGTTGAGCTGAAGGAACGCAAGCACCGCATTGAGGATGCTGTGCGTAACGCTAAGGCTGCTGTTGAGGAGGGTATCGTCCCCGGTGGTGGCGTTGCTCTGATTCAGGCTGGCGTGAAGGTCTTCGACAAGCTGGAGCTGACCGGTGACGAGGCTACCGGCGCGAACATTGTGCGCGTGGCTATTGATGCACCGCTGAAGCAGATTGCTGCTAACGCTGGCCTGGAGCCGGGCGTTGTGGTTGACCGCGTTCGTTCCCTGCCTGCTGGTACCGGCCTGAACGCTGCGACCGGCGAGTACGAGGACCTGATGGCTGCTGGTATTGCTGACCCGGTGAAGGTGACCCGTTCGGCTCTGCAGAACGCTGCGTCTATTGCTGGTCTGTTCCTGACCACTGAGGCTGTTGTTGCGAACAAGCCGGAGCCCGCTGGTGCGGCCGCTCCCGGTGCGGACGGCATGGCAGGCATGATGTAGTAGAAATTTATCCCTGATGGGGTAAATTTCTACGGAATCCGTGGCACGCGAAGCGTGACCCGGTGGTGACCTAACGCTGGTACCCAAACCGGCGCAGGTCCACGCATCCGTATGAGGCGGGGGCGGCTACCATGAAGGGTGGCCGCCCCCGCTTTTGTGTGCCCATGCGTCCTGTCCCGCCGATGGAGGCGGTAGAATGGCTCCTTATGGAATGCGCCTATTTTCGTGATGACCTCTGCTCCTCCTGCCCCAGCATTGAGACCGCCTACACCGCGCAGGTGCAGGCGAAGCAGGAGCACGCCCGCGCCCTGCTTGCCGCGTACCCGCAGCTGCAGTGGCTGGACCCGGTGACCAGCGCGGAGGCGGGCTTCCGCAACAAGGCGAAGCTCGTGGTAGGCGGTTCGGCGAAGAACCCGACCCTCGGCATTGTGGATTACCGTACGGGCGCCTCCACTGATCTTGGCGAATGCCCGCTCTATATGGAGCCGATTCAGGCGGCTATTCCGGTGTTGCGTGAGCTGATTCAGCGCGCGGACTTGACCCCTTATGACATTCCGAATCGTCGCGGTGAGCTGAAGAATATTCTGGTGACTGCTTCGGCGGCGGGTGAGCTGATGGTGCGTTTCGTGTTGCGTTCGAAGAAGCTTCTGGTGCCGATTCGCCGCCAGATGGACTGGCTGCAGGAGCGGTTGCCGAATCTGGCGGTGCTGTCGGTGAATCTGCTGCGTGAACCGGTGGCGCGCGTTGAGGGCGATGAGGAGATTATCCTCTCGGAGCGTCAGACCCTGCCGATGCAGGTGAACGACCTGACCCTGCATTTGCGCCCGCAGAGCTTCTTTCAGACGAACACGAAGGTTGCTGAGGCGATGTACGCGCAGGGCCGTGAGTGGGTGCGTGAGGTGGCTCCGCGCTCGCTGTGGGACTTGTACTGCGGTGTGGGTGGTTTTGCTCTGCATGCCGCTTCGGTGATGGATGGCGGCTCGGTGACGGGTATTGAGATTAGTGCGGAGGCGGTCGCTTCGGCGCAGCGCACGGTCGCTGAGTACGGGCTGGAGGGCGTGGGCTTTTCGGCTCAGGATGCTCCGGAGTTCGCGGTGTCTTCGGGCACGGTCCCGCAGATGCTAGTGGTGAACCCGCCGCGCCGCGGTATTGGTGAGAGCTTGTGCGCGTGGATTGAGGGTTCGGGTATTGACCGTGTGGTGTATTCGAGCTGTAATGCGGTGACTTTAGCGAAGGACCTGGAGCGCATGCCCTCGTATGCGCCGGTGCAGGGCCGCATGCTGGATATGTTCCCGCATACGGACCACTACGAGGTCATGGTGCTGCTGCAGCGGCAACTATGATATTAAAAAAATTTTGATAGACGAGTAATGTAATCATAATAAAGTTCGGGGGATGAATAATCTAAATGAGATTTCCAAGAGTTGTTAGGCTGGCTATACCTGTGGGTATATTATTGCTTGTTTTAAGTCTATTTTTGGGAAATGTAGAATTAGCTTGGTCTAATATTATATCCAGTCTTGGAATGAATTCTAGTAATTCCTCTTTATTTGAATTTATGCTACCTCTATTGCAGCCCCTGTCTATTTTATTTATATCTCTAGGATTGTATGAACTTATTCTAGTTGGTTTGGATACATTGTTTTTTTATATTTTTGACAGTAATTCCTGGAAGATGATTCTTAAAGGTCGTACTGAAATTGCTCTGTGGAGAGTGAGAATTACATATCGCTGGGATAAGTTGTATCGATTTTTGAGGCTGTGGTGGTTGCCTATCGCTACTGGAGGTGGGAATGAAGTTTGGAATGGCCTGCATGGAAAAGTGCTTCCTTCATGGTTAAGAAATATAGTTAAAGATATGCTGGTCTTGACTATATTTTTACTTTCGATTCATATCTATCTATCCCTGGGGGTAAATAATCCAATTAAGATTACAGGTAAAGATATTGTGGAAAATTTCCTGAACCTTAAGCTGGATGTGGCTGGGATTTTCTCGAGTCTGCCCCTTGCACTTACTATAATCACATTGCTACCAACTATTTTCTTCTTTTATTTCTATAGTCAAAAAAGAGATATTCGGAAGATTGTAAGTAAGGAGGGTAATAAGCGCCTTGAGGAATCTGTTCTACTGTATGAAGAATTAATGGCGTGGATTGATCAGAACCTGTATAGAATATCAGAAAACTATAACTGTGCTATTTTGAATCAGGAGCATATAGTTGAGTTGAGATTGAAGAAGGTTTTTTCAAACTACTCGTCAGTTAAAAAAGGTTATTCTTATGGAATTTCTAGAATCGATAATTATGGATTTCAAGATATTGATGGAGTGGAAGACATTTCGCAAATTGTTAATAGATTACGGGAGGATAGATTAATTGAATATTCTTGGTTGATTGCGGTACAAAAACATGATATTTGGCGCTTTTATATTGATTTGATACTCCTGGGCGATCCAAAGATTATTAATCGTATACTTTATACGCGTTCTGGAATGGTTGATGATATGTCCAGAAGATCCCGATTCTTGCAAGAAGCTACGGAAGAAATATTAGATGCAAGAAGAAAAGATTCACGTGATGATTTAGCACGGGAGATATATGCAAACCTTAAAAGAATATACGTATTGAAGCGTGGAAGTGATGCCATTAGGAAGTACCTTTACTCGTCAAGGACTGAGAAAGTTCTTGTAAGGGTTCTTCAAAAGGAAAAGTAGCGAGACACCTGACCTCAGATGGAAAATGTCATTCATGTCCATAAGCGAATATAAACTGGCCTCTTAGGAGAGACTACGTAAAAAGCGGTGGCGCCTCGGAAATAATCATCCGAGGCGCCACCACTTTTTTGTGCCGTTATTGATGAGCGCAAAATTTTAGCCCTGCGCCGCGAAATCCTGCGCGGCGAGAATACCCGCCGCGTACGCCGCCTGACCCACGTGCTGGGTTGCGTCGTCAATCAGGCTGACCAGGCGCATACCGCGAGTTACCGGCGGAGTCCACGAACGGTCAATAATCTCGCTCAAATCAGCCTCGCTCAGTGTCTGCGCGTAGTCGGCAAGCGCCTCGTCGGTCGCCACAAGGTATTCCACCAGCAGGGCAGAATCTTCAACCACAATGGAGCGTGCTTGCTCGGCGGTGTGGCCGTAGCCCATGGTGTCGCCGAGCTCGCCCAGGTTGAAACGCTCCCTGAAACCCTGAGTCTCCCAGACCTGCGGCTGACCGTTCAGGGCAGAGAGCTGCATGTCCATTTGTCGTCCGGCGTGCCAGAGGAGCCAGGCGATAGAGTTCGGGTGCCCGCCCGGGTGGGCGTTGAGTGCCTCAGCTGATAGCCCCTTGACGGCTACGGCGGCTTCGATGCCGGGGCGGCTGGCGGCGTCGCGCAGAATATCGTGGGTTTTCATGGAATCCTCCTGAAAATATTGGCTGTTCGTAGGCCGGCTACTCGTAGGGAGCCGGGTAGTTTCAGTCTACGCCCACACTGGCTGAGGGGCGGTTGTAGAAGAGGGGTGGGGGCTTTGCTCATGTCCTAGCGGTGGTTGGGGGAGAAGAAAAAATGTGGTGCACGGGAATAATACTCATTTCTTCCCGTTGAATTCTGCGAACACATCATCATCTAAATTTCACAGGAGAATAGTATGACCACCCCCGCTCAGCTGCACTTTGACATGGTCGTCATCGGCTTCGGCAAGGGCGGCAAGACCCTCGCCGGCGCCTACGCCAAGACCGGCAAGAACGTTGCTCTCATCGAACAATCCACCGGCATGTATGGCGGCACCTGCATCAACATCGGTTGTGTACCCACCAAGGCGCTCGTGCACCGTGCCGACGAGTTCCGTGCCAGCGGCGAGCGCACCCTTGAAGAGGCAAACGCCGCCTACGAATCCGCCGTGGTTTTCCGTGATAAGCTGACCGGCATGATGCGCGCCAAGAACCGCGAGATCCTCCTGTCCAACGAGACTGCCAAGCTCATTGACGGTCACGCACGTTTCATCTCCGATACCGAGGTTGAGGTCACCGCGGGCGAAGACATCCTGCGTGTTACCGCCGACTACTTCATCATCAACACCGGTGCCGTGTCGGTGATCCCGCCGATTGAGGGTATCCGCGAATCTGAGCGTGTGCTCACCTCCACCGAGCTGCAGAAGCTCACCCCGCGCCCCAAGCGCCTGGGCATTATCGGTGGCGGCCCCATCGGTGTTGAGTTTGCCGGTATTTTCTCCTCCTACGGCACTGAGGTGACCATTCTTGACGGCGCGCCCGCCCTCTTCGGCCGCTACGACGAGGATGTTGCCCAGGTTGCCCGCGAGATTATCGCAGATCAGGACATTACCGCTCATGCCGGCGTGCGCGTGCAGTCCTTCAAGGACGGCGCTGACTCGGTGACCGTGACCTACCTCGACTCCGAGGGCGCCACCAAGGAGCTGGAGGTGGACTACGTGATGGTTGCGACCGGCCGCAAGCCCGCCACCGAGGGTCTGGGCCTGGAGAACACCAGCATCGAAACCACCGACCGCGGCGCAATTGTCGTGGATGAGCACCTGCGCAGCACCGTGCCGAACATTTTCGCCCTCGGTGACGTGAATGGCGGCCCGCAGTTCACCTACATTTCCATGGATGACTACCGCGTGGTGCTCTCCCAGCTGGTTGGTGATGGTTCCCGCTCCACTAAGGACCGCAAGGCTGTGGCTTCGACTATTTACATGAACCCGCCGCTGTCTTCCGTGGGTCTGACTGAGCGTGAGGCAATCGAGGCTGGCCACAAGGTGAAGGTCGCTTCGAAGCCGGTTGCCGCGGTTGCCGCGATGCCGCGTGCGAAGACCCAGGAGAACCCGCGCGGCATCATGAAGTTCGTGATTGACGCGCAGACCGACCAGATTCTGGGTGCCCAGCTGCTGGTCATCGAGTCCATGGAGGTTATTAACCTGGTGGCTCTGGCGATGCGCCACGGCATTACTGCTTCGCAGCTGCGCGATGAGATTTACACTCACCCCTCGATTACTGAGGGCCTGAATGAGGTGCTGGCTGTCGCGGTGCCCGTGAACTAGTTGAACTAGAATCGCGCCTGGATTCGCGGTTCACGTAGCGTTTCTACTTGTCAGAGTGCTTCCCTGCCCGTTGCGCCCGTTGCGCTGTCAACGGGGGTGCGGGTGGGGAAGCACTTTTGTTAAGTCTCAGATATACCTTGTAGCTAAGCATGCCCTAAGATGGTTATGAGATAAGCGCAAGCTCACTGATTGGGTGGTCAGCGCGAGGGGACTCGGAAGAGAACACCCGCTCGCTACTGTGCCCACCACAGTGCACCGCCTGCGCCGCGCAGATAAAACTATAGGCACGAACCGGGAGAATCATGGCACTGCCCAAAATCAAACCCTACACCTACGTCGACCGTGAACACAGCAACCGCGTGAGCTGGCCCGTGGACCCCAGCCGCGCTGTACTGCTTGTACACGACATGCAGGTACACTTCGTCCAGGCTTTCGAAGGAGCTGATCTGGGTGAGGGCAACGCCAACCCGGACGCTCAAATTAACGTCGCTATTCGGAATCTGCGCCGCCTTATTGACGCCGCCCACGCCGCCGGTATTCCCGTCTACTACACCGCGCAGCCGCCGCGCCAGGATCCCGAGGATCGCCGCCTGCTCATCGACTTCTGGGGTGACGGCCTGCAGAACGACGAGTCCGCCCGCGTGCTCGACGAGCTGGCACCGACCGACCGCGACACCGTGCTGACCAAGTGGCGCTACTCCGCGTTTGTGCGCAGCCCCTTCGAGGATCTGCTCAAGGAGTCCGGTCGCGACCAGCTCATTATTGGCGGCGTGTACGCGCACATTGGCTGCCTGACCACCGCCCTGGAGGCGTTCATGCGCGACATTCAGCCGTTCATGGTTGCCGATGCGCTCGCCGACTTCTCAGAGGAGGAACACCGCATGGCGTGCGAGTACGCTTCGGGCCGTTGCGCCCGCGTGCTGAACACCGCCGATGTACTCGCCGACCTGCATGCTGCAGAAGGTGCTGAGAAGGCTGAGACTGCTGAGGAGGCGCGCGCATGAGCTGGGTCATTGTGACCGGCGCGAACGGCGGTATTGGTGAGGCAACCGTCCACCAGCTCATTAAGAACGGTTATTCGGTGTTTGCGGCTGACCTTGCAGAGCAGCCCATTGCCTCCTTCGGTACCTACGGAGACGCAATCTTCCGCTACCGCGCTGTAGACGTTACGAGTGAAGAGTCCGTCACCGCCCTCGCCAACGCTGTAGCGGCACTCGACGAACCCATCACCGGTGCGGTGCTCGCCGCGGGCATCGCCCACAGCCAGCCGCTGCTCGAAACCAGTTTCACCACCTGGAAGCGCCTGCACGCGGTCAACTCCGACGGCGTGTTCCTGTGCCTGCGCGAATTCGCACGCATCATGATTGACCAGCAGGAGAGCGACCCGGCGAACAGCCGCTCCCTGGTGACGGTCGCCTCCAACGCGGCGCGTGTGCCCCGCGCGGAGTTTGGCGCCTACGGTGCATCGAAGGCGTCGGCGGCGCGCGTGAGTTCCAGCTTCGGTCTGCAGCTTGCCGCGCACGGTATTCGCGTGAACTCGGTCTGCCCCGGCACCACCCGAACCCCCATGGTGACTGACGCCTGGGAGGGTGAGGACCGCTCCGCCCTGCCGGTTGCCGGTAACCCGGAAACGTTCCGTCTGGGCATTCCGCTGCGCCGTATTGCCGACCCTGCGGATATTGCGGCGGTCAACGCTTTCCTCATTTCTGAGGCGGCACGCCACATCACCATGCAGGAGATTGTCGCTGACGGCGGCGCGACCCTCTAACGGCACCCCCGCGTCCGGCGTTTAGATGCCCGGCGCGAACCCACACACCACTGATAGAAGTACGATGACGAACCTTCCCGACTTTATCTTTGCCACCGGCACCCGCGTCCTGCGCGCATCCGGTGCGATGACCCCTGTAACCTTCGATAATGCCCTGGATGAGGCGAAACGTGCCGGTAGCGCCGTCGTGGGCCTGATTCCTTTTGACCCGGATATGCCCGCCTACCTCTTCGTGCCTGAACATCTGGAGGAGCAGCAGGTGCCGGTCCCCGATCAGACCGTGGCGCTTGCCGAGCCGGTATCGGTCACCGGGCGGCAGAACGACCGGTACCGTGCCGCCGTGGCAACCGCCGTGGAGCGCATGAAGGCGGGTGAGCTGAGCAAGATTGTGCTTTCTCGCGTGCTGACCGCCCGCTACGCACCCGGCGCCCTCAACCTGGAGGCGCTGTATAACAACCTGCGCGCCCAGCAGCGTTCCGCCTTCAACTTTGCGGTGCGACTGCCCGACGGCGAGCGCGGCATGAACGGCAGCTACCTGATGGGCGCCTCCCCGGAGCTGGTGTTCCGCACCGAGGGCCGCGCCTTCAAGACCCACCCGCTTGCCGGTAGCGCCCCGCGCATTGCCGAGCCCGGTAGTGCCGAGGACGAGGCGATTCGCGACCGCCTGTTCGCCTCGCCGAAGGACCGCCACGAGCACGCCTACGTCATCAATGACATTGCCGAGCGCCTGGCACCCATCGCCGAGGAGCTGAACGTGCCGCAGGTGCCCTCGCTGCTGCAGACCCCGCAGCTGTGGCACCTGGCAACCCCCATCGACGGCGTGCTGAAGGAGGGTTTGACCTGCCTGGACGGTGCCCGCGCGATTCACCCGACCCCCGCGATTTGTGGTGCACCCACTGAGAAGGCTCTGCAGCTGATTCGTGAGCTGGAGTCTTTTGAGCGCCGCTACTTTGGCGGCCTGGTCGGCTACATGGATGCCGAGGGTAACGGCGAGTGGGCGCTGGTGTTGCGTTGCGCCCAGGTCAGCCCGGACGAGGCGGTACTGTACGCTGGCGCGGGTATTGTGGCTGAGTCCGACCCGGAGCTGGAGCACACCGAGACCGGTACGAAGCTTGGCAGCTTCGGCCGCGCCCTGGGCGTGGATACCCTGGGTGAAGATACTCCTTAGGGTCTGTCTCGAACGCCTTGATGAGGCGGAATAAAACGACAGAATAAAACAGCAGAATAAAACGACTGAACGCGCTCGCTGTCATGGTGGGCGCGTTCAGTCGTTGTTGTTATGGGGGCGTCGCTAATCGGTCAGCAGACGCTTGAGCTCCAGGGGAGTGGCAACCGGCAGAAGCTGCACCTCAACCTGCACGGGCTCACCCTGGGCTGGTTCACTCTGGGCTGGTTCACTCTGGGCGGGGGTCTCAACCGCCAGGGCGATGAGCATCTTCTGTGCCTGCTCGGGGTTCTCAGTGTCGGGTAGCGCCACGGGCACCCACTGCAGGCTAAAGCTACGCTCGACAGCCTCGCCGCCCTGAGGCGCGGGTGCGCTAAAGAACGCGCGGGTGGTCAAGCTGTTCTGAGTCAGTACGCGCAAGGCGGTCGGATCGGGAGCATCGCCTCCCAGAGTCTCGTCGCCTGCACTCTCGCCGAGCGGCTCGTCGTTCATGGCAGACTCGAGCGCATCCAGCAGGGCATCGGTGAGCTGCACCCGAACCAGGGACGGCACTACGCTCAGACCGTGGCCGGTCGCTTTGAGCACCGCCTCCTTAGCGGTCCACAGCGCCACAGAGAGCAGATGCAGTACGGGTGCGGGGCGTTCCTGCGCTACCCGCTCGTAGAACGTACGTTCTTCATTAGAGAGCGCCAGACGCGCAAAACCGGAGAACAGGCGCGCATCCAGGGTCTCAACATCCACGCCGAGCACCGCCGAGGCGTTACGGCTAAACGCACCCACCACCAGCGGATTCACCTGCGACATATTGAAATTCACGCCCGCAATACGCGGCTTACCATGCTTCTTGCCGCTGGTGCACAGGGTGCAGGCACGATCCACCTCAATCTCAGAAGCGGCACTCGAGGGCACATCCAGACGTGCCGCCGCCATAGCGCGCATGAGCGCCTGAGTGCTCAGATAGCTGACCGCCGCCGTGGAGGTCGGCAACTGCGCCGCACGCTGCTGCTCAGCAAGGCCCAGGTAGCTCAACCAGCTAAAACGCAGGGATCCGTACATCGTGCGGGTGGGAAGAGCGAAAATCTGCACGCGCTCGCTCGGACGGGGGCGCTCCGGGTGCTGTGCGCTGGGTGTTTCGGGGGCAGAATAGCTCATAGGTTTAGTGTACCCGCCCGGCATTACGGCAAATGGCGCTACAAGTCTGCTTGAGGTTGTCCACAGCTGTAACCGCGCGCTACGCACCCTCGCCGCCGGTGCGGTAAAGTCATCACAGACATCATTACGGACAGCCGCCCGCACGATAGAGCGGCGGCGCAGAAAGAAGGCACCGTGAACAGCACGCAAGAGATCATTGCCGCCGCAGACGGCTCGGCGCTGGGCAACCCCGGACCGGCGGGCTGGGCATGGTATATCGACGACGACCACTGGGCGAGCGGCGGCTGGGCGCACGGCACCAACAACATGGGTGAGCTCAAGGCCGTCCTGGACCTGTTCGAGGCGACCGCATCCCGTCCGGAGGCGAAGCTGCGCGTGTACTGCGATAGCCAGTACGTCATTAACTCGCTGACCAAGTGGATGCCCGGCTGGAAGAAAAAAGGCTGGAAGAAGTCTGACGGTAAGCCCGTGCTCAACCGCGACCTTCTGGAGGCGCTGGATCAGGCGCTGACCGGCCGCGACTACGAATTCATTTGGGTCAAGGGCCACGCCGGTCACGAGCTCAACGAGAAGGCGGACTCCCTGGCGAATGGTGCCGCGCGCGCCTACCAGGAGGGCCGCGAACCAGCACACGGCCCCGGCTTCGGTGCGTCTGCTGAACCTGCGGCTGAGCCTGTGGAGGCTCCGGCTGTTGAAGCCCCGATTGTGAACGCTCCCGCCGCAGAACCTGCACTCTCTGACGGCGCCCTCTCAGACATTGCCCTCTCTGAGCCGGCGCCCTCCGAGTCTTCCGCGGACGCCCACCTGCCCGTGCAGGAATTCACCGCAGCCGAGATCGAGAATGCTCAGCGCGGCGTGGAGAGCCTGCGCCTGTCCGGTCTGCTGCGCCCCGCCTCCGCGGTGAACGCCCCCGACCCGGAGGCGGTCCGCACCCGCAAGGAACAGCTGGCGCTCGCGGCAGAGCGCGCCGCTGAGCGTGACGCAAAGGCACTGGCGCGCCAGCAGGAGACCGCCCAGCAGGCATCCAGTGCCGCGCAGGCGGAAGACGAGGATGACCTGACCGGCCTGGAAGAGTTCGCGGGCCTCGACCCGAACGATGTTGACCCGGCGGAACTTCTGGGCGAAACAGAAGTGCATGCAGAAGAGCAAACGGTAGAGCCCGTTCAGGATGCTCCGGCCCAGCCTGCTGAACCCGCACCTATTGCTCCTGCCGCTCCCGCCGCGCCTACTCAGCCTTCTGAACCCGCGCCCGCTGCACCTGCCGCGCCTGCGTTGAATCCCGAGGAAGCAGCCGCCGCAGAACAGCTGCTCGAAAGCCGCGGCTCCGTCATGGATGCGGCGCAGCTGGAGTCCATGCTGCACGAGCGTCTGGTGTGGGTGACCGCCACCGGCAAGTCAGTGTCGCGCTCCTCGGTACTGCAGTACCGCGAACGCGCCTTCACCCAGCATGGTGCCCCGCTCAAGCAGGGCGTGCAGGTGCTGGATTCTTCCAGTGTGCTGGTCATGGCGGCGGTTGCTACCGCGCGCGGCCGCGTGAGCCGTTCGAGCATCTGGCATTACGACGCTGAGCGCCGCCTGTGGCGTCTGCGATTCCGCCAGGAGACCCCCGCCTCCTAAAGCTGAGCTTCTAACGCTCAGCTCCTAAGGATTGGGCTCTTGAGCCCAAAGATTTTCGTGCAATAAAACCCCGCCGCATCCTCACTTGCGAGGATGCGGCGGGGTTTTTCTCAATAGATGTTCGCCGCCTTCTGGCGAATCTGGCAGGCGGTATGCCGTGCGGCCGGGACCTTTAAACCGCCCGGTCTGCCGCCTGCCTGCGGGCGGGCCTCAGATATCGCTCAGTAGCCCTGCCCCCTTAGCCGACGAACATGGAGGCGTTAGCCTGCTCGGTGTCTGCGTAGTTCACACCTGCGCGGGTGAGTGCCTCGTTGATCTGGGTGATGGATGCTTCGACCTGGCGCTGGGTTGCGTGCCACTGGTCCAGTACGCCCTGGAAGTTCGCGGATGCGGAGCCGGTCCAGGAGCTCTGCAGGTCGTGCAGGGAGGCGGTCATACCGTTGACGTCTGCGGTGATGGATGCGACGTAGGATCGTGCCTGTGCGCTCTTGGCTGCGATGACTTCGGAATCGACATTGAACTGTGCCATGGTTTTCTCCTTTGAGATATGTGAGATGGGTGGGGCGGTTGCCCCGTGGTGGTGCTTGGGGTTTGGATCTCTGGAAGGGTTGAGTTCCTGACCGGAAGCTTGTTATCACTATATCTTTCAAAATGCATCAAATGAGCTGAAAAATGATGAATTGGTAAATCTGTGGATAAACACGCCAGATTCGCTCCAGCATCTCGAAAAAATCGAAAACCCTCCCGAAAATGACGCCGCCATGACGCGCGCTAGGTTGCTCCCTCTGTTCTTTAGCTGCGCCGCTCCTTCTTACTCGTGCTCTCCTCACTCGCACTGCCGCGAGTTATCGCCCCGCCGCGATATAGTCCCGCCTCCAGGGCACAGCAAAACCCCCGAACCGTAGAACACTCAAGTTCTACAATCCGGGGGTTTATGCGTCAGTGTTACTTCATCAGCTGATCGTCCGAGACGGGCGGCGGGTAGAACGGCAAAGAAATCACGAAGGTAGCGCCGCCACCATCGGTCTCTTCAATGTGAATCCTGCCTTCGTGCTGCTCAATAATCGCAGCCACAATGGACAGGCCCAGACCCGTACCGCCGGTCTCACGCGAACGCGAGGTGTCGGTTCGGTAGAAGCGCTCGAACACGCGCTCGCGGTCCTCGCCGTGAATGCCGGGGCCGTGGTCGCGCACCTCCAGCACGGAGAGCGGGAAGCCGGGAACCTCTTCGCGCACGCCCACCGCAATCTCTAAGGGAGAGCCGTCGGGGGTGTAGCGCATAGCGTTGGTCAGCAGGTTCGCCACGACCTGACGCAGGCGTGATTCGTCGCCGAGCACGGTTGCGGAGGTCGGTGCCACGTCCTCGCTCAGACCCACCAGGGACACCGTACGATCGGGTGCCGTGGCGTAGGCGTCGTTACTAGCGTCCACCGCGAGATTGAACAGGTCGAAGGGCGCCAGCTTGGATTCGCGGCGTTCATCAATACGCGCCAGGGTCAGCAGGTCTTCCACGAGCTGACCCATACGCTTGGACTCCGACTCGATGCGGCTCATCGCGGTTGCGACCGCCTCATCGGTGGGCAGAGCGCCCTGACGGTACAGCTCCGAGTAGCCTCGAATACTGACCAGCGGGGTGCGCAGCTCATGCGAAGCGTCACCCACGAAGCGGCGCATTTTCGCTTCGCTCTTCTCGCGGGCTTTGAAGAGCATTTCAATCTGGGTGAGCATCGTGTTCAGCGAAACCGCGAGGTTACCAATCTCATTGCTCGGGTTGTAGTCCTCAATACGCTGAGAGAGGTCACCGGCAGCGATCTTGGCGGCGGTCTGCTCCACGCGGGCCAGCGGCTCGAAGGTGCGGGTCACAATCACCCAGGTCATCGCAATCGCGGAGGCAAGAGTCGCCAAACCAAACGCGAAGGTCAGCACACCCACGAGGGCGACCACCTGGTTTGTTTGCTTCAGCGGCATGGCAATGATGAGGGAGGCCGCCTCCGGCAAACCTGACGTGTCTTTGGCTTCAATGGGCACGGCGAGCACACGCCAATCGGAGGAGCTGCCCACCGAGTTGACGGTGACCGCCTCCTCGTTTTGCTTGCGAACCTTCTCTTCGGTCCAGCCCTGCAACGCCGGCTCGCTGAACTGCTCGCTGTCCTCGGACTTGAGCGAGTACAGTACGTTGCCGTCCTTATCGAGCAGGTATAGGCGGTAGGTGCTCAGGGATCGTTCCTGATTGCCGGAGGGGCGCACGGTCGCCAGCTGCACGAGTGAGGAGGCGTTGCTCTTCATCTCTTCATCCAGCTGGTGCACCATCTGGGCGCGCAAAGCGGAAATCGCCACCAGGCTCGTCACCGCAATGGAGAGGGCAATGAGCATGGAGGTGATGAGCACCAGCTGGGTGCGAAGGGAAAGAGACTGGGGGATCCGGTCGAGGGGTTTGAGCGCCACGTTAGCCTCGAGAACCGCGAATCATGTAGCCCACACCGCGCTTGGTGTGGATGAGCGGCTCGTGGTTTTCACGGTTGTTGTCGATCTTGCGGCGCAGGTAGGAAATGTAGGACTCAACGATGGAGGAGTCGCCGTTAAAGTCGTACTCCCACACGTGGTCAAGAATCTGCGCCTTGGACAGCACGCGGTTGGCGTTGAGCATCAGGTAGTGCAGCAGGTTGAACTCGGTGGGGGAGAGGTCAATCTCTTCGTCACCGAGGAACACTTCGTGGGTGTCCACGTTCAGGCTGAGGGCGTCAACGCGCAGTACGGCGTCATCCTCTTCCTGGACGCTGCGGCTACGGCGCAGAATAGCGCGGATGCGGGCGATCACCTCGTCGAGGGAGAAGGGCTTGGTGACGTAGTCGTCGCCGCCGGCACCCAGACCGGTCACCTTGTCCTCGGTGGCGTCCTTTGCGGTCAGGAAGAGCACGGGGGTGGTGGTGCCGTTTTCGCGCAGGCGGCGGGTCACCTCGAAGCCGTCCATGCCGGGCATCATGACGTCCAGGACAATGAGGTCGGGGTTTTCGGCGTGTGCCTTTTCGAGGGCTTCGCGGCCGTTGCCGGCGGTAACTACTTCAAAACCGGCGAAACGCAGGGAGGTGGCGAGCAGTTCAAGAATGTTGAACTCGTCATCGACGACTAGGAGTTTTGCTTCAGCAGACATACTCTATCTTTCTCTCTGAATGGCAGGCTGTACTTGATAAGTGAATGATGTGTGTGAGCTTGCGGCTCAAATCTTTATGCCTTGTTGCGGCGCATGACCGATAGGATCAGTGCGGCCATGAGTGCAATAAAGGCGACGGGTAGGAGGACCAGTGGAATCTGGCTCATGAGGGCGGGCGGCGTTGCCCCAACCCACTTCATCACGAGCATGGCAACTCCGGTGAGCAGACAAAGCAGGGCGAGAATCGCGCCGCCTGCACCGAGCCAGCGGATGGCTCCGGCATAGGGCAGGGATGCAGGGGTCTGCTCTGCAGCGTTGTGCTTATCCTGTGCGGGTTCATTACTCATGGATTTAACGGTATCAGCTCACACACAGCTGTTCGTGGGCGAAGCCCCAGATTTAGCGGTTTGAGACCCAAATTCACAGCGTATGTGAAGCTTGGGGGAGCGGCCGCACTGTTTGCGCACGCGAGATGCTTTAATAGGGGTATGTCTGAACAGGTTATTGAACTGCTCCCCGAAACTACGCCCGCTACTGACGCGCCCGCAGAGTCCGTTGTGCCTTCTGCCGCGCCTGAGAGCGCTGACGAGGGTAGCGCTGTACCTGCTGAGACTCAGCCCTCCGTGAACGCTGAGGAGCCTGAGGTGGCTGAGACGCCTGCTGAAGAATCTGCTTCCGAGGAATCCGCTACCGAAGAAACTGAACAGAACGAAGACTCCACCCCCGACCCCTTCACCCCGCTGGATGAAGAGGTAGGTGTCCCCTCCCTGGGTGTTCCGCACAAGCTGCGCCGCACCTCCAAAGTGGATGAGATTCTTGCCGCCGCTAAGGACGTAGCACTGCAGGGCGTTCAGGAAATCGCCCCGGCACACGCCATCGGCCTGGTGCACCATGTGCGCGCCGAGGAAGAGCGCCTGAGCACTCACCTGTTTGAGTGCACCCTGCCCGGTTACCGTGGCTGGTTCTGGTTCGCGACCCTCTCGCGTGCGCCTCGCTCCCGCGTGGCAACGATCTGCGAGGTTGGTCTGCTGCCCGGTGATGATGCGCTGATCGCGCCGGATTGGGTTCCGTGGGCTGACCGTGTTCGCCCGGAAGACCTGGAGGAGAACGCTGCGCAGGAGAACGCAGAGTCTGATGCACCTGCTGAGGAATCTGCTGGTGAGCCCGTAGAGAACAACTCGGCGGAGAAGGAAACCGCGCAGAACGCTTCTGCTGCAGAGGAAACTGCCGAGGCTGAGTCCGCAGAGTAGAGCCTACTATCCACTCCTCTTAATAAGGGGCGGGCTAACAAAATGTATATATAAGGTGTTGTATTGAGTCGTCCAACGGTTATTGTTGGGCGACTCAATGACTTAAGCCAATGACTTAAGCCGTGGCAAAAGCCGCTGAAAAAGTACATAATAGATTATTGAATAAGTAACGACTTAGGCAGTGCTATCTAAGCACTGTTGCGGTGATAGCTGGGAGAGATATATGACAGACCTTATCGATACCACAGAGATGTATTTGCGCACCATCCTCGAACTGGAGGAAGAGGGCATTGTCCCCATGCGTGCGCGCATCGCTGAACGACTGGAGCACTCCGGCCCGACCGTTTCCCAGACCGTGGCACGCATGGAGAAGCATGGCCTGCTCACCGTTGAGCCGGATCGCCACCTCGAACTGACTGAGGAAGGCCGCCATAAGGCTGTTGAGGTGATGCGTAAGCACCGCCTGGCTGAGCGCCTGCTCTCCGACATTATCGGTCTGGAAATTGAGTACGTGCACGAAGAGGCATGCCGCTGGGAGCACGTCATGAGTGACAAGGTGGAGAAGCGCATCCTGGGGATGCTCAAGGATCCCAAGTTCTCCCCGTACGGTAACGCTATCCCCGGCCTGGAGGACCTGGGCCACACTAGCGAGAAGAATGATGAGCGCACCGTGCCCATGTCCCTGGCTGCACGCGACTCCGGCCCCGAGGACCGCTTCACTATTTCTCGCTTCCCCGAGTCCATTCAGACTGATGTTGAGCTGCTGAAGCTGCTGGCTGACGCAGGTATTGTCTACGGCGCTTCGGTGTCCGTGGTTGCTGGCCAGAACGATGACGTGATTGTTCACGCCGATGGTGAAGAGGACACCCTCTCCCTAGATATGGACGTGGCAAACGCAATTGTGGTCAAGCGCGGTGGCAGCCTCTAAGCTCTAGTTCTGAGAGTCCGCTAACCCAGTTTACGCTTTAAACGGTGGTATCGCCTTCCTTGGTGGAGGCGGTGCCACCGTTTTTGTGTCTGTGGCGGTTTATATGGTCTTGCGGTGGGATTCGGGTTGGGGCGCCTAGCGGGCGGGGCGTTTCAGAGTTTGGTTGCGTGCGCGGGCGCATATACTCCTCTCTCAAAGTTTTAGCAACTGCGCTCGAGTGCATTTTTCGTGTTTTTCGCTTAAATCTGAGGTTGAAACTGAGGGAAACGCCGGCATCTGAGCAATCTCTGAGAATGGACACTTAAGAGATAAGGGTCATTTTTAAGAGTTTTGAACCCTGTCCTTAAGGGGTGATGGTGCATTAAAAGCGAATGTGCATCCTTGTGAAATGCCTAGTCAAACGCCTTAAGTCGCTTAAGCTCCCACAAATAAACGGGGGTCTAGTCGGTCCAGTCCACTCTGTTCCGCCGGGGGTGAAAGCCCGGAATTTAAGACCGAAAGAGGTGACAACTGGGAGTTTTCTGTGTATTCTCTTTTCTGTGCCCAAATCCTAATCGTAAGAGGGCACCGTCGAAGCGGTTCCGCTGAGTTCTGCCAACGCTTCGATGAACGTCTACCCAATATGGCAGAAGCGGGGGACCCAATCCCCAAGCTGGGATACGGCTTCTCAATCGAGAAGCCTCGGGGCTAAGTCACTTCGGTGGCCGAGCGAATCCATGCTCGAGCCCGACAGCTCACCTCGTCAGGCAATGGAGGAATTACCAATGGCTAAGAAGATCGTACGTACCGCAGGTGCAACCCTCGCAGCAGGCGCAATTCTGCTCGGCTCGACCGTTCCCGCGAACGCATTTGCACAGATCCCCGCTGCTGCTGATCTGTCCTACGACTACACCAACTACGAGTTCGACTACACCAGCTACAACACTCCCGCAACCACCTACGTTGCACCCCAGGCTCAGGCACAGCAGACCTACGTTGCTCCCGCAGCAACCGAGGCACCCGCTGCACCCGCAGTTGAGACCTCCTACGTAGCACCCCAGGCTGAGGCACAGCAGGCTTACGTTGCACCCGTTGCAGCTCCTGCACCCGCTGCTCCCGCAGCTTCCTCCGCTTCCACCGGTAACGCATCCCGCGACGCAATCGTTGCAACCGCAATGAGCGGCCTGGGTGGCGCATACGTTTGGGGCGGCAAGACCTTCGGTGCATGGGACTGCTCCGGCTTCACCTCTTGGGTTTTCGCTCAGCACGGCATCAAGCTGACCGCTTTCACCTACGCAATGAAGAACGAGCTGCGCCCGACCTCTAACCCCCAGCCCGGCGACATCGTCTTCCAGAACGGCTACAGCCACGTTGGTATCTACCTGGGCGACGGCAAGATGATCTCCGCTCTGAACCCCACCAACGGTACCCTGGTGCACCCCACCTCCTGGATGTCCGTTGACGGCTACTACACCGCTCTCTAAGCCTTAGCGCATAAGAGCTGGGTCTAGCCCAA
>CAUUAD010000013.1:0-20651 GCA_963542785.1 Rothia mucilaginosa
ACCCTCATCCAGATGAGCGGTAGGCGCCTTCGCCCCCAAACCATCCGAAACCCAAGTCGTCGTCTGGCGAGTACGCAATGCCGATGACGACATAATCTGCTCCGGAATATAACCGCGAGAAGCCAACCAGGCACCAGCGGCGGCGGCCTGCTCGTGACCACGCTTCGTCAGCGGACGATCAAAATCATTCAGACCCCAATCAGCCTCCGCATGGCGCATAATAATCAGACGCTTAACCCCGCGGCGGTGCGAGCCAGATGCAGTGTTGGAAGAATTTTCAGCCATACACCCATTCTATCTAGAGGGCGCCAACACGTGCTGCACACCGCCACATGAACGAGCCCCGCAGACACAAGTAAGCGGGCACAAGTAAGCAGGCATAAGTAAACCCCGGTGCACCGGCATTACGCCAGCACACCGGGGTGCACTCTACAGAGACTAAATTCTGTACACGCTAAATCGAGTATTCCGGAGCAGCCCAGACAACAACCTCGGGGTGCTCAAAGAAGCGGTAGCCCTGACCGCGCACCGTACGCACAGTACCCGACAGGCGACCCAGCTTCGAACGCAGACGACGAATATGCACGTCAATCGTACGCTCGTGCGGATGCTCGTCACCCGAGCTCCACAGTGCCTTCAGCAGCTCTTCACGACCCACGGTGCGGGAAGAATTCTCCACCAGGTGTGCCAGCAGCTCGAATTCCTTGAAGGTCAGCATGAGCGGCTCACCGTCCAGGAACACCTCGCGGCGCGCCAGGTCAATCAGCACGCCCGAGGAGTGGCTGTTCGTGGTCTCTGCTTCGCGGGCGACATTCGCCTCCGGATGCATGTACATTGCGGTCGGATCACCGAGCGCATTACGCACCACCTCAAGGTCGCTACCCTCAGCGTTCACCGGAGCCAACGCCACAGCAGCGTAGGACTCCGACTCAGGTGCCAGATGGTGTGCATAGGTGCGCAAATCCTGAACGATACGCACCAGGGAGGTGCCGTTCGCAGCGGCAAGTTCCTCGTTCAAACCCACGTAAAGCACGAAGCCGCGTGCCTCATTTTCCTGAGCCTGCTTATGGGCAGAATCCCCGGCAGAGAATGTCATCGGGCGCAACGTTGCGGCCGGCATCGCGGGACGCTGGGGCTGCACGGCCTGACGCTTAGCGGCACGACCGCGCTGGGAGATGTGGACATATCCAGGTACAGCGCCTGACATGGTTCAACCTTCTCTCAAAGTCTGTGTACGGGATCCCAGTCGTACATGGGGTGGGGTGCGCCGGAAGTGACGCCGAGGCAAACAGTCCCCAATACCTGTTGAGCCTCAATCCTCTTACTTAATATTTCTCCTATTTGGCAGATAAATCAAGCGGATTCAGCATAATGGATACCCCCTTGAGGCCAATAGGAGTACAATACCCCTCCGCTATTTTGGGAGGTTTGAGGCGCAACCTGAAGCTTTCACAATTTTTCGCACATAAATATTCACGGTTTCTTTTATGTATGGGTCATACCCTGTATTTTCATGTGAGACTGTGAATATGCTTGAAGTTTTGAAGCGCCCTCAAATGCTTTAATGTGTTCCTAATCACATATAGGGAGGGTGTTGCAAAAGCCTACACCAACACCCAGCCGCACCATCGCCACCCAAGCCCCGGACACATTAGACACGCACCGCCACACCGCGGCACGCAACCCACCGAATACTCACAAGACGTAGCAAAGCGCCTCCGCACATACATATGCAGAGGCGCCCGCTCACCGTAAGCAAATAAGCTCGCTCAGCCAGGCTATTACTCAGCCAGACCGTACAGGCGGTCACCGGCGTCACCCAGACCCGGAATAATATACGCCTTCTCGTTCAGACGCTCATCACGAGCAGCCAAGAACAGGTCAACATTCTCCATGCCCTCAACGCCCTTCTCCAGAGCAGCAATGCCCTCGGGAGCAGCAATCAGGCACACACAAGTCACAGACTCAGCGCCGCGCTTACGCAGGAATTTAATTGCCTCAATCAGAGTGCCACCGGTAGCCAGCATCGGGTCCAGCAGGTACACCTGACGACCAGTCAGGTCCTCCGGCAGACGCTCAGCATACGTCACAATATCCAGGGTCTCCTCATTACGAGCCATACCCAGGAAGCCCACCTCAGCGGTCGGAACCAGACGAGTCATACCCTCAAGCATGCCCAGACCAGCACGCAGAATCGGAACAACCAGCGGCTTAGGATCAGCAATACGAACACCGGTAGTAGTCGCCACCGGAGTCACAACCTCAACCTCTTCCACGCGGATCTCGCGAGTCGCCTCATAGGCAAGAAGGGTCACCAGCTCATCAACCAGCTGACGGAAAATCGGGGACGGAGTGTTCTTATCACGCAGAACACTAATCTTGTGAGAGACCAGCGGGTGGTCAAGAATCTTAATACGCATAATACGATTTTACCCAGCCCCGAAACCGCAAGCACCGGGAAACCCACGGAAGTGGCACACACCCTATAAAACACAGCAAATACCGCCGCACAAACACCCACCAACGCGCCCACCGACGCCCCTGCCAACGCACCCGCCATCACCACCCCAAAACAATCCGGGCATGCAAAAACCCGCCGAGACGAATCTCGACGGGTTTTCGTTGGTGCGGTGGTGGAGGGATTTGAACCCCCGTTGGCTTTTACACCAAACATCATTTCGAGTGATGCACCTTCGGCCGCTCGGACACACCACCAACAGTGGAAAACTATAGCACACCCCCAACAGGAGGGCAAGAAAAAGCGCGTACGGCAACCGGGTGTCGCCCTCTTCACGGCCCCTTTTCACCGCGCCCTTTTCGACACCCGACCCCGAAAGTCCCGGCACGTCTGCAGACCCCAACAGGTCCGCCTAATGACGGATATACCCATCTACAACTAGCATGACAGCACGCGTTGCATCCTCAGCATTGCGCTCCGCCTGATGCACTTCACGATCCATGGCAAGCATATAAATCGCTCCGAACATAGAGATCGCAATCGCACGAGGATTCTGAGCGGTATCAACCGTATAGCGGCGAGCCACAGCCTCCGTCATCTCCTCCAAATAATTCAGAAGATTCAAACGGTTATCGCTCATCGCATCGGTCCAACCATCCGCGCCCTTCCACGCCTCCGCAAGCCACATCCGAGTAAAACCCGGACGGTCCTCAAGATACTGGAATGCGGCGCGAATAGCACTCCGCAAAGCCTCACGCGGGTCAGAATGAACCGACGCCGCGCGACGCGCATCGCTCAGCAGCAACTGCGTGCCGTACTGAACCAGCTGATCCACCATGGTCTTCTTAGAACCGAAGTTGTAATACACGGTTCCCTTAGAAACACCCGCCCGGGCAGCCACCTCTTCAACAGTGGCGTACTCAAGCCCCTTTTGGGTCATGATTTCCATAGCAGCGTTGAACAACTTCAACTGAGTTCTACCTGTACGGCCGGGACGACGACTTGCAGCTTCAGCGACTGGGCGCTGCAACATCAGAAGTCCTCCCTCCCTTTTTGCAGATATATCTCTATTTTATTAGACAGTTTTCCCCAGTGCGACCAAACAGGGTTCGTTACACCGTAATCTCCGGTGCAAGCTTCTTCAGCGACCACGTACGATCACGACGCGTGCCAATGTAACCCAACACCAGACCAGCCAGACCCCACAGAGTCAAAACCAGCATGATGCCCCACAGGCTCGACTCATTAATGCCGTACGCCAAACGACGCGTACCCGCCACCGCATAACCCATCGGGAAGAAGTCATGCATCCAACGAATCGACTCAGGCAGAGTCTCATACGGCATCGTGCCGCCCGCAGTAATCAGCTGCAGAATCAGAATGACCAAAGCAACAAGCTTGCCCGGCGCACCCAAAATCACCGTCAAACCATGAATGAAACCGGTAAAGACCAAAGCCACATAGCAGAGGAACAGCCACACCAGCCACGGATGAGCCATCTCAAAGCCCAAACCGAACTTAATCGCCGCGAACATCAAAGTCGCCTGAGCAATACCCACCAGGCCAAACGGCATCCAGCTACCGAGCATCACACGAATCGACGGAGCATGCGAAGCCAACGCACGGTTATTCATCACGCGCAACGTCTGAACCAGCATCAAGCCGCCAATCCACAGCGCCAAGCACATGAAGAACGGGCCCATGCCCTCACCGTAGTTACGACCCGACGCCAACGAATCATGCGACAAAGTCACAGGGTTCGACATCGTATCCGCAACCTTCGCCTGCTCACTCGGCGCAAGGCTCGGAACCTGCTTAGCACCAGAAGCCAAACCGCTCTCCAGCGACGACGTACCATTCTTCAACTCGGAAGCACCATCATTCAGCTGCGAAGAACCATCAGACAGCTTCGCAGTACCGTCAGAAAGCTTCGACGCGCCGTCCTTCAGCTCATTCGCGCCATCAGCCAACTTCTGCTGACCGTCAACCGCAGACTGCTCCTTCTCCGCCAAAGTACCGCTACCATCCTTCAGCTCGGCGGCACCGCTCTTCAAAGAACCAGTACCCTCCTTCAGCTCAGAAGCGCCACCCGACAGAGTCGCAGAACCACTCGCAAGGCTCGAAGCACCCGAAGCAATCTTAGAATTACCATCAGCCAAAGTCGCCGAACCCGACGCCAACGAGGAGGCGCCAGCATCCACACGAGCAGCACCCTCAGCCAACGACGAAGCACCCTTCGCCAGCGACGAAGCACCAGAATCCAGCGCATCCACGCCAGACACCAAAGTCTGAATCTTCGCCGCAGTCGACGACGAACCATCAGAAACACAATGGCTCGACTTCAACGCGCTCAACTTCGACAAAGCATCAGCAGCGGCAGCATCACGAGTAGCCAGATGCGACTGCAGAGCCTTCTGATTCAGCTCAGCAACCTCATTCTTCGTCTCCTCAGAATCAACAGCAGCCACCAGCTGATCAGCCTGCTCCTGAGTCAACGTACCCGCCTCAACCAGCGGCGCCAACTGAGCACGCATCTTCTGCGCAGTCGCAGACACCACAGTATTCGACAAGTCACGACCAAAATCGCCGCTACCAGCAGAAGCATCCGTCTCATGCAGACGCATGCACATCGCGTTCAGCTCAGCCGGCAACTCACGAATACCAGCCTGATCCATGCCTTCACGCAACTGATGAATACCCGAGGCCAAATCATTAGCGCCCTTCGCCACCGAAGCCGAACCACTCTTCAAGCTCGCAGTACCCTCAGCCAGGGTCGCCGAACCGTCCTTTAGCTTCGACGCCCCCTCAGAAGCAGACGCAGCCGCCGAAGCCAAAGTCGACGAACCATCCTTCAAACTCGACGCACCATCGGCAAGCTTCGCAGCACCAGAATCCAGCTTCGCTGCACCCGAATCCAAAGTCGAAACACCATCAGCAAGCTTCGCAGCGCCCTCCGCCAACTGCTTCTGACCATCCAACAACTGGGACTGGCCATCAGCCAAGGAGGAGGTGCCATCCTTCAGCTTCACGGCACCATCATTCACCGTGGCGGTGCCATCCTTCAGCTGAACAATCGCATCCGCTAGCTTCACCGTGCCGTTATTCACCTTCGACGCACCGTCAGCGGCCTCACCCATCTTCGAATGAATCGTCGTGAAGCTAGCCAACAGCGAATTAGCCGTCGAATTACCGACCTTCTCAGCCACCGAATCACGCACCGCAGTGCCCGCCTTCGTGACAATATTCGTCAGCACATAGTTATTCGCGTCATTCGTAATGACCTCAATACCCGCCGAACGCGCATCAATAGGGCCCGTCTTACCGTCAGCATCAGGCTTAAACGAACCGGCACTCTGCAAATTACGCGAGAAATCCTTCGGAATCACCATCGCAAAGTCATAGGTGCCGTTCTCCACACCCTCGACAGCCTCAGTACGAGTCTGCACCTGGCGCCAATCAAACGTGCCAGCATCTAGAAGGCTCTTCTTCACGTCAGCACCGGTATTCACCTGCTTACCTTCGGAATCCGTCGCGCCCTCATCCTCAACCACGAGAGCACCCACAATGCCATTCACATTGCCGTAAGCATCCCAGTTACCGTACAGGTACAGGGCACCGTACAACAGCGGGATGCAAGACATAGCAAGAAGCACCAGAACCGGCAAAACACCGCTGGTCAGGCGCTTAAGCTCAACAAGAGCCACACGCAGAACAGTCATTCTTACTCCTTCTCAGCGGTCTTCTGGGCAACAGTCTTCTGGTTGCCGGTCTTCTGGTTATCAGTCTTATGGTCAGTGGTCTGAGCGGCTCCGGAAGTGCCGGATGCCGCGGGGGTGAGGGAAATCGAAGAGGCCGAGGGGATTTCCTCAACCTCACGCACCTCAATCACGTCAATCACAGGCTCGGTCTGGATTAGTTCTTCTGCGGCAGTCAGCTCTTCCGTCTCAGTCAGCTCTTCTACAGGCTCCTCAGCCGGCTCAAACTCGCCGTCCTGATCCATGTGAACACTACCCACCACAGCACGGGCGCCCTGCCAGGACTCCGAAATATGCGGAACAATCGCCACCACAGTGCGAGGGCGATCCTCGTCAGTGGCAAGCTCCTCCAGGTACGGAAGCCACATGTACGTGTGGTTCAGGTGGCGGGAAGGAGTATCAAAAACCAGCAAATCAGAGGGGCTATGCTGCGCCAAAGCAGCCATCAGCTCAATGTTCATCTCGCCGCTAATCTCATCCATCCACAGGCCGTCCAGCTCCTCAAGACCGCGCTCGGCCAACCAGCGGCTCGCACGGGAACGACCAAAAATCGGCAGGTTATAGGAGAGCATCTCCGACACATAATCATGCACGCGCATATGCTGCTCGGGAGCGGTCACATCAGGAGAGTCCACCACGCTGCTGAGAGCACGCAGACGCTTCATCGAAATACGGCGAGGCTCATCATCGCCTTCGCTCCAGCTAATCGTTCCGCCGGACAGGGGAAGGCGACCAGTCAGCGCCAACGCCAGAGAGGTACGCTCCAACTGGCTATCCGCCTGAACAATAATCACTTCACCCTCGCCCACTGAGAAGGTGGTGCGGTCAAAAAGCGGAGTGTGGCGCCCTTTTGCCCAAATATTGTCAACGCTTAACACGGTTAGATCCCCTCAGAGAATGGATGGTTCGGGTGAGTTTCTGGGAGTTATCCGCGGGCACCGCGCGGGGTGTTGAACGTCAGGCGCGGGCAGGCGGAGGCTCCAATGCCTATATATGGTAGACCCGGTTATGTGTGATGTGGTGGGCTTTTCATGAAAAAATATGGGTCATTTTTGAAATTTTTGAAGTATTTTTCAAATAAATCGGGTTTTTCGTACAAATAACGCGAAAAGCCACGTAATCTCTGCACGGCTTTTCGCGTTTTACGAACCATCTTTTAGGGGTGAGGCCTAGGGGCGATCAGGGGCGGCGTTCCTTAAAGAAGTCCACCATCAGCTGCGCACACTCATCAGCACACACACCCGCATACACCTCGGGAGCCGGAGCAACCCTGCCGTCACGCAATACATCGTAACGACTGCCAGCAGCCCCCGTCTTCTCCTCCCAGGCTCCAAAAACCACCGTCGAAACGCGCGACGCCAGGATCGTGCCGGCGCACATCAGGCACGGCTCAACCGTCACCACGAGCGTGCACCCGTCCAGGCGCCACTGACCACGATGCGCCGCCGCCTGACGAATCGCGTTCACCTCCGCATGGGCACTGGGGTCATGCTCCCGCTCGCGGGTATTGCCTGCCGAACCAATAATGACGCCCTGCTCGTCCACCACCACAGCACCGATAGGGATCTCGCCACGCTCACCTGCGGCGGCGCCCTCGGCGAGGGCGCGGACCATCCACTCGCCGTGTTCGGGGCGAGCGGGAATATCGCTGAGCACAGCGGAAGAACCGTCTGTGACCGTCAATTTTGAATATTCCGAATATGACATACAACCTCGTCAGGGGAATAAATAAACGTTAATGGGCGCGACTAGTGGGTGGCAGCCAAAGAGAAAGGATACACCGCAGAAGCGCCCGCCAACCTCAGCTCGCGAGCCACCGCAGTAAACGCCCAGCGCGAATCCACCACATCAGAAACCAGCAGAACCGGGCACCGGTGCTCACGCACATAGTCCAGAACCCCAGCAGGAACCCGGTACGAGCGCAACACGTCCGCGCAACGGAACGCGCTATTACCGCCAAAGAAACGGGGCTCATCCACCAGAGACACCCGGCCCAAATCCACCAGGCGACCCACCGATGCCAGTCCCCGACCCAGAGACTGAGCCAAGCGCGGGCGCACCGGCGAAGGCAGAGTCAGCACCGCCACCGGACGACCCGCCTCAGCCCACTCCCAAGCCGCAAGCACCTTCACACAGGCACGACCCAGCTCGGCAGGAACCTCAGAATCAACCGGCTCGCCCAGCTCATTTGTCGCCAGAAGCTCACGCAGGCGAGTGCCGTACCCCATGTCGCTCAAACGTGCCAACGCGTAACCCGGCTCAGCCTGCTCCTCCGGGCGGATACGACCGCGCGGCGCATCCGCGCCCATCAGCTGATCCAACCCGCTCGGCCACATGCGACGCGGCTGCAACGGCACACCGACCGTGTTGAAGCTGCTCTGTGCCGCCTGCAGCGCCTCAGTAGGGACCTCCACCGGGTACCAGGGGCCCGCACACACATCGCAACGACCACAAGCAGTCGCGGAAGCATCATCAAGCTGCTGAGCAAGGAAAAGCATACGGCACTGACTAGTGTGTTCATACTCGAGCATGGCGTTCTGCTCCACCACACGCGCCTGCGCCACCGCCGCGTAACGGGCACTATCGTACTGCCAAGACGAAGAGGTTCGACGCCAATAGTTGCCTTCCTTCACGGCGGCACCCTCAACGTCCAGCACCTTGAGTAGAAGCTCCAGGGTGGAGCGGCGCAACTGAACGCGCGCCTCCAACGCGGTAATGCTCAACCCCTCAGGGGACTGGGCGAGGGCCTCCAGCACCGCCAGCGCCTGCTCCTCATTGGGCATGGAGGCGGTCGCAAAATACTCCCAAATGGCGCGGTCTTCACGACCGGGCAAGAGCAGAACATCAGCGTTGACGGCACCTCGTCCGGCGCGGCCAATCTGCTGGTAGTAGCTCACCGCAGACGACGGCGCGCCCAGGTGCACAACAAAACCCAAATCAGGCTTATCAAAACCCATACCGAGGGCACTTGTCGCGACAAGAGCCTTCACCCGGTTTTCCTTGAGTGCCTGCTCTGCAACCAGCCTCTCATCCGGGTCAGTTTTGCCGGTGTAGGCGAGCACTTCGTAGCCGCTGGCACGCAAAGCATTTGCGGTATCTTCTGCCGCAGAGACAGTCAACGTGTAGATAATGCCCGAACCGGGCAGGCTGTTCAGGTGCGTGAGCAGCCAACCGATGCGTTGCGCCTCATGGGGCAGAGTCAGAACGCCCAGGCGCAGGGACTCGCGGGATAGCGGACCGCGCAGCACATGCACGGGTGCAGTGGTATCAGTGCTGAGCTGTTCGGCAATATCGCGGCTAACACGGTCATTCGCGGTTGCGGTAGTCGCCAGCACCGGCACACCCACCGGCAGAGACTTAATGAGCGAACCAATACGGCGGTAGTCGGGGCGGAAGTCATGGCCCCAGTCAGAGATACAATGCGCCTCATCAATAACGAGTAGCCCCAGACGCGGTAGCAGGTACGGTAGCCACTGCTCGCGGAACGCCGGGTTATTGAGGCGTTCGGGGCCCACCAGGAGCACGTCGAGCTCGTTAGCTTCGAGGCGGGTGCGGATTTCATCCCATTCGGTGACGTTCGCGGAGTTCACCATGGCGGCGCGCACTCCCGCGCGGGATGCCGCCTCGACCTGATCACGCATGAGGGAAAGCAACGGGGAGACGATAAGCGCCGGGCCCATACCGCGGGCACGCAACAGCAGGGAAGAAATGAAGTAGACCGCAGACTTACCCCAGCCGGTACGCTGCACGACGAGGGTGCGGGCGCGGTCGGCTACGAGGGCGCGAATCGCCTCGAACTGGCCGTCGTGGAACTCGGCATCAGCGACACCGGTGAGGCGGCGCAACACTTCACGGGCTTCAGCGTGCAGGGAATCCGTGGGTAGGGAATCAGCATGCAGGAGATCGGCGGGGCTGGAAGCTGACTGTTCGGGGTTCATGGTTTTCTCCAACGGTGGGTGGTTGGGTCAATCGCTACGTCGCGACGCGCCGTGCTCTCTTTCCATCATGTCACACCCCGTATCCTCCGGCTCTGCTGTTGGTCATTTCTTGGGGAGGCATGCGAGCGCCGCGTCACCTCCGGCTGTTTAGCCGCGATGGTGGGGAGATTTACGCCTCGCTCACCCGTGCATCCGGCGTAAATGCCGGTAGAATTGTGCCAGTAATACACAGCCTCCGCATAGTTTTGCACAATGTTCACCATAGGTACGCTTTCTATGCTGGTGTTACTCCGGCGCCAATCCGTGCGTGCGGTCCACTCACAGTTCAGGATTTTTCATGACTTTTCTTGCCACCGCTTTGGCGCATCTTCCGGTTGCGCTCTTGGGCCTCGACCTTGAGCAGTTCCTGCTCGATACCGGCCCCTGGGTTCTGGTAGTTTCGGCAATTATCGTATTTATTGAGTCCGGCGTTCTTTTCCCGATTCTTCCGGGTGACTCCCTGATTTTTGCGCTGGGTATGTTGCATGAGCAGATGGGCCTGTCCCTGTGGGTTGCGTTCCCGGTCCTGGTGCTGGTTGCTATTGCTGGCGCTGAGGTTGGCTACCAGATTGGTGCCCGTTACGGCCGTAAGATTTTCAAGGATGACGCGAAGATTCTGAGCACTAAGAACCTGCACACTACTGAGGAGTTCTTCCAGAAGCGCGGTAGCTTGGCTCTGGTTCTGGGTCGTTTCGTGCCGATTGTTCGTACTTTTGTGTCTCTTGCGGCTGGTATTTCTTCGTATGATCGTAAGAAGTTCCACCTGTGGAATGTTGTTGGTGCGGTTGCGTGGATTGGTTTGATTGGTCTGGCGGGTGTGCTGCTGGGCGGTATCCCGTTCGTGCACAACAACATTGAGTACATTGCTGTGATTATTGTGGCGGTTTCTGTGGTGCCGGTCTTTATCGAGTACCTGCGTGGCCGCTCGAAGGCGAAGAAGGAATCTGCTGAGTAATACGTGATTCTCCCCTACGGTATGAGGCTGAGGGGATACGAAAAGGGGTGGGGATACCGTCTGGTATCCCCACCCTTTTACGTTCTCTCAAGCCCGGTGGAGGTGACGCCCCGGAAGCGAGTTACGCCTCCGCAAGGTTACTTTACGCTCATGCGTCGAAGGTCCTCATGGGCTTTGAAGTACTGCAATACCTGCGGTTGAGCCAGAAGAATAATGATGGCAATATGCAAGACAACATCAAGTGCGGTCCTGCCTAGAGCCAGCACAAAGAAGACATTAGGATCTCCATAGTGGTATGCGCCTGCTAGCCCAATCACTTCTAGGACGGGTACACCAATCTGACTCAAAAGAGGAAGCAACAGCAAGCCCAATAGGTTAAGGACAAGGTATAGCGCACAGTCAACGATGACCAGTATGTGCGCCCAGCGGGCTCCTTGCCAGAGCTGCCAGATGACGAGCCCGCCGATAGCGGTAAAGCCAATCCATGAAAGACCAGCGAATTCCACACCACGCCAGGCCATCACGTACAGGGATGATAGGGCGCCCAATACCATCACAGCGATCGCGCAGCCCATCGCCACACGCAGAGCGACGGGCTGCGAAGGGACGTAAACGACTCCGTAGGAGCCCGGCATGCCGTACGAAGGAGCGGGTGCGCCCGGAACCGGAAAGTTCGGTGCTGCGGCGTTAGGCTGAGACGCCGGGCCAGTATCCGAAGGGTTGGGAGCGTTGTTTAACATCGTCATTCTTTCTTGTATGTGCCCCACGCTAATGCGTGAGCCGGTGATTGTTTAAGTAATCGTTCAAACCCGGCAGGCTCATGCAAAACCTGCTTTATAGGACGGGTGGGGTTGTACCCCGATTGGTTATATCTTCTGCAGTACGACTTACCGCACGCCCATGCGTCGCAGATTCTCACACGTTTTGATGTATTGCCCCACCTGCGGCTGGCAGAGAAGAACAATAATCACGATGCGGCTGATGAAATCAACGGCCAGCTTCGCGTACAAGACTT
Source organism: Rothia mucilaginosa (assembly GCA_963542785.1). Classification (GTDB taxonomy): domain Bacteria; phylum Actinomycetota; class Actinomycetes; order Actinomycetales; family Micrococcaceae; genus Rothia; species Rothia mucilaginosa_G. Next base: position 12,161 of record CAUUAD010000013.1, read on the forward strand.
CAAGGGACATAAACGGACCAAAAAACATCACTTTACCCATTGCTGATTGGTTGCCGTTGTCCCATAAAACGTGAGAGAAGAGAGCTACAAACACAATATCCAGAAGCATGCGTAGTGCGCCCTCGATAATAATCGCCTTTCGTGCCCACTCATAACCCTCATTGAGGCGCCCAGCGGCGAATACTCCAAAAATAATGGGGAAGATCATCGTAAGCCCCATGGTCGTGCCTGCCAGCAAATACATAAATGTGAACTCTAGACCCACAACAGGCTGTAGGGGGTACGTAGACAGGAACACTATCATGAAGATGAATACAATCTTGATGGCGATGGGGCGCGGGGGAAGATTGCTGGTTGCCTGAAGGCGAGGAGCACCATGCACAGGGCGGGCACCTGCAGGAACCGGAAGCTGAGGAGCCATTGCGGCGGGTGCTGCGGTATTAGGCTGAGCTACCTGCGGTGCCAGCGTGCCCGCCGGGGCGCTGGAAGTATTGTTAAACATCGTCGTTCTTTCTTGTATGTGCCCCACGCTAATGCGTGAGCCGGTGATTGTTTAAGTGAAGGAGGAACGGGAGGTGTTGTGCATCCCGATTGGTCATGTTTAGCGCACACTCATGCGTCGCAGGTCTCCACGCATATGGATGTACCGCCCCACCTGCGGCTGGCAGAGAAGAACAATAAAGAAAATGCGGATGATGAAGTCAAAGGCGAGCTTCGCATACATGCCCTCAAGGGTCATAAACGGACCAAAAAACATCGCCCTGACCGCTTGGGAATTATAGTCATTGCTCAGAAAGAAGCGGTCAGATCCGGCTACGACCACAATATCCAGAAGCATACGCAGCGCGCCCTCGATAATAATCACCACTCGCGCCCACTCATAACCCTCATTGAGGTACCAGGCAGAGACTACTCCAAGAACAATAGGGAGAATTATCGTAAGCCCCATAGTGCAAGCTGCCAGCCAATACGCAAATATAAACTCTAGACCCACAAGAGGCTGTAGGGGGTACGTAGCCAGAAGCAAGACCACGCAAATGCTTACCATCCAGATAGCAATGGGGCGCGGCGGATGATTGATAGCGCGCTGGACACCCGGCACACCATACACAGGGCGGGCACCTGCAGGAACCGGAAGCTGAGGTGCCGCTGCGGCGGGTGCCGGAAAGTTCGGTGCCGGAATATTCGATGCTGCGGCGTTAGACTGAGCCGCCTGAGGTACCAGCGTGCCCGCGGGGGCGCCGGAAGTATTGTTAAACATCGTCGTTCTTTCTCTCATATGCTCGCACTGTGGTGCGTCAGTCGGTGATTGTTGTACTCGTTCAGGTAGATTTGCCTTAAACGTACCTAAAAGAGTTATTTGATGTAGTTAGCTGAGAGAATAATACTTTTTCAGTATAGGGTAAGCTTTTCGAGCCTTGTAGAGTTTTTATACGAAGCCTGGAACCTTTTAGGTAACCCAAAGGGTTTTACCAGCTAGAAGATTGCGATGTTTAACGCGAAAGGGTGGGGATACCGTTTGGTATCCCCACCCTTTTCATGCTCTAAACCTTTTGGTGATAGTGGTGCCGTCTGGGGCAAACGCCCTAGTTGAGGCGGTTCCCACCCTCGTTGGAGTTCGGGTCAGATACTGGAGAATTCTGACCGACCACCTGGCTATGCGGTGTGTTGCCGGTAGCCGTGTACGCCCACGCAGAGGGACGAGTCAGCAACACAATGTTCCGGATGTAGAGGATAGTAATAACAACACCAACCGCGGTACTCAAGAGAAGAGAAATCGCCAGGTCCATAGAGTCGGAGGACTGCAAATGTTCCATCAGCCAGGTGAGATAGCGGGAGTCCATCAAGAAATCTTGCGCAAATCCATACATTCCATCCAACACCTCGTAGGTGCTGTACATGAGGATAAGTATGTGCGCCCACCGGTGTCCTTTCCAGGTCATCCAGAAGAGGAAAACCTGGATAAGAACGAAGAGGAGAGGGTACCCCAGCAGACGCACAATCAGGTCGGGTAGCGTCTCCAAACCGGCAATTGGTTTACCGAAGAGCAGGAAAAGTTGGATAGCGCTGAAAAGCGACAGAATAATGATCGCGGTGGTGCACCGCTTAGCGCTGCGCAGGGCCTTCGGGTGTGCCTGCCCCGCATGTTCGGAGGCAGTAGGGGCAGTGTAGCCGGCGGTCGCCTCCCGGTAGCCGGTGGTGGTTTGCTCGGAGGCGCTGGCGCCGGGTGCGCTGTCCCCCGCCGCATTACTCTCTGCAGTGCCGCTGGGAGCGGTGCTGGTGGGGGCGGCGTTACTCTCTGCCGTGCTGTTTTTAGCCTCGTCGGAGGGCAACAGCACACTGTACTCGGGAACCGTATACTCCGGGTCATTCAACGGTTGCTTCGGGGTACGTTCTGACATCGTCATTCCTTTCTCCCCAGGCACCCACCCCGCGCTTCAGTGCACGGGGCGGGCGTTAAAGAGTCTTACCCCAAGGATATAAGGAGGCGCGCCACACCCCAGGAAGGCGGTACCCTTTCTCAGCGTATTCAGAGGTACCCGAGTCACCACGTGCACCATTCCGAGAGCTAGCCTCGGAACTCCTGACGTTGATGTTCCTTTCTACGTGCCCCATCCAGCGCTACGGTGTGGAGGGGGAGGGGTGTTTCCCCCTGATGAGGTGCGTTCGTCATCCTCATCGTCAGCGAAAATCTCTCGAAGTTCTGCCGGGACCTGACCGGCAGCCTGTCTCGTCTCAGACATCATCTGCTGGTGTTCTAGTGCACGTGCCCCGCTAACGATTTGTGTGTACGTCCTAATAGGAGCACGAGTCAGCAGCACAATCATCAGGAGGTAAAGAACGAGAGTAAGAACGCCGCTCGCGATACGCACCAGGCTGGACGCCGCAGCCGCTCTAGAGCTTAACCCCGAGAAATTATCCGCAAGAATAAGCACACCGCTAGCAGCCGCGAGAGCGCAGTAGATGATGGTAAGAATGCGCGCCCACTCGCGGCCATCCCAGATTTTCCAGAGAACAAAAATCGGGATGGCGGAGATGATGAGGGTAACCACCAAGGCAGAGAAGAGAACACTCACCACCATCTCAAAATCGATATACGACCAGCTTAGAATCGGCAGAAAGTTACTCAGGGGTCCCAGCACGATAATGGCGGCAGCGCACCACATGACGCTGCGCATAGCCTGCGGGCGCTTCGGAATTACCTGCTCGGAGGCGGCAGTGTAGCCGGCAGTCGCCTCCCGGTAGCCAGTGGTGGTTTGCTCGGGGGTGCTGGCGTGCTCGGAGGCGCTGTCGCCGAGTGCGTTGCCCTCTGCCGCACTGTTATCTGCGACGCTACCGGAAGCTCCGTTACTGGAGGCGGCATCGCCCTCTGCCGTGCTATTTTCAGCCTCGTCGGAGGGTAGCAGCACGCTGTACTCGGGAACCGTGTACTCCGGATCGTTCAACGGCTGCTTTGGGGTACGTTCTGACATCATTGTTCCTTTCTTCTCTTCGCGCCCCGCCCCGCACGCTATAGCGCAGGGCGGGTGCAGAAGAGAGTTTCCCCATGAGGAGGGGCATCTTTCCCTAGTTGAGGCGGTAGCCTTCTTCGGTGTACACGGAAGTATCCTTATAGCCGCGCTGTTCGTTGCGGGAGTTCTTCCGCGCATCCCTACGGCGGGTCCTCTTGTACTGCTGAGCGACCGCTTCTTCAGCCCGTCGGTTAGCTTCCTTCTCTTCCCGACGTGTCTGCTCTTCTTCCAGGTGAGCACGCGTTTCTGCATCCTGATGCGCAACAATCCAACCGTCACCGGCGTTCACCTGTTCGCGTGCTTCTATCCATGCCAACCTCGCGGTTGTCATAAACGACCTGGTGGGACGGCTAATGAGCAGCACAACTATCAGCAGGTAGAAGGCCGTAAGAAAAGCTCCCATAATGTCACTCACCACGATGGAAACTACGTAGTCTCGGGGCCTTGAAGTCAACGACTCATCCGCCAGCCTGGAGAAATAATCAGCCGAGATGAAAGATTGCAAACTCATCGCCCCGATAAAAACCACAAAAGCACTACCGAAGAGGGTGAGGAAGTACGCCCATCTACGGCCCTTCCACAGTCGACGGAGGACGAAAATCGGTATGAGAGAGAAGATGAAGGTAGCAAATATGCCTGAAATGATGATGCCCGGCATATTTTCCATAACGCGGTCTGGGACCTCGTTATGGATAGATACATAGATACGTTGGATTGCGGACAGAATAATAATGGCTGTAGCGAGCCACATGACGCCGCGCAGCGACTTCGGGCGGGGCGGGAGCACCACCTTAGGCGCGGCAGGCGCGGTGGAGGCGGCGGTCGCCTCCGCACCCTCGTGCGCTTCCTGTTGGGGCTTAGCCGACCCGCCAGCGGACGCGCCGTCGAAGTTAGGCTTCACACCCGCCTTCTGGGCGCGCTGAACCTGCTGTATCTCAGCCAGCAGGCGGTTCTTCTCCACCGGATCATTCGAGAGCGCATAATCGGCAGAAAGCTCACGCAACAGCTGCTCGGTAGAGTCCTTGACCGGGCCTTCTTCCTTCTCAAGCTGACGAAGAACATCCTCACGGGTCGGCTCTTCCTCATCATCCGCCATGCTGTCCTTGATGATCTGCATCTGCTCCCGAATCGCCGCGGGGCTCGGGACCACGCCCACAGCCGGGCGAGTCAGCAAAAACAGGAGAACGGCGCTACCCGCCGTAATCACCCCGACCAGAGCCTGCGTCACGATAGACGAAGCAGCGGCAGGATGCGACACCGGATCCAGTGCGGTAAACGCAGGGAAAAGCACCTGAGCCAGACCAAAGACACCCGCAAAAGAGAGCACACCGCTCAAGGAACACAGCAGAAGGTACAGCATCAGCAGGCGGCGCGGATTAACGTACCCTCCCTTGGTGTAGTCCAGAACGAACCAGAGGAACGGCACCACCAAGACAGCGTCAGACAGAACCTTCGGCAGGGCATAACTAAGGAACGAGCCGATGTTCACACTCCGGCCCGCGGTAACGATAATCTGGTACGCATCCAGGAGGAAATACACCAGAATGAGCATCATCGCGATGGAATACGCTTTACCGAGAATCGCCATTCCCCGGTCGAATTGCTGCTCCTTATCGCCAACTATGCCGAGGTTTCTTTTCGCCTCTTCAAACGCCGCCCGCTCATCATATGTACGCTTGGCGGCGCCGGGGTTAGTCTGCGATGAGGATTCGTGTGCAGGTTCGGAAGTAGGGTGCACGAGTCATCCTAACTGTGGTTGGGTGAATAAAATTATCGGTGAACCGCAGGCCCTGGCCCCGCAGGACCTGCAGGATCCGTGGCCAAAACCTATGAGGCTAAATCAGGTAGTCCTCGCTACGGCGCACACGCCAATCACGGCGCGCCTCCATATAGGAACGCGACTGACGCGACCACACCAACGCCAACGCCACAACACACACCAGCATGTACGGACCCGCAATATACACCGGCGTATACAGCGGCGAAGCGCTACTGAGCAGCAGCTCAACATCCTGGCTCGGCGCACCATTCAACGTGCCCAGAAGAGCCGCCACAGTCAGCATAATCAGCAAAGAAGCCAAAACACCCAACGCCAACGCCACCGACAGCACCAACGCCGCCCACCGGTAACCACGCAGATACGCCACCGTGCAGAAGCCGTGCAGGGTCACGTTACCGAACGCGCTGACCATCAGGAAAAGCACCGGATAGTACGCCTGCGCATCCACCAGCGACTGGGCGCGCCAGGTCGAAAAATGCGACAAATGGGTAGTCGCATAGGAGACGCCGGTGTACGCAATCAGCGCCAGCCAACCCACAGCAATAACAAGCAGAACCCAACCCGCCACAGACACGAGAGTGGGGGTGGCGGGCTTCGTAGGATGCGTGGTGTTCGGAGCGGATGGCGGAGAGGACTCGACGGCGGACATAGCTGAATCTTTCGGATATCGGCTGATAGTGTGCGGAAAACGTATGAGCGAGTGTGTGGTGTGTGGGTGGCGGCGCGGCGTTCATCTACCGCGCCGCCTCAAAAAACTTTAGGCAGAAGTGGACGGGTCAACCGTCGCAGAAATACTTTCAGGTAGCAACGGAGAATCTGCCCGGTTCGCCATCGCAATTCGCAAGTTGTTGAAGCGGTAAATGGTCAGCAACGATAAACCGACCTCGCTCAACCAGACCAAGCCCAAGACAACAAGTATCAGCAGGGGGTCAAGCCCCATCGAAACCCCAGCCCAGTCGAGCATCAGCAGCAGGAACGTAATCGGTGAAAGCACCAGCCCCACCGCAACAAACCCAATCAGGGAGCAGATAGCCCAAACGCTATACACGGAGGCGTCCGCCGAATCACGCGGAGGGCGCATCAGCGGCCACATCTGAACCACCAGGTAAAGCGCCGCCACAAAACCAAAGCAAATCGCCAACGGCTGCGTGTACTGGGAGATAATGAGGCCTTCAACGATGCTCAAAATGCACAGAATAACGGCGCGGACCAGCAGGTTCTTCTTGAGCTTCTGTTTGCGTTCCTTCACCTCATCAGCGGTGTAGGTGCGCAGAAAAGCGGGCAGCTGCCCCTGCCCCGGGAACGGCGGTAGAGGACCCGTCGGGTGCGTACGCACCACAATCGGCGGGTTCGTACCATCCTGAATGATGACGGTAGAAGTAGCCGAAATAACCGGATGCGAACCAGTCACCACAGGCGGCGCGTTCAGCGGAACGGATACCTCCGGCGTAGCAGGAGTCACGTGACGGATAGGCGCCTGAAAGCGGGTCTGCATACTGATATCTTCATCCGGGTGTTCTGCGGATGAAGCGGCATCTGTGTTCAGGTGTGTAGCGCCCATGAGTGGCCTCCTGGCAGGTGCGGGTCGTGTTTCTGTCTCTACCGTATCACGCGTACTTTAGGGGAATCTGAGCAGTGGCGGGGCATCACTAAGAGCGTGTCACACCGCCGCTTATCGCCCCGTCATCACCCCGTCAGGCATTACCCGTCAGAGGCTCGGATGCGCAGGAAAATGCCCGCCCGTCGGTACGCGTTAGCTCTGCTCCGCTACACGCGAAGCCTCAGCGGGCTCCTCAGTATTCGGAGCCTCGGTATTCGGCTCTGCGGGATTCGGTTCCCCTGCCTTGTGCTCTTCTGAGCCCTGCTGCTGCGAGTTTTGCTTCTGCCGCGTCAAACGCAAGCTCCTACGAACCGCCAAACTATAAAACAGCGAAAACAGAAGCTCCAACGCGAAGGACGCCATGACCGTCAGCAGGCTCACCGTATAGAACACGCCCACACGATCCAGCAGCGTCTGCGGACCCTGCACCGTCACAAGCGCATAGGCAAAGAACGCCGTCATAATCGCCGCCGCGACCCCGGATGCCGTATTCGCCAGCAATACCAACTTCACCGAACGGTTCGCCCGGTAAATCATGGCAACCCACATGTGCATCACCAGGTAAACCAGCGGCACCGCACCAATCGGGAAAAGCGTGACGCGGATGAAGTAATAAACAGTAATCAGCGAGGGTACGACCAGCAGCAGCACACGCACCAAGTACAGATTCTTAGCCGGCAGCGGGTAATCACTGGTGACATTCCAGAACTCGTCAGCCTGCTGCTCCAGCTCATCCATAGCCTGCAGCTGCATAAGCTGCGCCTGCGACATATGCTCCTGCGGCACAAGATCCGAGGAGCCCTCCACCGGCGCAAGCTCAGCCGCAGAAACCGATTCACCCCGCCGCATACGAGCGGAATCAGCCATCTTAGCCCTCAAAAATACCGCGAGAACGATCCTTACGCACGCTCTCAGCAGGGAAAATACGACCGCTCATGCTGATGTACACACCCGGCTCCAGCAGGTTCAGGGCGGCAATAGCGGCACCCAGGTTGAAACCGGCATCCGAACGAGCCATCACGGCGGGCTGCATCGCACCGGTCAGCACCACAACCTTATCGCCCAGGTCGGCGTGCTCCACCAGGTAGCGGGCAGTCTCCGGCATGGTGTCGGTACCGTGAGTGATGAGCACCTGGTCGTTGGTAACAGCGTTCAGCGCCTCGGTCAGCTCGGCACGATCCTCATCGGTCATGTCCAGGCTGTCCTTGCCAATCAGCGGGCGAATATCAAAACGGATATCGGTAATCACACGGTCCAGCAGATCCTTAGCGGCAGGCTCACCAATATCCATGGTGCCCGCCACCGAATAGAACTTATCGATCGTGCCGCCAGTGGCAAGAATCGTGATCTCTTCGGGGTTCTTAATGGTGACGCTCACGGGTTTCCTCATCTTTTCGGGTCAACGTACACAAATCAAAACTGCCAGGCGAACCCGGCAGGACACGCCCCACCACACGGGATAGGCACGAGGTAAGACCACGCGCATGAGGGTGAAGACGCAAAAACCCGCCGACCCCCGCAATGCGGGAGGCGACGGGTCGGCTAGTGCGCCCTGTGGGGCTCGAACCCACGACCTGCGGATTAAAAGTCCGTAGCTCT
>CAUUAD010000014.1:0-20561 GCA_963542785.1 Rothia mucilaginosa
TGCAGCTTTGGGTGCCAGTGCCGCGTTGACTCTTCTGCCGTTGTGGACTCCGATGGCGCCTGTTGCCTGGGCGACGGACCCGACCCCTTCTGCTTCGCCGAGCCCGAAGAGGGAGGTGACGGCGACTCCTTCGCCGTCGGGTACTGCGGTGCCAAAGACTTCTGCGACTCCGAGTCAGGGCGCGTCAACCACGAATGGTGATGATGTCCGTCAGCGTGAGTACTGGCTGAAGGAGTACGGCATTACGTCCTTGTGGTCGCAGGCTACGGGTAAGGGCGTGACGGTTGCTGTGATTGATACGGGCGTGGACGGTACCCACCCGGATCTTGAGGGTAATGTTCTGCGCGGTTATGACGCCTCGGGTGTTGGTAGCGAGGACGGCTGGAAGGGCCTGGGCGCTGAGCCGATGCACGGCACGGAGGTCGCTTCTCTGATCGCCGGTCACGGTCACGATACGCGGGGCTATTCTGCAATTGCAGGTCAGCCGGGTAAGCCGACCGGTGTGATTGGTGTAGCTCCCGATGCGAAGATTCTGCCGATTTCGCTGAATATGGGTACGACCGGCGGTAAGAGCATTGATGAGCAGATCCCGGCGGCGGTGCGTTACGCGGTCGATAATGGGGCTCAGATTATTAACATGTCCATTGGCTCGAATAAGACGAGCTGGCCGCAGAGCTGGGATGAGGCGTTTGCCTACGCTGAGCAGAAGGGCGTGCTGATTGTTGCGGCTGCGGGTAACCGCGGTAGCGGCTTGACGCAGGTTGGTGCTCCGGCGACGATTCCTGGCGTGCTGACCGTGGGCGGTATTGACCGGAAGAAGGCTGTTGCTGAGGGGTCGTCGACTCAGGGTATTTCGATTGCTGTGGTTGCTCCGAGTACGGATATGATTGCGGCTGCTCCGGGTAATGGGTACATGCTGTGGTCGGGGTCTTCGGCTGCTGCTCCGTTGGTGACGGGTGTTGCTGCTTTGTTGAAGCAGAAGTATCCGAAGGAGTCGGCGGCTCAGTTGGCTCAGCGTCTGATTGCTTCGGCTGATGATGCTGGCGCTACGGGTCGTGATCCGCTGTACGGCTACGGTGTGTTTAACCCGCAGGATGCGATGGCTTTGGCGGCGCCTACGGTGACGGCGAATCCGTTGGGTTCTATTTCTGAGTGGATTGCGGTGCACCGTAAGCAGCAGGTGAGTGAGCCGACTCCGAGTGATGCTGCGCCGGTCCATGAGGAGGGTGAGAGCATTGTGAAGGCAGCTGCACCGGATGCGCGTCGTCCTCCGGAGGATCGTGGCTGGTTGCCGCCGGTGATTTTGGCGGCGCTGACGTTGTGGCTGACGATTATTACGGCTGGTTCGGTGCATCGTTTGCATAGGATGCATGTGAGCGCGGGGCAGGCTGCGCGGATGGCTCGTGAGATGGCGCATCATCCGGGTGCTCATCACGGAAAGAGTCGTGTTTCAAAGGGGTCGCAGCGGGGTGCCCGGAGGGGGACTCGTTAGGGTTCTTGTGAGTCTGGGGTGCCGGTGTTTTTCTTCTCTGCGGAGACTTCTCCTGTTCGCCCGGGGCTGACTTTTGAGCTGGTCCCGGGCTTTGTTCTTTGAGATCTGGCTTGAGACGGCGGAACACCCCAATAAACGAAAATATCGAATATGTTGCGCAAAAAACGGAAAGGGTATTTTTGACTGTAACCCGCATCACGAGATGAACTCTGTTCATATCTTCAAAACTTTTAACTTAGGCTCAGCTCAAAGGGACCATAGGTGCGAAATTACCTAAACAAAGGCGTAAAATAAAAGACAACAGGTATGTGATAGACAGGCTCGTGCTGCTAGCCACTTCGCGTTGCGCAAGGACTTCCAGAGCGAGCCGCTTTGTTCGTCAGGGGAGCTTTCGGAACGACCCGAAAGTTGCACATACCACCCTACCGGGGCTACCGAACCTCGGTACCTAAAGACTAGGAAGTAACAAAATGGCATTCACTAAGGTGGCACAGGACCGTCCTCGCGTCCTGATCGTCGGTGGCGGCTACGTCGGCTTCACCGTTGCTAAGAAGATCCAGAAGGCTATCAAGGAGACCGGTGGCGTTGTCACCATCGTCGAGCCGAACCCCTACATGACTTACCAGCCCTTCCTCCCCGAGGTTGCGGCAGGTTCCATGGAAGGTCGTAACGCAACTGTGCCGCTGCGTCAGCACCTGCGCGACACCGAGCTGATTCCCGGCCGCGTTGTCTCCATCGACCACGCAGAGCGCACCGCTGTAGTTGAGCCCACCGACAACGGTGAGCCCTTCGAGCTGAAGTACGACGAGATTGTACTCGGTGCAGGCGCAGTGACCCGTGCATTCCCGATTCCGGGTCTGGCAGAGGTTGCTATCGGTCTGAAGACCATTGAAGAGGCAGTCTCCGTTCGTAACTGGGTTCTGGACCGCATCGAGGTCGCATCCATGCTGTCCGACGCTGAGGCACGCCGCCGCGCCCTGACCTTCGTCATCGTTGGTGGTGGCTTCGCTGGCGTTGAGACCATCTCCGAGCTCGAGGACATGGCACGCGTTGCTGTCGAGCGCAACGAGCGTCTCTCCGTTTCCGACCTGCACTTCGTCATGGTCGAGGCTGCACCGCGCATCATGCCCGAGGTCCCCGCAGACCGTGCAGAGAAGGTTGTTGCAGAGTTGCGTGCACGCGGCATCGAGATCCTGCTGAACACCTCCCTCTCTGACGCAACCGACGGCAACCTGCAGCTGATCAACATGGCTGACAAGTCCCCCGCAGGCGAGATTAAGACCGACACCCTGATTTGGACCGCAGGTGTGGCAGCATCCCCGATGCTGAAGAACACCGACTTCCCGATTGACGAGCGCGGCCGCGTTCGCGTGAGCGCAGACCTGCGCGTCACCGGCGACGACGGTGTGGTCGAGGGCGCTTGGGCAGCAGGCGACAACGCAGCTGTTCCGGATCTCTCCGGTGGCGGCGTGGGTGGCTTCTGCGTTCCCAACGCTCAGCACGCTTCCCGCCAGGCTGTTGTTCTGGCTAAGAACCTGCTGGCTGCTCGCCGCGGCGAGCCCCTGACCGACTACTACCACGAGACCATCGGTGTTGTGGCAGGTCTGGGTCTGTGGAAGGGCGTTGCAAACTTCAAGGGCAAGACCATTGGCGGCCCGCTGGCATGGATCATGCACCGCGGCTACCACGGCTCTGCAATCCCCACCACCGAGCGTACCGTTCGCGTTATGACCACCTGGGCTCTGAACCAGATTTTCGGTCGCGACACCTCCTCGATTCGCCACCAGCGCTCCCCGCGCCTGGCATTCCAGGAAGCAACCGGTACTGCACCGGCACGCCAGAAGGCAAAGCTCTAAAATAGCCTGACTTAGGGGTATGCCCCCTGAGATAGCGCACTTGAGATAAAGCAAAGGGCGGTGTGGAAGACTTTAGTCTTCTGCACCGCCCATTTTGCGCCTAGGTTTTTGTGTCTGGGTTTTTGTGTCTGGGCGCGTGCGGGCCGTCTAGCTTAGCCGCCCACCTGTGCTTTTGCATGGTGATTGCTGCGGCTGAGCGCGGGGAACCGTTTGAAATGTGTTTCCGCTTAGGTTCGGGTGCGTTTTCGTGGAATAATAGGTGTTTGTGCCCCGACGTATACGGGGTGCGCCCCCATAGTCCAATTGGCAGAGACAGAGGACTTAAAATCCTTGTGTTCTGGGTTCGAGTCCCAGTGGGGGCACTGCGTAGACACGCGTAGGTGCAGATAGGCGGCGGCTCTTCCCGTGGGGGAGGGGCCGCCGCTTGTGTGTCTGAGGGTTTACATGTCTGGGGTGTGGTGTTTGGAGTTTAAAAGGCGATGCCCCCGACCAGTTCGGTTGCCATGGGGATGCCCACCTGCTCGAAGGAAGCGATGGTACCCGTGGGCTCCACTCTCAAAAACGCCCGCATACCGTCTTCCGGAGCTCAAAAACGTGAGACCCTAGAAGAGACGCAGCCACAGATGCACCCCAGCCTGAATGGGGCAGCAGAGTCAGAAAGGCACAGCATGCAGACTATACCCTCCATCATTGCTGTCGATATGGACGGCACCTTCCTCACCGACTCCAAAACTTTCGACACCGAACGTTTCTCGCGCATCCTATCCCGCCTGCAGGCGCAGGGAATTCACTTTGTTGTGGCGAGCGGAAACACCTACGCCAAGCTGCGGGACTATATGCGCGGCTTTGAAGGGCGAGGTCTTACCTATATTGCTGAAAATGGGGCATACCTTGCTGATGAGAGCGGTCAGCTTGCCGTGCATCCCTTTGTGGAAGAGGATGTGCCGCGCATCATTGAGATAGTCCAGGGGCTGGATCAGATTGGTTTGCTGGTCTGCACTACCGAGGGTATCTACCTGCCTAAGGACCGCTGTGACCAGATTGTGCACATGATTCGCGGCTATTTTGAAGACACCGGTCAGGAGCTTCCCGAAACCCTCACCTTGGAGGACTTTGCGGCGTTCTTCTTCCCCGGCTCGGTCATGGTTGACTCTATTGAAGATTTTGAGGGTGCACCCATCAAGTTCCCGCTGCTGACCCCGCCGAAGCAGACGCAGCAGCTGAGCGTCTACCTGCGTGAGGCTCTTCCGCAGACCGTCACCCCGATGGTGAGTGGCTTCGGCGCCATTGACCTGGTGCGTACCGGTGTCAACAAGGCGACCGGTCTGAAGGACCTATGCGAGCGTCTGAACGCCGACCCGGCGGGCATTCTTGCCTTCGGTGACGGTGAGAACGACATGGAGATGCTCCGCTACGCGGGCTGGGGCGTTGCTATGTCTAACGCCCCGGAGGTTGTGCGAAATGCTGCTGACGAGGTGATTGGCTCGAACGAGGAACAGGCAGTTCTGGAGTATCTGGAGCAGCTCCTTGACCGTTTGGAAGCTTCGCAATAGACGCTTCACCAAGAGACGCGCAGAAGCGTTTGCGTGCGGGGCGGTGCGGACCTGGGTGAACCTCAGGTAAACACCGCCCTGAAATATTCTGGCAAAGCTGCTAGAAGCCCCTGCTGGTAACGAACAGCGCCCGTGAGCGCAGAATCTATCCGATAGAATTAACAGAATTAGTTTTGTACCCGTTTAAGGAGAGCATGATGGCGGGAAACCCGCTTCTGAATTCGATGACGAAGAATGTCACTCAGGGTGACTCTCGTTTCGGTCGCTTTGGTGCGCAGCCGCAGCAGACCAGTCAGCAGGCACAGTACGGTCAGCAGCAGACCTACGGCCAGTACGGTCAGCAGCAGTATGACCAGCAGGGCTACGGTCAGAATGCTTACGGCCAGCCCCAGTATGGTCAGCAGGCGCAGTACGGCCAGCAGCCCTATGGTCAGCAGTATGGCCAGCCCCAGTACGGTCAGCAGGCACAGTACGGCCAGCCGTACGGTGAGGCTGACTACGGCGTAGCAACCCCCACCTACTCGGAGCCCATCCCCGCAGGTGAGCGTCTGACCATGAACGATGTCATGGTTAAGACCGGCATCAACCTGGGCCTGGTCGCTGTCGGTGCCGCTGTTGCATGGAATGCACCGGTGCTGATGCTCCTGGGCCTGGTTGGTGGTCTGGTCCTGGGTCTGGTGAACTCCTTCAAGAAGAAGGTTTCCCCGATTCTGGTCATGACCTACGCGCTTATGGAAGGTCTGCTGCTCGGTGGCCTGTCCGCTGTTGTGGATATGCGCTACCCCGGCGTGGCAATTCAGGCGGTTCTGGCAACCCTCGTGGTGGCAGGTACCACCCTGGCTCTGTTCGCAAATGGCAAGCTGCGCGCAACTCCTAAGCTCAACAAGATCTTCATGATCGGCGCTATTGGTTACATGGCGTACGGCTTCATCTCGATTCTGGGTGCGGGTATCTTCGGTTCCTCGCTGAACAGCTTCTCTATCGGTGGTATCCCGCTGGGCCTGGTGGTTGGCCTGTTCGCTGTTGCGCTGGCAACCTACTCTCTGCTGCTGGACTTCACCACCACCTCCGAAGCTGTGGAGGCTGGCCTGCCCGAGCGTGAGTCCTGGCGCCTTGCTTTCGGCCTGACCGCTTCTCTGGTCTGGCTGTACGTTGAGATCCTGCGTGTTCTCATGTACCTGGCAAGCATCTTTAGCAACGACTAAAGCTCGCTTTGAGGCGGCGGTACCGTGATGGTGCCGCCGCCTTTGCCGCTTTACTTCCCCGGTGCATCGAGGCGCGGGGGAGAGCACACAATAACAACACCACACACCGCCTCCGATGGGGTAGCTGAAGCTACCCCGCACGAGTGCGACACCGATAACGATTTGGAGACACCGTGAAAATTACACCTGTTGCAGAAGAACATGTAGCCGAGGAGGAGCGCGGCTACCGGGTTCCTTTTGCCATGGAAGTTGCCGGTGCTTGGGCGTGGCGCATCATTATGATTGCCGGTGCCGGCTGGATCCTTTGGAAGGGTCTGGGGCACGTCTCCCTGCTGGTTATTTCTCTTCTGGTGGCTTTGCTCCTGGCGGCTCTGCTGAGCCCCGCCGTGATGCTTCTGCGTAAGAAGGGTGTTCGTGCCGGTGGCGCGGCGGCTATTGCCGAAATCGGTATGATCCTGGTGCTCGCCGGTATTATTTCGCTGACCGGTCAGCAGATTCTGCGCGGTTTTGTGTCCATGGCGGATAAGGCGGTGCAGGGCTACCAGCAGCTGATTGGTTGGCTGAAGAACCTCGGCTACGAGTTCGGTGCCGACCAGATGAACCAGCTGTTGGATCAGATGGAGAGCGCTGTAACCAATAACCCCAGCTCCGTGCTGCACGGTGTGTCTCAGGTGGGTTCGACTGCGGCTGAGGTTGCGACCGGTACCCTGCTGACCCTGTTTACCCTGGTCTTCTTCCTGATGGAGGGCGAGCGTATCTGGCTGTTCGTCACTCGCCTCTTCCCGAAGGATGCGCGTGCCGCGGTCAACGGTGCGGGTCGCGCGGGTTGGAAGTCCCTGGGTGCGTACGTGCGCGTTCAGATTCTGGTGGCGGCTATTGACGCTATCGGTATCGGTATTGGTGCCGCAATTCTGGGTGTTCCGCTGGCTATTCCGCTGGGCGTGCTGGTCTTCCTCGGTTCTTTCGTGCCGGTGATTGGTGCCCTCATTTCTGGTGCTGTGGCTGTGCTGCTGGCGCTGGTTGCTCTGGGCCCGGTGCAGGCGCTGATTATGCTCGGTATTGTTCTGCTGGTTCAGCAGCTCGAATCCCACATTCTGCAGCCGCTCATTATGGGTAAGGCTGTCTCCCTGCACCCGCTGGCGGTTATTTTCTCGGTGGCTGGTGGCTCCATGATTTTTGGTGCGGTGGGTGCTCTGTTCGCCGTGCCGACTCTGGCTGTGGTCAACTCGGTGGTGCGTTACCTGGCGAATCGTGACTGGGAGAAGGAGTCGCCTCGTGAGGAGGAGTTCCTCTTCCCGCATGAGTTGGAGCGCCGTAAGAAGGCTGAAGAGTCTGAAAAAGCGAAGGAAGCTAAGACGTCCGAAAGCTCTGAAGAATCTAAGGAATCTGAGAAGGCTTAGAACTCAGTTCATTGTGATTAACCGCGGGCTAGACGCTCGCACATAACCTAGATCGGGGGCCGTTCTTGCACTATCTGCTGAGAGTGCGGGGATGGCCCCTGCTTTATGCCGGTGCATCCTCTAGAATGGAGTGTGCACTGTGCCACCGCGCGCCTTTCAGCGTGCGGGGCTAGGTGCCGCCAGAATACGTACCATCAGAATGGAAACCTCGTGAGCGTAGATCTCGACTCCCTGCCCGTGACCCTCACCGACATTGAACGTGCCGCAGAGCTGCTCGAAGGCGTTATTGAACGCACCCCCGTCGCTCATTCGCGTGCGCTGAGCCAGCGCCTCGGTTCCGAGGTTTTCTTCAAGTGTGAGAACCTGCAGCGTGCCGGTTCTTTCAAGGTGCGCGGCGCGTACGTGCGCATGGCGAAGCTCTCCGAAGAGGAGAAGAAGCGCGGCGTTGTGGCGGCGAGCGCGGGTAACCACGCGCAGGGTGTGGCTCTGGCGGCTGACCGTCTGGGCATTAAGGCTCGTATTTACATGCCGCTGGGTGCGGCACTGCCGAAGATTACTGCAACCCGTGATCACGGTGCTGAGGTTGAGCTGCACGGCGTGACCGTGGACGAGGCTCTGGCGGAGGCAAAGCGTTACGCAGAAGAGACCGGCGCGGTGTTTGTGCACCCCTTCGATAATGAAGACATTATTGCCGGTCAGGGCACTATCGGTCTGGAAATCCTGGAGCAGGTTCCGGACGTTGACACCGTGATTGTGGGTGTTGGCGGCGGCGGCCTGCTGGCTGGCCTGTCTGCTGCTATCCGCGCGAAGGAACAGCAGCTTGGCAAGAAAATTAAGATTATTGGTGTTCAGGCGGAGCATGCGGCGGCGTACCCGCTGTCGCTGGCTGCGGATGCTCTGGTGCCGCTGAAGAAGGTTTCCACCATCGCCGATGGTATTGCGGTGGGTCGCCCCGGCCAGATGCCTTTCTCCATCATCAAGGAGCTGGTGGACGACGTGGCGACCGTGAGCGAAGACGATATCGCTCGCGCCCTGATTTTCCTGATGGAACGTAACAAGCTTGTGGTGGAGCCTGCCGGTTCGGTGCCCGTGGCGGCGCTGATGAACGGCAAGCTGAAGGAAGAATACGGCGACCTGGGTACGGTCGTGTGCGTGCTCTCCGGCGGCAATATTGACCCGATGCTGATGCTGAAGGTGATTCAGCGCGGTCTGTCTGCGGCTGGCCGCTACATGACCATTAAGATGATGCTGTCTGACCGTCCGGGTGAGCTGGCGACCATCTCCCGCATCATCTCTGAGAACGACGCGAACGTGACCGGTGTGGACCACACCCGCGTGGGTGGCTCGCTCTCCATGGGTGACGTGTCGATTACAATCGATATGGAGACCAAGGGCGTGGAGCATTGCCGTCAGGTGATTGCCGCCCTGGAGGATGAGGGTTTCAAGCCCATCATCGTTTACTAAGCCGATGAGCTGTAATAGGTGCGCCTGCGGCTTATAGGCAGAACGCAAGCTATATAGACAAAAACAGTGCGGGGTGCTGAATCTAAACGGTCAGCACCCCGCACTGTTTGGTTAAATCTAGCGCTGTCTCTTAGCCCTAACCTCTTAGCGCTGTTTTTTAGCCCTGGTAGGGGGTCACGGAGACAATCTTGGCGCTCAGTTCCTTACCGTTCGGTGCGGTGTAGGAAACCTCGTCGCCCTGCTTAGCACCCATAATTGCGGCACCCAGCGGAGACTTCTCGGAGAAGACCTTCAGATCGGTGCCCGCCGGGAGGGTGTCCTCAATTTCGCGGGAGCCGAGCAGGAACTTCAGGGTGCGGCCTGCAACCTCAGCCTCGATGACCATGCCGTGGCTTACCACACCGTCATCAACGGGTGCCTCACCGATCTGCGCGGTTTCCAGCAGGTGCTTGAGCTGCTTGATGCGCGCCTCGTTCTTAGCCTGCTCGTCACGTGCAGCGTGGTAGCCGCCGTTCTCACGGAGGTCACCCTCATCGCGTGCCTGCGCGATGCGGTCAACAATTTCCTGGCGGTACGGGCCGGAGAGGTGCTCCAGCTCCTGGGTGAGGCGGTCGAAGGCGTCCTGAGTGAGCCATGCACCGGTGTTTTCAGCCATGCGTGTCCTTTGCTTATGCGCCGGCTTAGCCGGTGCGAAACGAATAAACCCGCTACCGCGTGCCGCGTTCAATGCGCGGCGGTACCGGTAACGGAATGAATCAACAGACCTATTTTAGAGCACCGGAGGATTTTCGGCTGTTACGCCGGTCGTATCTTTCCCTCTGAACGCATCTTCATCAGTACGCACGCCGGTAGCTGAAAGCTCCGCCAGCATCAGACTGTTTCAGACCCGTGAATCTGCTGATATGACGGTACGTTTCACGATGTCACATGGCGTCATCTGCGCTAGTGCACCGGCGGTATCCTTGGGTATCATACGAGAAGCTACAACCGTAAAATTTCTGCCGCGTAGCGCTCGCATTCGCGATTCACAGACACAGCATCCGCACCCCTGGCGCATTACTTAAAGGAGACCACCGTGAGCGAAGCCATTGAACAGCTGAAGGCAAACCTGCCGACTCACCCTCCCGTGGACTCCCTTAAACCGTTGGATGAGGATTACACCGGTCTGCGCATCCTCGCCGTGCACGCCCACCCGGACGACGAGTCTTCTAAGGGCGCCGGTACCGCTTCGGCGTATATTGCCCGTGGTGCCCGCTTCATGGTGGCGACGATGACTGGCGGTGAGCGCGGTGACATCCTGAATGAGGAGATCGATAAGAGCCCGCGTGCGCACCGTGACCTGCCGGGTCTGCGCCGCGCTGAGATGGCTGCTGCCCGCGAGATTATGGGTATTGAGCACCGCTGGATTGGCTTCTTCGACTCGGGTCTGCCCGAAGGCGACCCCATGCCGCCGCTTCCCTTCGGTAGTTTTGGCACCATGCCCCTGGATCGTGCCGCCGCACCGCTCGTGCGTCTGGTGCGTGAGTACCGCCCGCACATCATCATCACCTATGACGAGATTGGCGGCTACCCGCACCCCGACCACATCATGACCCACAAGGTTGCCGTGGAAGCATTCGAGAAGGCAGGCGACCCGGAAGCCTACGTGGGTGAGGGCGAGCCCTGGACCCCGCTGAAGCTCTACTACGACCGCGCATTCAACCCCGAACGCACCCTCGCCCTGCACGAGCATCTGCTCGATACGCACGGCGAGAGTCTGCTGAGCGGCTGGATTGAGAACATCGCGCACCGCGCAACGTCGGGGGAGGCGCCTCGCCACGAGACGACGACCCGCATCCTGGTGACCGATCACTTTGAGCAGCGCGATCAGGCTCTGCGAGCACACGCCTCGCAGGTGGACCCGAACGGCGTGTTCTTCGCCGTTCCCAGTGAGCAGCTGAAGGATATTTGGCCCTGGGAGGACTACACGCTGGCTGCCTCGCACGCTGAGGTTCAGCTACCCGAATCTAGCCTGGATGAGGGCTTGAGCGACTACTACGTTATCTAGCATCTACGTTATCTAGCATGGGGCGCCGCATCGCCCCGCGTTACAATGATGCCCTTCACCCACGATATAACTCGTAGGTGAAGGGCATCATCCGTTCTTAGGCGTGTGATGTGCACACCCTGCACGCAACCCCGAATGCCGCAACCAGTCACCACAAATTTTGAGCCGATTCTCAGCCCAACCGCGATGCCGATTGCCGCGAAGGCACGGCGCGGCGGCGTAGAATAAGAGCTTGGACTCTTTCGTTATGAGCCCGCTGAACTATCTGCCACGACAGCCGAATGAGGTATGAGCTATGAGCGCCAACGCCCTGCCCGTAATTACTGTGCACGGCCACGCGAGCAACCCCGGCACTGTCACTGAGCCTACCGTCTATGAGCAGGCTCTGGCGCGCTCGCTGAGCCCCGAATCCCTGCCGGCACATATCGGAGTGCTGGTGGACGGTAACCGCCGCTGGGCGGCTCAGCGCGGCTTGAGCACCCGTGAGGGTCACGCCGCCGGTGCGGAGCGGATTATTGATTTCCTGGCGTGGTGTACTGAGCTGTCGATTCCGCAGGTGAGCCTGTACATGCTCTCCACTGAGAATCTGAAGCGCCCCGAGAAGGAGCTGACCGGCCTGGTCGCTGTGATTGATGCGTTCCTGGTGCGTCTGGTGGAGTCTGCCTGCGGTCCGGTGCGCGCTATCGGCAACATTGATCTGATTCCTCGCCAGCTGCACGAGCGTCTGGATTGGGCGATTGAGCAGACGGCGCACCTGCCCGGTGTTCGCGTGAACATTGCGGTCGGCTATGGCGGCCGCCAGGAGATTGTGGACGCGGTCCGCTCGGTTCTGCGTGAGGCTGCTGCCGAGGGTGCATCCTTGGAATCGCTTGCTGAACAGCTGAGCGTGGAAGATATCTCTTCGCACCTGTACACCGCCGATATGCCCGACCCGGACCTGCTGATTCGCACCTCGGGCGAGCAGCGCCTGTCCGGTTTTATGACGTGGCAGAGCGCGTATTCTGAGTTTTATTTCTGCCGTGCCCTGTGGCCGGATTTCACGCGCGTTGATTTTCTGCGTGCTCTGCGGGACTACGCGAACCGTTCCCGCCGCTTTGGGTCTTAGAACTTAGATACTCTAACGCCACTGGCTCGTGTTTCTCGGCTGGCTGGTTCTCCTGGCTGGCAGTTACCGGTAGTACAGCCCCCAGCAATACAGAATGGACGTTCTATGCTCGCTGAGCTTTCCCGCCTCTACAACGCAGGCGGCACCTCCGTTATTGCCGCTCTGGTGCTTGGCAGCTACCTGCTGTATTTCCTGTGGTGCGCCCTGCGCCTGTGGCGTATTGACGTGCGGGAGCACCGTCTGCCGCACCGCATCCTGATTCCTCTGGCTATTGCCACCTACACGGCGCTGCCGGTGTCTTTGCTTTTTGCGGGTCGCCCCGCCGATATTTGGCGCGTGATTGGTGCCGGTCTGGTGCTGTGGCTCTGCTACGGGCTGCTGCGTATTCTGTCTTTCGGCGCGCTGGGCCGCGGGGATGTGAAGCTTGCCGGCATTCTGGGCGGCGTGCTCGGGTACCTGTCCTGGGCTAACCTGGGCTGGGCGTCGCTGGTGACGTTCCTTGCCGGTGGTCTGGTGTCTTTGGCGCTGGTGCTGTTCACGAAGGCGCGCGGTAGCACCCGCATTGCTTTTGGTCCGTTTATGCTGCTGGGTGCGCTGGTGGCGTTGGCGGCTCCGGCGTATTCTCTGTGGTAGATTCCGAAGTGGGGTGACCGTCCGGCTACGTGACGGGCTGCCTCTTTGTGCGGTTCGCGGCTGTTCGCTCTGCTCTCTAGCACCTATTTCTCGGCAGAACTGCCGGGGCTTTTGAAAGGTTGATGTTATGCCTACTCCTCCCTATATCCGTAAACTGCGTGAGCGGATCGGTTCGGATTACCTGTGGCTGTCCGGTGCGACGGCTGTGGTGTACCGTGAACAGGATTCTAAGGTGCTGCTGGTGCGCCGTAGCGATAACGGGGCGTGGACCCCGATTACGGGCATTGTGGACCCGGGGGAGAGCCCCGCACTGACCTGCCTGCGTGAGGCGCAGGAGGAGGCGAACGTGCAGATTGAGGTGCTGGAGTTGGCGCAGGTGAAGGCTGACCCGCCGATGCAGTTCGGTAATGGTGACCGCTGCCAGTTCTTGGATCATACGTTCTTGTGCCGCTGGGTTTCTGGTGAAGCGAAGGTGAACGATGAGGAGTCTTCGCAGGTGCGTTGGGTGGATGTGTCTGACCCGGCGGAGCGTGCGTTGCTTTCGGAGCGGATGCTGGACCGTATTGATGCGGCGCTGAACTATGACGGCCATTGCCGTTTTGGGTTGGAGTCGGTGCCGCCGGAAGATCTCTAGATCGGCTACTGGGGCTGAGCACAGCCGCTGAATGAGGCGTGCAAATACAGACAGATACAGAAGGAGGGGCGACCCGCCGTCATGGCGAGTCGCCCCTCCTAGCATTTTTATGACAGTTTGTTACATGTTATTGGGTGGTTCTTCTTGTTTTTCTGTGGGAGTGGGGGGCTGGAAGCCTAAATTTTGCTGTGGTTTTATTTTGTTTTTGTCTTTTTTACCTTAAGTTGTGCCTGCGTATCGAGTTATGAGTGGTGTACATGAGATGCTTTATGTATGACACAGGTTACATCGGGAGTGGTGGCCCCATATCAGTCACCCGAGAAAATTCGTTCACGTGATGTTCAGATGACTGCAGTTGCTTTCCTTGAGACTCGAACAATTCTTGTCTCTGGAACTCTGGAAACCAGTGACCGGGCGGTCATGGTTACCTATGATTTGCCTTCAGAGGGTGAGTGGACCTTCATTAAGGTGGAGACAAACCTGTCTAATCAATCATGGAGCAGTTGGATTATGAGCGTAGACGATGATGGTGAATTTGTGGAGGACGCTGCTCGCCCAGCTATCTCGCAACAGTTCTCACAGGTCGTCTATAGTGCTGATCATCGGAGGTTAGGATTCTTTGGTGGTGAGGTTCGACCGGGTGAGGCAGTCCTGAAGCAGTTTACCGTTCGAGCTCCGTCGCGTCGGTTTTACATGAGTCACGGACGCAGGCATCGCCCTCAGGGAACTCCTGTTGATGAGATTTTCTCTGAAATTCTAGAGGGGTACACTCTGGACTCTTCTTACGAAATTTTTGTTCCAGTTGAAATTCGCTATTAGTAAAATGCCTACCTATCTGTAATAGGTAGGCATTTTAGGAGGTAAGTATGGGCAACTATAAAAATTACTTTTTTGTGCCACCTGGATATTTGTTGGATAGCCCCAGGGGGAGGCAGGAAATTTTAAAAAATGTAGTTGATTTGCAGGAGATGCCCTCATTTCATGACTATATCGATTCTGAAGATTATTTGGATGTGGTTATAGTCGGGGGAGGTTTGTCTGGAATCAATCTTGCCTCATCTATCTTTCATGTTGATGGATTAAAGTATGTAATTATTGATCCGCATAAAAGGTTGGGCGACAAATTTTTGTCCATGTGTAATTCAATTGGTCAAAATGTAATGAGGTCTCCATATGAACATCATCCAGGCTGTCAATTTGTTCACGATTGTGAATTGGTGGATTTTGCTCGGATTAAATATAGTTTCCTTACTGTGACGGAAAGGGAACAAGTTAAAATGTCAATCATGGGGCATCGGTCTATAGTTCCTATGGATGTTTTTGAAGGGTTTGTGCATCATGTGATTGAATTGCATGAACTCGAAAAAAGGCACATTGAGGATGAAGTGAAAAATATTTCCAAGATGGGTGGATATTATACTGTTTCGCTTAAATCTGGAATTATGCTTAAATCTCGAAATGTTGTTTTCTGTACTGGTCAAGAATCTATTGAAGTACCAGATGGGTATAGTACCCCCTGGGACTTGAATACTCTTCAGGAGGCAAAGCCAGGAGATAAGTTTGCTGTATTTGGAGGTGGGCAAACAGCTGCTACTTTGACTTATGCGCTCTTGAAATTAGGTGCTAACGTTGATTTATATCATAGAGGCGAGTCTATTACTTTTCGTTGCGCAGATGTTCCCGCTGAGTTTTTCAGGCCTGAAGGGCGAGAAAAATACAGAAAAAGTTCATCTTTAGGATTTAAAAAATCTTCAGTTATGCATGAGTATTTAGATATATTTAATGCTTATAGGGCTAAAGGATTCCTAAATATTTATCCAATGGCTCAGCTGAAAGACCGTTCTATCTATGTAGATGGAATTAGGGTTGATGGTGAAGGGATGGGTTATAAAAAAATTATTCTCTGTTTTGGTTTGGTGCCGAAGAGTTTTCGTTGCCTTATTGATGAGAGCATAGATATATGGGATGTGGATTATTGGTGTGCTATTCATGATGGATTGTATGTGTTGGGGGCAGGGGCTGAGGCTGCGTTGGGTCCTGCGGCTAAGAATATTGATGGGCATAGAGTTGGCGTGATTAGAATTTTGGATTCTATTACAAGGAAGAGTGAAAAACTAAAATGAAATATTTTGATTTAGTTAAGAGTTTGCCTGATGACTATCCAGGTATTTCTCAATGTGAAATTGTTATGATGTCTTTGGAGAATGAAGTTTTGTATGCTTCTCTTCAAGATTCATTAGGCTCCTGCAGGGAGGCAATGTGCTTGGGGGAGCATATTTTAAGAGGTGAAATTCTATCTCATAGGAATTGGCCTGTACGTAAGGAGGTGGAGGATACTGTTAATATTGTCTCTAGTAAAGTTCAGATTCCTAGGACAACATTTCATTATTCTGCCTATAAATCTTTAAGGCATGCCATTTTCTGTGAACTAGGATCATCGTGTTCATCACAATTGTTGGCAGCTATTTTGATGCGTGCTGGAAGGAGTAAGGCATGACAACACATAAAATACCCTGGAGAATCTACGTAGCCCTTATCGGCTCTCTGGTAGGTACAGGAATATATTCCTTCGCCCTACCCATCGCGATTCTCGCTAGTACAGGCGAAATTGGGTTGGCTGGCGTGATGGCAGTAGCCATGCAAATCCCCAATATTGCCTTGGCATATCCACTAGCAACCCTATCTGATAGCCTGCCTCGAAAACCTATGATCGTAATCGCCGGGGCTGTAAACATCCTCAGCATCCTTACCTTGGCGTTGATGATTGAGCAACGTATGTTGTCATGGTTCGCCATCGCCGCGCTAGGATTTGTGAGTGGTGTCTTCTCTGAACTGGCTGCTGCCTCGGAAGCAGGATATATTCCGCAGCTTCTCGGACGAGAAAACCTTCTTTCGTACAATGCACGTCGTGAAATTTGCGAGGGAATATCCGCAATTATTGCGCCCCCTACAGCAGGATTTATTGTTCTTGTTGCCGGCTCAACGGTCGGTCTTATCGTCCCGGTGCTCCTTTTCGGAGCGGCAACTATTTCATATGCAACGTTGCCATCCGTAGAGATGGAAACTAAAACTGAGCAACGCGAAACTGTACGACATGGGTTTATTCACCGGATGTTTGACGGCATCCAATACATGTTCTCCGGTGCCCCGCAGAGACTTATCCTTGTCTACACGTTCTTCTTGGCGGCAGCTACAGCATCGTATTCACTCATCATTATTTACCGTCTGTACGAGGAACTCACTTTTGAAGCCTCAGTGGTAGGCATGATCATGGCCTGCAGCGGTATCGGCGGTATCGTCGCGGCACTCATCATCGATCGTTTCCTTTCTTTTGAGAACACGCGAGGAATGCTACTGGTTGCCAACGTCGTATCCCTGCTCGGAATACCGCTCGTCACCGTCAGCAATAACCCCGTAGTGCTCGGAGCCTTGCTCTTCATCCTGGACGTAGGATGGGCGTCAGCTTTCATCTTCTCCAACAATCTTCGTGACTGCATTACACCGAATGAGCTACTGGGGCGAGCCAGCTCCCTTGACGGTGCCGTGTTTGGGCTAGGAACGCTGTACTCCATGGGTGCGGTAGCACTGATGCTCGATCATCTAGGCTCCTTCAACGCTGCGCTTGTCGTCAGTATCCCGGCTGTATTCTGCCTCATCTACACGCTGGTCCACTATAAACAGTTCAAAGTGTTCAATATCGTTGAACAATAGTGAGAACCCGCTACCAACTTAATGACGGGAACGGAGAACATACATAGAAGGAGGGGCGACCTGCCGTCATGGCGAGTCGCCCCTCCCTCTATGGTTAAGTCGCGAACCTCAGGCGAGGTTCAGGCGGGTGAGATTAGAAGTTGCCCAGCATCTTGGTGACGTCCAGAGCCGCATCCAGCTGCTCCTCAGTCACTTCGCCGCGCTCCACGTAACCCAGAGCCACAACTGCCTCACGGACAGTCACCTTGTGAGCCACCGAGTACTTAGCAATCTTCGCAGCAGCCTCGTAACCAATCAGCTTGTTCAGCGGGGTCACAGTCGACGGCGAAGCCTCAGCCAGGAAGCGGCAACGGTCAACATTAGCGGTCAAACCGTCAATCATCTTCTCAGCCGAAACGCGAGAAACATTAGCGAGCAGGCGGATCGACTGCAGCAGGTTAGCAGCCATCACCGGAATACCCACGTTCAGCTCAAATGCGCCGTTAGTGGACGACAGAGCAATGGTTGCGTCGTTACCGATGACCTGAGCGGCAACCATGATGGTAGCCTCACAAATCACGGGGTTGACCTTACCGGGCATAATCGAGGAACCGGGCTGCAGATCGGGGATGTGCAGCTCGCCCAGACCGGTGTTCGGGCCCGAACCCATCCAGCGGATGTCGTTGCTAATCTTCATCAGGCCGTACGCCAGGGTGCGCAGCTGACCGGAAACCTCAATCAGACCGTCACGGTTAGCCTGAGCCTCGAAGTGGTTACGAGCCTCGGTCAGGGGAAGACCGGTCTCCTCAGCGAGCAGCTCAATCACGCGAGCCGAGAAGCCGTCCGGGGTGTTAATACCGGTACCCACAGCGGTACCGCCCAGGGGAACCTCAGCCACGCGCGGCAGGGAAGCGTTCACACGCTCAATGCCGTAACGCACGGTTGCGGCGTAGCCGGAGAACTCCTGACCCAGGGTGATGGGGGTTGCGTCCATCAGGTGAGTACGACCGGACTTCACAACGTCCTTGAACTCAACAGACTTGCGCTCCAGGGACTCAGCGAGCACCTCGAGAGCGGGAATCAGGTCCTTCACCAGAGCCTCGGTGACAGCAACGTGCACGGAGGTGGGGAAGACGTCATTGGAAGACTGGGAAGCGTTCACGTGGTCATTGGGGTGAACCTCAATGCCCTTGGACTCCAGGGAACGGGTTGCCAGAGTTGCCAGAACCTCGTTCGCGTTCATGTTCGAGGAGGTACCGGAACCGGTCTGGAAGACGTCAATGGGGAAGTGGGCGTCGTACTTACCGGTTGCTACCAGATCCGCTGCATCGCGGATAGCCTGGGCGCGCTCAGCGTCGAGCACCTTGAGTTCCTCATTGGCGGTCGCGGCTGCCTTCTTCACGAGGGCAAGCGCACGAATATGGGCGGATTCGAGGGTCTGACCCGAAATCGGGAAGTTCTCGACTGCGCGCTGGGTCTGTGCACGGTAAAGTGCATCAGCCGGAACGCGAACTTCGCCCATGGTGTCATGTTCAATGCGGTATTCAATGTTTTCAGCCATACCTCTAGGATAGGCGTTCAAAGTGGCTTACGTCGCCTCGAAAAGGTGTCAAACGAGGAAAAACGCTCATAAATTTTGCGGCGTGAGAAGGCGCAGAAAAACCCCGCCCCGGCAGATGTGCGAACACGCTACCGTGGCGGGGGTATCCCATAGAAAAATCTGTTCTTAAGTGTGAGTATGTGGGTTCTCGCTCTAAGGCTCGTAACGAGCAGAGAAGAGGAAATCTAGTCCAGGTTCTCGGCAACCACAACGCGCGGGGGAGTCTTCACGACCACCGGAAGCGTCTGGGTCGGCGGGTTCTGACCATTGTTCTTTTCCTCCGGCAGGGTCAGGTCCTGCGAACTGAACACCAGCTCCGCCTTACCCTCCTTCAGGTGGTAGAAGACACCAATCACGGCGACCTTACCCTCAACCACCGCATCCGAAATGATGTGGGACTGCTCAATAATGCGGATGGCGGTCTGGCGGGTGTGCTCACGCACCATGTCGTTAACGACCGGGTTCTCCGGCAGCTTCGGGGACATCACCGAAGGCAGGATGTGCTGCACCAGGTTACGGATGAAGCCGTGCGGCATCTCACCGGACTCCAAGGACTTGCTGGCCGCAGTCACAGCACCGCAGGAGTCGTGACCGAGAACCATCACAATGGGGGTCTCAAACTCATCAACCGCGTACTCCAACGAACCGAGCGCGGCATTCTCCAGGACGTGGCCGGCGGTACGCACCACGAACGCGTCGCCCAGGCCCAGATCAAAAATAATCTCTGCCGCGAGGCGAGAGTCACCGCAACCGAAAATCGAGGCGAACGGGAACTGACCCGATGCCAGGTCGGTACGGCGAATCGTGTCCTGGTTGGGGTGCTCGTTGCTGCCCTCAACAAAACGGCGGTTACCGTCCTTCAGACGCTTCCACGCCTCTGCGGGGGTCGGTTGAATGCCAGCCATGTGATGCTCCTTAGCGGACAGGTACAGATAACGCGTGTCGCCAGAGACAGCGAATCTGCGAACGGGTATGCGGGGGCTTCAGACGCTCGCGCTGAAGCTGAGTTTCTCGCCGGGGGTCTCCCGGTGAAAAGAACCTACCTCAAATATGCCTTAAATATGCGAAAAATAGCTAGTATGGCGCGCCTTCACAACCCCAAATCTTGGCGCCCAAAGACGCAAAAACAATGTGAAGAGAGACGCAGCCCTCACCAATGTGCCGCATCTGCTCACCTTAAAGTCAACACGCACGCAAACTCGTTCAGAACAAGAAAAACGAAGCGCCCGCGCGCTATCCTGAAAGGAGCACTACTGCGTCGGCGACTTCGTGCTGGAAAGAACCAGCCAGCCGACAGTGTATTCAGAAATCTCGAAGGTGAGTCTATGACTACGAACAACAATCACGGCGATCGCAACCTCGCAATGGAACTGGTCCGCGCGACCGAAGCAGCAGCAATTGCTGCAGGCCCCTGGGTTGGCGCAGGCGAAAAGAACCTCGCAGATGGTGCAGCCGTAGACGCAATGCGTTACCGCCTCTCCACCGTCAGCTTCAACGGCACCGTCGTCATCGGTGAAGGCGAAAAGGACCAGGCCCCCATGCTGTACAACGGTGAGAACGTCGGCGACGGCTCCGGCCCCTCCCTCGACGTGGCAGTGGACCCCATCGACGGCACCCGCCTGACCGCACTCGGTATGGACAACGCCCTGTCCGTGATTGCTGTAGCAGACGGCGGCACCATGTTCGACCCCTCCGCAGTCTTCTACATGGAGAAGCTGGTCACCGGCCCCGAGGCCGCCGAATTCGTCGACCTGCGCCTGCCCGTCAAGCAGAACCTGCACCTCGTCGCCAAGGCAAAGGGCAAGAAGGTCAGCGAGCTGACCGTCTGCGTGCTGGACCGCCCCCGCCACGCCAAGCTCATCCAGGAGATTCGCGAGGCAGG
>CAUUAD010000015.1:0-19154 GCA_963542785.1 Rothia mucilaginosa
TTCCAGACCCGCGAGGTTCTGGACGCAATGAACGCTGACTCCGGTGTTGAGCTCTCCGAGCTGCGCGTGGACGGCGGCATGACCGCTAACGAGTTCCTCATGCAGTTCCAGGCTGACATCCTCGGCGTTCCCGTGATCCGCCCGAAGGTTGTTGAGACCACCGCTCTGGGCGCAGCATACGCTGCAGGTATCGCTGTTGGTTTCTGGAGCGGCGAGCAGGACGTTGTGGACAACTGGGCTGAAGACAAGCGCTGGTTGCCCTCCATGGAGCCCGCAGAGGTTGACCGCCAGTACCGCCTGTGGAAGAAGGCTGTCTCCCGCACCCTCGAGTGGGTTGACGAGGACGTTCCGACCGCCTAATCGCAGACCCCGTTGCCTGATGGCACGGCCCGCGTACTAACGAAGCCCCGGCTGCTTCTCCCCCGCTATGGGGTTGAGACAGCCGGGGCTTTTCGC
This sequence comes from Rothia mucilaginosa, assembly GCA_963542785.1. Classification (GTDB taxonomy): domain Bacteria; phylum Actinomycetota; class Actinomycetes; order Actinomycetales; family Micrococcaceae; genus Rothia; species Rothia mucilaginosa_G. Next base: position 457 of record CAUUAD010000015.1, read on the forward strand.
TGTTTTATGACGCTCAATTCAGCGTTTATTGCGGCGTAATTTCTACAAAAATTAGTGCTGGGGTACCGTTGGTTTTTGTAAATTCGGTATCTTCCGCCGATAACCTGGCGCGGTGTTGTTCGTGAGGTGTCAATACCGCACAGGACGCGTACGCGACATATTCATGCGCTGTCCTGACAGGAGTCGACGGTTCGCGCTGATACTTTATTTACATTCCCGTCCGCCGCGGTGCTTCACGTACCGCGGCGGACGGACTTTTAGCTCTTGTTACAGGCTTCTCTGCGTTAACGACAAGTGGGGAATCGCTTCTCTTATTGCAGTTCTCACCGTAAAAATCACTCGTTTTATGCCCCTTGTTGAGATACCCGTTCGTATGTTGTGTGGGGTTGGTCTAACAGCGTTTGTTTGCCTTTGATGTCTACTTCAAGCGCCGTATCATAGATATATAAGCTTATTGATTCTATTCTGGTCGCCGAAGATGGCGGTTGGTTATGCATCTGGCACCTTCCGGTGGTCGTGAGAACGGAGAGAGGCTCCGTTGGAAGGAGGGAGCGGGTTTCCCCGCACCGATTATGGTTGATGTCCGTCGCCGCAAGCTTGCAATTATTGCTATGAACGTTTCGGTTCTTGCAGCTGCTCTCTCCTGGCTGTTGGTGCTCTTCTCCGTTATGTATTCTGCCGCCGCTGTGCCGTGGGCTCTGGGCGTTGCTATCGTGCTGACGGTGATTGGCACCTACGCACTGTACCGCTACTACTCCAAGTACTCGCACGTGCTCCCGAACGAGGACCCGGACGCGCACGATGTGCTCGGTCACGACCTGCACTCGACTCACCTGCCGCATCTGCACCACACCGAGGGCAACGCTGACAACGCGTAATTCTGATGGAGCGTAATTCTGACATGGTAGCCGCTAAGTAGCGAGCTCTTCATCCCCTACACAGCAAAATGTGCCGCCTCACCAATACCGGTGAGGCGGACATTTACTTTAAGATCACGGTTCAGAGTCCGGCCCTGCACTCAAGATTATTTCTCAGCGGTCGGGTCAGTACTTTGACGCGCTGCGGCTTCGGCTCTGGCTAGTTCTATCTTCTTGTTCTCTTGAACGATCAGAGCGTTATATTTCCAGCCGGGGATTCGTTCAACAAGCCACCCAACCCAGAGGAGCGCAGCGGTAATGAGAGCGACAGGAATCAGGTAAATGAGGGCTCTCGGGTCCCGGGTGTGGTCTGAGCCAAGCACGGTGAGTTCCCATAGCAGAAGGACTGGTGCCGCCATGGAAGGCATCACTATAAAAAGGATGAGGGCATAGTAAATGCCCATCTTGCTACCGGGTTTACCTCTATTTATACGAGCCTGGGTAACGGCTCTCTCCAGGCGTTTGTATTCCTCTAAGGTTTCGCCGTCTAGAAGCGAATCGTTAGGGATCTTGGCCATGACGTACCGTACGGCTTCTAAATCTGAGGGCGAGCAAATAAAGATATGTCCCTGGGACGTAACGGTATAATCTTTCGCGATGTCGAGGCACGCCTGCGCGTAACGGTTATTAAGCTCTCGGCTCTCCGGGTTTTCTTTGAGTTGCCGGCGGATGTCTTTCAGATCTTCCATGTTTCTCCTTGCAATTTCAGTCATCGTTGAACCCATCGTTGGGGTACGAGAAACACAGGCCATCCCCTACCCGCTGCGGGGTGGAGAAGCCGGAGTATTGAATTGCGGTGTATCGGTGTGTACTTCACAGAATGCCAGCTCTTCAGGTTCAGGCAAAATTGACGGGGCATCCTGAAATGTTTAACGGCGGTGCATCCATCTCATACATAACGGTCAGTTATAGACAAAACCCGCTACGGGGTACGGTACGGAGGCGCCCCTCCCCTATGATGGTTGAAAGGGTTTATCTCTAATACCATCTGCAGTACACGCCCACGAGCCAACGAGGAAGAGCATGACCAAAGCGACCGATTCGCCGCAGCCGCCGGAAGCGCTCGCGCGCTGGTACACTCGCTATTCGAGCCCCGTCGGCGTGCTCTACCTTGCCGCCCGTGCGGATGCGATTGTGGGCATCTGGTACGAGGATCAGGCACACTTCCCACTCCCCCATGAGCTTGGTGGACTGATTGAGAATCCTGACGCCTATCTGCGCGAGCACGGCGTTGCAGATGGTGAAGAGCCAGCCGGTGAGTATGCTGCGGCGCGACTGCTGTCGCGTGCTGAGGCAGAGCTCTCCGAGTATTTTGAGCGCAAGCGCACTTCTTTTACGTTGCCGTTAGATCCTGAAGGCACCGATTTTCAGCTGATTGTGTGGGAGCATCTGAAGACTGTTCCTGCCGGGTACACCACCACTTACGGTGAGATTTCGCGTGCGGTTGGCCCCGGTGCTCCGGCGCAGGCTGTGGGTCAGGCGGTCGGCCGCAATAAGGTTTCTATTATGATTCCGTGTCACCGCGTTATTGGTGCTGATGGTAGTTTGACTGGCTACGCTGGCGGTGTTGAGCGTAAGCAGTTTCTCCTCGATTTGGAGGAGCCGGAAGAGGTGCGGGAGGCGCGGCTCTTCTAGCGATGTCGCCCGGCGGTGTTTGAGACTTATCAGAGGGCGGAGCGTGCATCGGATGCGGGCTCCGCCCTTTGTCGTACCTGTTTTCGGTTTCGTTGCTCTGCACCACGACACATAATCGAATATACTTGCGATTTACTCACGCTAGAGCTACTGTTTAAGTAGAACATGCTTCCGAAATACTCGGATGAGCGCAGCAATCTCAGAGAGGAGAAACCGTGACCTCGCAACCTACTATTCCCGCCAACCCCCTCGAAAACACCCCGAGCTACCCCATGTGGGTGACCGATAAGCTTCTGCGCGACTACTACGACACCGAATGGGGTATGCCCGTCACCGATGAGCGGGGACTCTTCGAAGCCCTGAGCCTCGAAGCTTTTCAGGTGGGCCTCTCCTGGCGCACGATTCTTGCCCGCCGTGAGGCATTTCGTCGCGCTTTCGAGGGGTTCGATCCCGAACGCGTGGCCGCGTTCACCGACCAGGATGTTGCGCGACTCCTCCAGGACGAAGAGATTATCCGTAACGAGCGGAAGATTCGCGCGGTCATCTCCAATGCACGGCTGACCCTTCGGATGCGTGAGCTTGCCACCACGCCGCGTGACGCCTCCGCGGAGGATGTTCATCTTCCCCTTATCGCATCCTCTTCTACCCTGACCAATAGGGATAGCGTTGAGGCGCCGAATGCCCGCCGTCGTCGAGTTCGTACGCTCAGCGATGAAGATCTGGACCGGATGCGCGAGCGCACCCTATCCGACGGCACGCGTGTACCGGGCGGGCTGCCGGCGTGGCTGTGGTCCTTCGCGCCGCGCGAGACTATCGCACCGCATACCCTGGAGGATATTCCGACTGATACGCCCGAGTCCGCGCTTCTTGCCAAATCTTTTAAGGCACTAGGAGGTGTGTTCTTGGGTCCGGTGACCGCCTATGCGCTTATGTGTGCGGTCGGTATGGTCGACGCTCACCTGGTGGGTTCGCATCGGCGAGGCTGTTCGGGGCTCTTTGCCTAAGCTCCCTCGCCCTAAGCTCCCCTCACTCGGCGTGCTCGCGTCTAAGGGCACAGAAAAGCCGCGCGCCACTTCATAGAAGTATGCACGCGGCTTCTATACGTTGAGATGTTCCGCTCTGAATTAGGTCGTCACAGGGTTAGATCATCACGAAGAGGAAGATCAAAGACAGCAGCGGCGGGGTCAGCTGAATCAGTGCCGGCTTGCGCTTATCCGGGGAGGTGAGGAACAGGTAGACACCGGCAATCGCCATGGAGCCCAGGCCTGCGAACATGAGTGCCACACCCACCTGCGGGGAACCGAACCAGAAAGCGAGCAAACCGGTTGCGGCGATCCAGGCGAGCATCAGGTTGTACAGGCCCTGGTTTGCCGCCATCTCCTTGGTAGACTCGGCGAATTCTTCGGTCATTCCGAAGGTTTCGCGGCCCTTGGGCTTAGTCCAGAGGAAGGATTCGATAATCCAGATGTACACGTGAATAGCGATTGCTACGAAGGCAAAAACGGTGGTGACCGTTGCGAGTGCCTGCATTGTTTCTCCTTGAGTAGTAGGTCATCTGTTAGCCGTGTGTCTCACGCAGCGGGCGAGCGAGTAACGCACAGATAACAGCCGGGCAGCCTCTCCTGTGCACGTCTCCGGTGTGTGGGCACAAACACTAATTCTACTCCTGCCGGGTGGATTATCCGCATCGTATGACATTGGGTACCTCAGATACGGCGAACGCCCGCCGCGACATGACCTCGCAACGAGCGTTCTGCGTATCTCTCCGGTTCTTCCTCGAAGACAGGAAAAGTCGCTTAAAAAGCCTAGTGCACGATGAGCGTGAGCAGGTACGTCCAAATGCACAGCAGTACCAGCAGGAAGAGACTGTACTTGATGGTTATAGAGGTAACCTTCGACTCCTGCCCTGCCTCGTTCACGGCAGCAACCGCCACCGCAATCGACTGCGGGGACACAATCTTACCCATCACACCACCGGAGGTATTGGCTGCAACCAGCATGGCGGGGTCTACACCAATCTGATGCGCGGTGCTTGCCTGCAGACCGGCGAAGAGCACGTTATTGTTGGTCACCGAACCGGTCACGAACACGCCAACCCAGCCGATTATGGGCGAGAAGAGCGGGAAGAGTGCACCCGCGGTAGCTACCGCCAGAGCGATGGAGGAGGTCATGCCCGCGTAGTTCATGAGGTTTGCTACGGACATGACCAGGCAAATCATGTAGATGGGCTTCTTCAACTGCTGCCATGCGCCGTTAAGCTCCTGTAGAGTCTCACGGACGGTAATTTTCGAGGTGAACGCAGAGAGCAGAGCCGCCACCAAAATGGCGGTACCCGCCGCACCCAGGATGTTCCAGTTGAAGACCGCGTGGATAGCGAGACCTTCACCGTCGCCAATCTGATGGTGGATACCGGGCACGTGGAAGCTCAGGTTTGCAAAACCCAGGGCTCCGTTATGGTCAAAGACGGGGCGCAGCACGGTGGACCAGAGCAGGATGGTGATGGAAAGGAAGATGAAGGGGCTCCAGGCGCTCGCAACTTCGCGCAGGGTGTACGTCAGTTCGTCCTGCGCGGAGAGCTCTTCCAGAGTCGGTGCGGTAGGCTCGCGATAGATGTTCTTGGGCTGCCAGAAACGCATCACGACTGCCAGGAACACCAGGCCGACAAGGGGCGGCAAAATGCCGATGAGCTCGGGGTCCTGCAGGACCCACAGCATGATGCTCTGCAAGCCAGAAATCACGATACCGGTTGCGAGCGCTACTAAGCCTACCTCACGAATGCCGCGCAGACCGTCCTGAATAGCGACCACGAGCACGGGTACGAGGGCCGCAAAAATCTGCAGGACCCAAACCATCTGGTTGGATAGGTGCCCCAGGTCTACGTTACCGATAGCGGCACCGGTGGTCACAGGAATACCGACCGCACCGTAGGCGCCCACGGTGGCGTTAGCGACCAGGGAGAGCATAGCGGCTTTGAGCGGGTTGAAACCCAGGGCAACCAGTAGCGCTACAGAAATAGCAATCGGGATGCCGAAGCCCGCCGCGCCCTCAATAAACCCGGCAAAGCAGAGGGCGATGAGTAGCACCTGGATGCGCTGGTCCGCTGAGATTGAGGAGACGGAGGACCTCACGATGGCGAATTTTCCGCTGCGCACCGCGATGCGGTAGAGCCACACTGCCATGAGCACGATCCATGCAATAGGCCATAGCGCTGAGAGGAATCCGTAGAAAATAGAACCTGCGGCTGCTGTCCAGGGCAGGTGGAAGACTCCGAGTGCGATGCACAGGGTCAGGGCTAGGGTGATCAGCGCTGATTTGATGCCGCTGAGTTTGAAAACCGTGAGGCAGAGTAGAAAAAGAATAATGGGGGATGCCGCTACGAGTGCAGAGAGCACCGGGGAGTTGAGGGGATCGTAGGTCTGCGACCACATGAGAGTGGTATGTCCTTCCTCGCCGCAGGGTGTACCTACAGCGGTTTGGATGCCGCTGTAGGGTGCGTCCGCCTGCCCTTATGGGGTAGCACGAGGCGTAGCCTCACGACGCCTCTACCGCTGAGGGTCCCTGAACGTGAAAGGCGTAGCAACATCATGTGTCTGTGTTGTAGCCTTGGCTGAAGGCAGGGGGCGCGGGGAAGGATATTTCCACGATGCGGGGCGTTGGTTCTCTCGTTGGAGGCCTCGAAGCTAAAAGTTCCTTAGCTCGTGCTCTCGCCTACGGCGCCAATGCCCACTGAGAACTGTATCACTGCGGCAGGTGGGTCCTTTGCTAGGTACTGGGTGCTTTTACAGTGTGAAACGCTAGTTAAGAGTCATTACGATTTAGTCCTTGTCGGTAGTTATTTTCTCCGCTCAGTCCCTTTCTACTGCCCGAGCCAAACTTATACGGCGGCAGGTAAGACAAAGCCCCCTCCCCGACCGCACAGGTCGAGAAGAGGGCTTTACCTCAGAATCATCAGGGGTTCAGCTCTTGTTGCTATCTGCCCCGGTATGAGCCTCAGGAATGGCTTTAGCCAGCCATGAGCGACAGAGCGAAGGACCAGACGCAGACCAGGCCCAGCAGAATAGCACTGTACTTGATGGACATGGAGGTAATCTTCGATTCCTCGCCTGCGCTGTTCACAGCCGCCGCCGCAATCGCGATGGACTGCGGGGAGACAATCTTACCCATCACGCCACCGGCGGTGTTTGCGGCCACGAGCAGGGTCGGGTCAACAGCGATCTGGGCTGCGGTGGTGGACTGCAGGCCCGCGAAGAGTACGTTAGCGTTGGTCACGGAGCCGGTCACGAACACGCCAATCCAACCGATGATCGGGGACAGCAGAGGGAAGACCGGGCCGGCTGCCGCGAGCGCCAGAGCGATGGAGGTGGTCATACCGGCATAGTTCATGACGTTTGCGACGGACATGACCAGGCAGATCATGAGGATCGGCATCTTCAGCTGGTTCCAGGTACCGCCGAGTTCTTCGAAGGCTTCGCCCCAGCTGATGGAGGAGGTCAGGATGGTGATGAGTGCCGCTACCAGAATTGCGGTGCCGGATGCGCCCAGGGTGTTCCAGGAGAACATCGCGGTCACGGTCTTGCCGGCACCGGTGGTGATGGCTTCGTGAATGCCGGGGATGGGGAACGCCAGGATTGCAGCACCGAGCGGGCCGGTGGTTGCGAAAATCGGCTTCAGGGCAGTGGACCAGAGCAGGATGGTTGCGGAGAGGAAGATGAAGGGGCTCCACGCCTTAACAATCTCAGCGCCGGTGTGCTTCACGTTCTGCTGAGCCTGGGCTTCTTCGAGGCTGGGTGCGGTGGGCTCACGGTAAATGTGCTTGGGCTGCCACTTCTGCATCACGAGCGCCAGTGCTACCAGGGACAGCAGCGGCGGGATGATGTCGACCAGTTCGGGCGAGCCGAGCAGCATCAGGATAGCTGCCTGACCGCCGGAGAAGATGATGCCGGTCATGAGTGCGACCAGGCCGACTTCGCGGATGCCGCGCATACCGTCCTGGATTGCGACCATCAGCAGCGGCACGAAGGCGACGAAGATCTGCAGTACCGGAACCATGCCTGCGGACAGGTGCGCGGTGTCCAGGCCGCCGACCTTAGCTGCGGTGGCCACGGGGATACCGATAGCACCGTATGCACCGGATGCGGCGTTAGCTACTAGTGCCAGCATGGATGCTTTGAGGGGGTTGAAACCTAGGGATACCAGCAGTGCAGCAGAGATAGCGATCGGGATGCCGAAGCCTGCCGCGCCTTCGATGAAGCCGCCGAAGCAGAAGGCAATCAGTAGCACCTGGATGCGCTGGTCGTTCGAGATGGAGGAGACGGAGGAGCGCACGATGTCGAAGTTACCGGCGCGTACGGCGATGCGGTAGAGCCACACCGCCATGAGCACGATCCAGCCGATGGGCCATGCGCCCGAGAGGAAGCCGGAGAGGATGGAACCGGCACCTGCGGTGATGGGCAGGCCGAAGACGGCACAACCGATGATGAGGGTGGTGCCGAGGGTCAGCAGTGCTGATTTGAGGCCGCTGAGTTTCAGGACGGTCAGGCCCAGCAGGAAGAGGATGATGGGCACTGCGGCAACCAGCGCGGAGAGCACCGGTGCGTTTAGCGGGTCGTAGGTTTGCTGCCACATGGGGCGGGGTGTTCCTTTCGGTCTGTGTGTATTAGCGGTCGCTTCTTCCGGTACGGCGCCTGTGCTGTATGGAGGCGTTAGGCCGCATAAAAACCGATGGGCCCGTCCATACGTCGTGGACGGGTCCATCGGTGAAGCGCGATGGTCTTGAGCTGCCGGGCGTTTGGTTACTTGACGTGGCGATATGCCGAGGCAATATACCGTGGCCATATACCGTGGCGCGGCGGTGGTGAGCAGGACTCTTTCCCTCTCACTAGGTGCTCTTGACTTTATCTGTCTAAGCTAACAGGTCTTCCTCGAGACTTCAGGATAGGGTGACCTTAAGTGTGCACAAATGAAACTTATGTGCATAATTGCGCTCCTTAGCCCCAAATATCCTCCCCAGCGCACAAACACAGAAATGCAAAAGCCCCCTCCTACCGAAGTAGAAGGGGGCTTTCGCTAAACCGTGTCGCGGTACCTCACCTTTCAGGGAAGGCAGGTTACACGCATCGGAGCTTCACGCTGTTTAGGAAACAACCAGGGACAGAACGTAACTCCAAACACAGGTGATAGCCAGCAGGATTGCGCTGTACTTGATTGCCATGGAGGTAATCTTGGATTCCTCGCCGGAGCTGTTCACAGCAGCAGCAGCAATTGCAATGGACTGCGGGGAAACAATCTTCGCCATCACACCACCGGCGGTGTTAGATGCAATCAGCAGGGTCTGGCTGACACCAATCTGATGTGCGGTGGTAGCCTGCAGGCCAGCGAAGAGGATGTTGCTGTTCACCACAGAGCCGGTCACGAACACGCCGATCCAACCGATGATCGGGGACAGCAGCGGGAAGATTGCGCCCACAGCGGCAACAGCCAGTGCGATGGAGGTAATCATACCCGCGTAGTTCATGACGTTAGCAACGGACATGACCAGGCAGATCATGATGATCGGGGTCTGCAGCTGCTTCCAGGTTGCACCGAGTTCCTCGATAGCCTCACCCCAGCTGATGGAGGAGGTCAGGATGGTGATGATTGCAGCCACCAGAATTGCGGTACCGGAAGCACCAATGATGTTCCAGGTGTAGGTCACGTCAATTGCCTTGGGGGTTGCAACGATCGGTGCGGTCTGCTGGATGGTCTGGTGCAACCACGGAACGGGGAAGGTGATGTTACTGAAGGCCAGCAGACCCCCCTTAGCAAAGAGCGGCTTCATCGCGGTGGACCAGAGCAGAATCACGACGGACAGGTAGACGAAGGGGCTCCATGCCTTGAGGATTTCGCCACCGGTGTGCTTGACGCTCTGCTGAGCCTCAACCTCTTCCAGGGAGGGAGCGGTGGGCTCACGGAAGATGTTCTTGGGCTGCCACTTCTGCATGATGAGTGCCAGAGCAATCAGAGCCAGCAGCGGCGGGATGATGTCGACGAGCTCGGGGTTACCGAGGCCTGCGAGCAGGACAGACTGGCCGCCAGAGTAAATCAGACCAACAATCAGTGCTACCAGACCGACTTCGCGGATACCGCGCAGACCGTCCTGAATAGCAACAAGCAGTACGGGGATGAGAGCCGCCATGATCTGGATAACCAGGACCATTTCGATGGACAGTGCATGCAGGTCCACGCCGCCGCGGGTTGCTGCGGTGGTCACGGGGATACCGATAGCGCCGTATGCACCGGAGCTCACGTTAGCAATCAGTGCGAACATTGCGGCCTTGAGCGGGTTGAAGCCCAGGGACACGAGCAGTGCAGCACAGATAGCAATCGGGATACCGAAGCCTGCAGCGCCTTCAAGGAAGCCGCCGAAGCAGAATGCGATCAACAGCATCTGGATGCGCTGGTCGGTAGAGATGGAGGAGATGGAGGAGCGAACAATTTCGAAGCCGCCGGAACGCACAGAAATGCGGTAGAGCCACACTGCCATGAGCACGATCCAGCCGATGGGCCACATGCCCGAGAGGAAGCCGTAGAGGATGGAGCCTGCACCGGCAGTGATGGGCATACCGAAGATAGCGCAACCGATGACCAGTGCAATGACGAGGGAGATAACGGCAGATTTAATACCGCTGAGCTTCAGGACGGTGAGGCCCAGAAGGAAGAAAATAATCGGGACTGCTGCCACGAGTGCGGAGAGTGCGCTCGAGTTCAGCGGGTCGTAGACTTGCTGCCACATAGTGTATTGCGTTCCTTTCCACGCCCGGAGGGGCGGGATCGAGTTGTGCCGTAAAGCCTACCCAATGGTGCGCGTGGCGGTGTGTGTGCCGTGTGCATAAGGCCTGGCTCCCTGTCGTCTTGTGCGTTGGGGAGGCTATCCCACCGGGATATTTGCCTTCACTTGGGTTCGTGTTGGTTTTGCGGCTATGAAATTCAGTGTGTATGAAGTCGTGTTTTAGTCACAGAAACCTAAATATTCCTTGATTTGTCAAGGGAAATTCAGTGCCAAAGCTAAAATTTCTGACCGCTAAAACGCGATTCCTTGTGTACCCAATGTACCACTGAACACCCACAAAATCGGGCATATTCCAACATTTAGATCGAAGCTCATAATTGCAACCTAACCTAAAGCCCCACCGCTTTACAGGTGCAATGCCGGCCCCTCCCCCGCCATCCCAAGGAAGAGAGCGCACTTCGGTGCTTCCAGCCGTGTTTTTGGCGCCGACTCCCGTATTTCCCCGTCCAAGCAAGCAAAACAAAAACCACTAAACGGCAGACAAAAAAGCTCCGGAAGGAAAAACCTTCCGGAGCTTTATCTGTCGGGTTGACAGGATTTGAACCTGCGACCCCTTGACCCCCAGTCAAGTGCGCTACCAAGCTGCGCCACAACCCGATTCGTTATTCACGATATTGTTTTCAAGGTTTCCCCTGAACACTCGAATAACTATACCGGGCTTTTAACCCCCGCGCAAGCCAGAATCCCTATTTTTAGAAAAAATCTTAAAAATCTTTTCCTCGCAGATTTCCATACAGATTTTCCGCACAGAATCCGGTACGCGGGGGCCAAATCTAGCAAGGGGTCAGCCCAGCAACACGGCATCAAGCAGACACACCCCGCTACTAGCGGCGGCCACCCTTACCCTTCTTAGCCTTCGCGCTCTGACGCTCACCCAAGGAACGACGCTCACGCACACGCATCGAAATCTCAATCGGAGTACCCGTGAAATCAAAAGTCTCACGCAGACGACGCATAATGAAGCGACGGTAACCCGGATCCAAGAAACCGGTAGTAAAGAGCACGAACTTCGGCGGACGCGAAGACACCTGAGTACCGAAGAGAATACGCGGCTGCTTACCACCACGCAGCGGGTGCGGATGCGCAGCAACAATCTCGCCCAGAAACGCGTTCAGGCGACCGGTCGGAATACGCGAATCCCACGACTCCAGCGAGTGCTCCAGGGCGGGCACCAGCTTGTCCTTGTGCCAGCCGGTCTTCGCCGAAATGTTCACGCGAGGCGCCCACTGCACGTGCGCCAGGTCGCGCTCAATCTCGCGCTCAAGCATGTAGCGGCGATCCTCATCGAGGGTATCCCACTTATTGAATGCCAGGACCATCGCACGACCCGAATCAATCACGGTCTGCACGATGCGCACGTCCTGCTCAGAAATCGGCTCGGAAACATCCAGCAGCACCACGGCAACCTCAGAACGCTCCAGAGCAGTCTGGGTACGCAGCGAAGAGTAGAACTCCGCACCCTTAGCCATGTGCTGGCGACGGCGAATACCCGCGGTATCCACAAAACGCCAAGGGTAGCCGCCCAGCTCAATAATCTCGTCAATCGGGTCACGAGTCGTACCAGCCAGGTCGTTCACCACGGCACGCTCAGAACCAGCCAGCTTATTCAGCAGCGACGACTTACCCACATTCGGGCGACCCACCAGAGCCACACGACGCGGGCCACCCAGCGCCTCCGGCTGAGCAAACTGCGAGTGCTCCGGCATGACCTCAAGGATCTCGTCCAGAGCATCCGCCAGGCCACGACCGTGCAGACCCGACACCGGGAACGGCTGACCCATACCCAGCGACCAGAGGTTATAAATCTCCGGCTCCAGGTGAGCGTCATCAATCTTGTTAGCAATCAGAATGATCGGCTTCTTCACGCGGCGCAGCATACGCACAATCTGCTCGTCCGAAGCGGTCACACCCACGCGAGCGTCAACCACCAGGACCACAACATCGGCCTGCTCCACAGCAATCTCAGCCTGCTCAGCAACCTGAGCATCAATACCGCGAGCGTCAGACTCCCAACCACCGGTATCAACCAGGGTGAAGCTCTTACCCAGCCACTCAGCCTTATAGGACACGCGGTCACGAGTCACACCCGGCTTATCCTCAACCACCGCTTCACGGCGGCCCAGAATACGGTTGATGATGGTCGACTTACCCACGTTCGGGCGGCCAACAATCGCCACTACCGGATCAGCGAGCTGCTCTTCCTCTTCCTCAATGTCGAAGCCCCAAGCACCCAGCAGGGCGCGGTCCTCTTCATCCAGGTCGTAGTCCTCAAGACCCTCAAGAAGAGCCTGAGCACGCTGGTCAGCGGTCTCATCATCAATCTCAGCGAGGCGCTCGATAACGTCGTCCTCGCCACCGCCCAGGTACTTATCTTCGTAATCGTCGCGGATAGCGTCCTCAGCCATGCGCATTCCTTTCTCTACCCGCCCCACGCCCAACCCAAAGGTCAGCACGCGAGCGCGGCTCAACGTCTTCTCGGGAGCAGATGCGCCACTCCCCCAGCGTTTCGGCGGGGCCTAGCCCGCGCGCTTCGCCTTCAACTGGTCATTCACAGCGTTAATCACTGCAGAGACCGTCGCATTAAAATCAAGATCCGAGCTGTCCACCAGGGTCACGCCCTCGGCAGCTTCCATAAAGTTATTGACCTTCGAATCCTTCGCATCACGCTCAGCGATCTGCTTGCTCAAGTCACCCGAAGCGCCGGACTTCTCCGCGTTCTCCAGGCCGCGGCGCGCCATGCGCACCTCTTCAGAAGCAGTCAGCAGGATGCGCGCATCAGCGTCGGGAGCAACCACGGTGGTGATGTCGCGACCCTCAGCGACCATGCCGTTAATAGCGTGGTTAATCATCCAACGCTGCAGGCCAATCAGGTGCTCACGAACCGCCGGCACCGAAGCCACAGCAGAAACAGCCGAAGAAATGCGCTCGCTACGAATCTCCTCACGGATATCGGTCGAGCCCATCAGAATCTCTTCTTCCTTAATGTTCGTACCGAACACCAGAGGCATCTCCTCGACAGCCTTCGCGATCGCCTCAGCGTCGTTCAGGTCAATGCCAAGTTCCAGCACACGGTAGGTTGCGGCACGGTACATTGCACCGGTGTCCAGGTACGCCAGGCCAAAGTGGCGTGCAACTTCCTTAGACACAGACGACTTACCGGAACCGGAAGGACCGTCAATAGCAATCGTCAGTTTAGGGTTCTCGTGCATCAGCACTCCTTAAAATTCGTCTCAAACTTTATGCCGGAAAATACAGCTTTAACTCTACTTCACAACACGCCAACCGCGAGCCGACAAATCGCGGACCAGCGCCTCATGAATAGACGGATTGACCGAGATTTCAGCCATACCCACCGGGGCACCCGTAGAGTGCTCCAGACGCAAATCCTCAAGGTTCGCGCCCAGCTCACCAATCTCGGCAAGCAAACGAGCCAGTGTGCCGGGGGTGTCGTCCACCAGCACCGTCATCTTTGCAAACGCGGCGGGGGCGGTACCGTGCTTACCCGGAATACGGCTAACGCCCGCGTTACCCTCACTCATCAGCTGCGCCAAATCCAGGCGAGCGCCGGATGCCGTCGGGTTCTCCAGCGTCGCGATGAGGCGGTTCAGGTCATCACGCACCCCGTAGAGGGTCTGCACAATCGGGTCAGCGTTCGCCGCAAAAATCTGCACCCACAGCGTCGGGTCCGAAGCCGCAATACGCACCGTATCGCGCAAACCCTGACCCGCCAGGGACAGCGCATACAGCGGAGTGTCCTGCAGACGCGAGGCCAGCAGCGAACTCATCGCCTGCGGCACATGAGAGATCAGAGCAACCGTCTGATCATGCTCCTCAACGCTCAAAGAAGTCACAATCGCGCCCAGCTCAACCGCCACAGAACGCACCAGACGCACACACTCGGGGCGAACCGAATCATGCTCGCAAATAATCCACGGACGCGCCTGGAACAGCTCACCGCGAGCAGCCACCGGGCCCGACTTCTCACGCCCAGCCATCGGATGCGAACCCACGTAACGGGACGCATCCGCACCCGAGGCAAGCACATCAGCCAGCGGCTGCACCTTCACCGAGGCAACATCCGTCACCACGGCGCCGGGGTAGCCCGCTTCCGGTCGAGGCGCATAGGTGTTCAACGCGCGAGCGCACACGGTACCGGCACTATCCGGAGGCGCAGCCACCACCACCAGCTGCGGGGCGAACGCGGCGCGCTCCTGCTCCGACAGGGTGGAGAAGCTTATACCGGCACCGATATCCTGCGCCACAGCCTCGGCGGTGGGTGAAATATCTTGGACGTACACGTCCTCGCATCCTGCCGCACGCAACCCCAAACCAATGGAGGCACCCAGCAGACCCGAGCCGATAATGAGTACCGGCCCGGTCAGTGTTGAGTCCATGGGCAGCTCAGATGCGGAAAGCTCAGCGGGCGAGCTCATGACAACTCCTTAGCGTTATTACATGTCCACCGAAGCGAGCAGGTGACCGATCTCGACCTTGGAGAGGTTACGGACGGTGCCCTGCTTCTGCGAACCAATACGGATCGGGCCCATCTCAACGCGGACCAGGCGCTCAACCGGGTAACCGACGGAGTCGAAGAGGCGGCGCACGATGCGGTTCTTACCGGAGTGGATGGTCACCTCAACGAGCACGTGGCCGGGGGTGGAGTCCACCAGCTTGAACTCGTCCACGCGGGTCACGCCGTCTTCCAGGCGAATACCCTTCTTCATGGCTGCGCCGACGCCGGGCTCCATCGGGCCGGGAACCTGCACCAGGTAGGTCTTGGGCACCTCGTAGGAGGGGTGGGTGAGGCGGTTCGCCAGTTCACCGTCGTTGGTCAGCAGCAGCAGACCCTCGGTTTCAACGTCCAGGCGGCCCACGTGGAACACGCGCTCGCTCATGGAGGAACGCAGGAAGTCAGAGATGCAGGGGCGACCTTCGGGGTCTTCCATGGTGGAGACCACGCCGGCAGGCTTGTTGAATGCCATGTAGACGAGCTTGTCGTTGGTCTGAACAGTCATGCCGTCCACCTGCACGGTCACCTTGGAGGGGTCCACGCGCACACCCAGCTCGGTCACGACTTCACCGTTAACGGTAACGCGGCCTTCGGTAATCATTTCTTCGCAGACGCGGCGGGATGCCACACCGGCCTGAGCCAGCAGCTTCTGCAGGCGCACGCCGTCGTGGTCGTAGAACTCGTAGTGGTCTACCGGGGCGTTGCGGGGGCGGCGGGGGCGGTGCGGACCAGCGTAGTTGCTGACGCGGTATTCGCCGCGCTCGTTTGCGAAGGCTTCACCGGAGCGGTAGGGGCGGCCCGGTGCGCGGCGTTCGCGCTTGGGCAGTTCGGTGCCGCGGCCTCGACCGGAACCTGCGCGGCCTGCGCCGAACTTCTTCTCGCCAAACTTCTTGTCACCGAACTTCTTCTCGCCGAAGCCCTTTGCGCCGCCCTTGCCTGCGCCGCTCTTCGGTGCGCCGGGGCGACCACCGCGTGCGGATGCGCCCTTAGCGCCGGGCTTACCGCCCTGACCGGGACGAGCAGCGCCGGGACGGCCACCGCGGGAGTTCTGGGGGCGACCGGATGTAGAGCGGCCGCCGCGGGAGGAGTTTCCATATGCCATGGTGTTCTTCTCTTTTCTGTCGTATAGTGCGAACGTTTCAGGCATTTCCCGAACGCTCGTTCATCTTATTGATTCGTTGTCTTAGTCGTTGCCTTCGGCAAGCACAGCGGCTTCCGTGTCATCGGGCAGGAAGGGCGCAAGCGCCGGCAACTCCTCCAGGGAGTTCAACCCGAGCTTCGCCAACAGCAGCTCCGTGGTTTCGTAGAGGGTCGCGCCGCTTCCGGCTTCACGACCAGCCTCACGAATCAGCTGCCGTTGCAACAGCTGGCGGATTGCCGCGTCCGCGTTTACGCCTCGAATGGAGGCTACCCTCGCCCTGGTCACCGGCTGCTGGTAGGCAATCACGGCGAGCGTCTCGTAGGCAGGCTTGCTGAGGGACGCGCTCTTGGAACGGGTCACGAAGCGTGCCACCCAGGGGGCGAAGTCGTCGCGGGCATAGAGCTTCCAGCCTCCTGCGATGTTCCGCAGCTGGAATCCGCGCGGTTCGGGCGCCACCCGGTTTTCGTCTTCTCCGTAGCCGCTTTCTTCGCCGTTGTACTCGCGGTACAGCTGGTCGAGCGAGTGCTCAACAGCTCGTTCACTGACGATGAGCGCGGCGGAGAGTTCACGCACGCTCACGGGCGCTTCGGCAACGGCGAGGATCGCTTCAATGGCGCTTTTGACGCCGCCGGGGATTGCCTCGACCTTGGAGAATTCGGCTTCGGCATCGACCGCCACACTGGGTGCGGTGGAGGGGCCTCCCGCCGGAATCTTTGCCGATTTCGCTGCCGGTTTCGTTACCGATTCCTTTGACTCGCGGGATGCAGTTTCCTGCGATTCCTCAGAGCTGTCGGAAATGTCGGAACCGTCGGAGTCCTCTACCGTTTCAGCGGCTTCAGCCTCCTCAGCTTCTTCGGTCACCTCATCCAGAGGAGCTACTGCTACCTCGTGCTCAGCCGGTTCAGCGTCCGACTCAGCAGGCTTTGAGATTTCAGCCTCTACCGCCTCTACCGGCACCGAGTCAGCCTGTTCCGAATCTTCGTCTGCGTTCGGATCCCAGTAGCCCATGTTCACGATGGCAAGGTCGTCAGGGGTGAATTCACGGTCAAAGCGTGAGCCATGATTACTCATACTCCTCCTCTACCTGTTCCGTGTTAGCTTCAGATCCGTTCGCTTCGGGTGGTTCAGGTGCTTCGCTGGTTTCGTGCCCGTCCTCAGCATCTGTTTCTTCGCGGATCACGAACTGTGCGGCGCTCGCGCTCGCACGTACCCGAATGGCTCCGAGCGGTGCGTCCTGTTCCACGTGCAGGGCACCTTCTTTGTAGAGCTCGAGCAGGGCGAGAAAACGAACCACCGCGATTTCTAGTTCGCCGGATCCTTGAACCAGTTCGGCGAAGCTCAGTTCCCGCGCTGCGGTATCGAGCAGGCTGTGCAGAATGTAGTGTTCTTCAGCCGCGATGGTGGTTAGCGGAACGTGCAGGTGCTCGTTGAGTTCTTCAACGATTTCTTCTGGTTCCGGTTCGGGATCTTTGGGGGTTCGGCTCAGCGCTGCTGCGGCGATGCGGGCGAACTCTTCGGCACCTCCGGTGAAGACCAGCTCGGGAAGCGCCTGGGCGAATCGTTCTTCGAGGGCTACCGCACGGGGAAAACGCTGCGCTTCTTGTGCCCAGCGTTCAGCAAAAATATCGGCGACTTCGCGGTAGGCACGGTATTGCAGCAGACGGGCGAAAAGCAGATCGCGTGCCTCCAGCAGTGCAACATCCTCTTCGAGGGGTTCACGATGCTGCGGGAGCAGGCGTGCGGTTTTGAGTTCCAGCAGGGTTGCGGCGGTGACCAGAAATTCGCTGGCTTCGTCGAGTGCGCGTTCGGTGCCTTCAGCGTAGAGGGCGTGCAGGTATGCGAGGAACTCGTCGGTGACCTCTGCGAGCGCCACCTCGGTAATGTCGAGTTTGCGGCGCGAAATCAGGGTCAGTAGAAGATCAAAGGGACCCTCAAAATTACTGAGGGTGAGGGTGAAACCGCGTTCCGGGTTCTGCAGGCCACGGCCCTCAGTCCGGGCGTTCGCGGCGGTGTCTGCGTTCGGTGTCGGTACCCTCACGGCAGCGACGTTCGTGGTCATAAACGACCTATTCTCCTTAGGTTTATTCTCCCCGGCTGTGTTGGTGCCGTCTCAGATGCGGCTGCTGCTTCGCCTATTTTTCGACGTAAGCAGTGTGCGGGGTCTTTAGAATCCACACAATTATACGCCCTCTGCCGGTGTGACTCAAGGGTGAGAGTCACCTCAGCAGAGGGCGTATAGGTGTGGGGGCTTTAGCGTGCGCCGCCCTTGTAGATCAGTTCGCGTGCCACCTGGCGGTATGCTTCCGCACCGGGGTGGCTGGAGGCGTAGCTGAGAATCGGCTCAGCGGACACCGATGCGTCCGGGAACTTCACGGTGCGCTTGATGACGGTGTCGAAGACCTTGTCGCCGAATGCGTCCACGATGCGTGCCAGAACTTCCTTGGAGTGGATGGTGCGCGCGTCGAACATGGTGGCGAGTACGCCGGAGATTTCGAGGTCGGGGTTCAGGCGGTCCTGAACCTTCTCGATGGAGTCGACCAGCAGTGCGACGGCGCGCAGTGCGAAGAACTCACAAATCAGCGGAATGATGACGCCTTCGGAGGCGGTCAGTGCGTTGACGGTCAGCAGACCCAGGGAGGGCTGGCAGTCGATGAGGATGACGTCGTA
>CAUUAD010000016.1:0-18735 GCA_963542785.1 Rothia mucilaginosa
CTTCGCCTCCCCCTTGACGGTGCGGGTGGTCTCGGCTTCAGGGTCGGGCGCCTGCAGCACGTAGCGGGGTTCCGTGCCGTTGAGCACGGTGTCCTCCCCAATGACGATGGACACCACGTCGGTGCGGTCCGGGATGTCGAACATAATCGGCTGCAGAATCTGCTCCATCATGGAGCGCAGGCCGCGGGCACCGGTACCGCGCTCGGCGGCGAGGCGGGCAATAGCCGCGACTGCGGCGTTGTCGATGATGAGCTCCACACCGTCCAGGGCGAAGAGGTGACGGTACTGCTTGAGCAGCGCGTTCTTCGGTTCGGTCAGCACGCGAGCCAGCTCTTCTTCGTTAAGCTCGCTCAGGGTCGAGATGACCGGCAGGCGGCCAATCAGCTCGGGGATAATGCCGTAGTGCGCCAGGTCTTCGGGCATAATCTGGTCCAGCGGGTTCTTCACGGAGCCGCCCAGTTCAGCGCCGAAACCGATGCCACCGGCACCCACGCGGGCTGCGATGCGGTCGTCAATATTGTCGAAGGCACCAGCCACGATAAAGAGAATGTTCGATGTATCAATCTCAATATTCGCGTGTGCCGGGTGCTTGCGTCCGCCCTCCGGCGGTACGGTCGCCACGGTACCCTCGATTATCTTCAGCAGGGCCTGCTGCACGCCCTCACCGGACACATCGCGGGTGATGGAGAGGTTCTCGCCACCCTTGCGGGCAATCTTGTCGATCTCGTCAATGTAGATAATGCCACGCTGAGCCTTAGCAATATCGCCGTCGGCGGCGTTGATGAGGCGCAACAGGATGTTTTCCACGTCGTCACCCACGTAACCGGCCTCGGTGAGGGTAGTTGCGTCGACCAGGGCGAAGGGCACATCCAGCTTCTTCGCCAGGGTGGAGGCCAGGTAGGTTTTGCCGCAGCCAGTCGGGCCGAGCATCAGAATATTCGACTTGCCCAGCTCCACCTGCTCCCCCGCGGTCGCCGAAAGAATGCGGGAGGTCAGCACCGGGTTATCAATATCGTGGATGCGCTTGTAGTGGTTGTACACCGCCACCGCCAGGGTGCGCTTCGCCGCGTCCTGACCGATAACGTAGTCGTTGAGGTAGCTGTAAATTTCGCGCGGAGTGGCCAGCTGAGGCGCGGGGGTAGCCGCGGGTGCTTTCACCTTCAGACGCTCTTCAGCGAGGATCTCTTCGCACAGCTCCACGCACTCGTCGCAGATGGAAACATTCGGGCCGAGCACAATCTTGAAAACCTGCGCGCGAGTCTTCTTGCAGAAGGAGCATCGCATGCTGGCATTGGGCTGTTCGGGAGGGGCAATGACGTCTGTGGCCACGGAGATTCCCTTTCGATCGGCGTGGTGAAATCGGTGCAGAAGGGTCAGTGACCTGATGCCTGCGGTGATTTCTCAGGAGGGGCGGTGGTGGGCGCCCTGGTTTGAGTGAGAAAACGGTATGAAATACTCGAATTTTCTCCTTCTCTAAGGCTACCGGAGTTCACTCCGGAACTCAGAATTACGGACCGCAAATGGACGGACTTACCGGGCATATGACGAAGCGCGTCTTTTATGACGGCGGCTATGACAACCGCGAGGGCTGATGCTCCGGTATGTGACAGTAAAGCCCCGCAGACGGTAAATCCCGACACAAAAGCGCAGGTCAACGCCATATATCAGCTTGCCTCGCCGCACCCCAGCCGACAAGCGCAAAAAGGAGCGGCAAAGCACAAAAAGAAGCGGCACCGCACCGCGCACCAGCCCGAAGGCTCGCACACGGAGCGATGCCGCCCCTCCCCCGAAAAACGCTCGGGGATATTCCTCAAAACTAAAGTTTAGGTGTGGGAAATAGCGGTGTTAGTCGCAGGCTTACGCAGCTTACGAGACTCCAGCACCTTATCGACCAGGCCGTACTCCAGGGCAGCAGCCGCAGTCAGAATGTTGTCACGCTCAATGGAGCGGTCAACTTCCTCGTAGGTCTTGCCCGAGTGCAGTGCCAGGGTCTGTGCAGTCCACTCACGCATACGCATAACCTCGTTCGCGTGAATCTCAATGTCAGATGCCTGACCGCCCTGCTGGCCGCTCAGTGCGGGCTGGTGAATCAGCACGCGAGCGTTCGGCAGTGCCAGACGCTTGCCGGGGGTACCGGCAGCCAGAAGAACCGCCGCAGCGGATGCCGCCTGACCCAGGCACACGGTCTGAATCTCGGGGCGGATGAACTGCATGGTGTCGTAGATGGCGGTCATTGCGGTGAAGGAGCCGCCGGGCGAGTTAATGTACAGGGTGATGTCACGCTCGGGGTCCTGTGCCTCCAGCACCAGCAGCTGAGCCATGATGTCGTCAGCGGATGCATCGTCCACCTGGGTGCCCAGGAAGATGATGCGGTCCTCGAACAGCTTTGCGTACGGGTCCTGACGCTTGTAACCGTAGGGGGTGCGCTCCTCGAAGCTGGGGAGCACGTAGCGGTTGCTCGGCATAGCCGGCGCCGAGGTGGTGATATCGTTCGGCAGGTAGTTCATGTGCATCTCCCTTATGCGTTCTTCGATTCGGGCAGCTTACCGGCGGTGGTGGCAATGTGGTCGAAGAAGCCGTATTCCAGGCCTTCTTCCGCGTTGAACCAGTTGTCGCGGTCGTTATCCTTCAGGATGGTTTCCAGGCTCTTGCCGGTGCGCTCAGCGGTGATCTCTGCCAGGCGCTTCTTCATGTCCAGAATCAGCTCAGCCTGGGTGCGGATATCCGATGCGGTACCGCCAATACCACCGAGGGGCTGGTGCATGAGGATGCGGGCGTTCGGGGTTGCGTAGCGCTTGCCGATGGTGCCTGCGGTGAGCAGGAACTGACCCATGGATGCTGCCATACCGGTCACCACGGTCACCACGTCGTTCGGGATGAGCTGCATGGTGTCGTAGATTGCCATACCAGCGGTCACGGAGCCGCCGGGAGAGTTGATGTACAGGTAGATGTCTGCCTCGGGGTCTTCAGCCGAGAGCAGCAGCATCTGGGAGCAGATGAGGTTAGCGTTGGAGTCGCGCACCTCGGAGCCGAGCCAGATAATGCGCTCCTTCAGGAGGCTGTTGTAGACGTAATCTTCCTGGGCACCAACGATGGGGGTTGCCATAGACGGCGCGGGCGCCACGCCGGCTGCCTGGGAGGCGCCGATGGGCAGAGGCATGTAGCTGGACATTCTTCCTCTTCTTCTCTAATGGGTCTTCGCTGCATCTTTGCGCGATTTACGCGCCGGAGCGCACGCGAAAAGTTTCGTTGCTACTACCTTACCGATAGTTGCTCTCCCCCGCTTCCCTTCGGGTTGTTCGTTCGCCAGGGGGTGAAGCAGAGTCGAAAACTCGGGGGCGGAATAGCTGCGGAATAGCTTGGGGGTGAAAAGAGCCTCAGCGGGCACCCAACCGGTAACTCGGTGGATGCCCGCTGAGGCTACACGTTTCAAGCAATCAGCTCACGCCCTCTAGCGGGGTGGCTTTTTGCAGACCGTGGCGGGATTTAGGCAGCTGCCTCTTCGCCCTCGCCCAGGTACTTGGACAGGTCAACAACGTTGCCCTTGGTGTCCTTGACCACTGCGGTCTTCAGCACTGCTGCCAGAGCCTTGGAGCGGCGAACCTCGCCGACCAGTGCGCCAGCCTGGCCGGAGCCGTCCAGCATCTGTGCGAACTGGTTGGGGTCCATGCCGTACTGGGAGCTCATGGTGATGATGTAGTTAATCATCTCAGCCTGGTCAACGGTCACTTCTTCCTTGTCCGCAACAGCGTCGAGAACCATCTCGTTCTTGAATGCGGTCTCGGTGTTCTCGCGAACCTCGGCGCGGTGCTCCTCGGTGTCGTGACCTGCTTCAGCGTTGGGGTTGTTGAAGTGCTGCTCGAGCTGGTCCTCGATAACCTTCTCGGGGACGGGGATCTCAACCAGCTCAACGAGCTTTGCGAGGACCTTGTCGCGTGCCTGGGTGCCCTGCTCGGCAACCTTAGCTTCTGCAACCTGCTTCTTGATGTCTTCCTTCAGCTCGTCGATGGTGTCGAACTCGGAAGCCAGCTGTGCGAACTCGTCGTCAGCTGCGGGCAGCTCGCGCTCCTTGACAGCGGAGAGCTTGACCTTGATAACAGCCTGCTCGCCTGCGTGCTCGCCGCCGGAGAGCTTGGTCTCGAAGGTTGCGTCCTCGCCAGCGGACAGGCCGGTCAGAGCCTCGTCGATGCCGTCGAGCATGGTGCCGGAACCGATCTGGTAGGACAGGTCGTTTGCTGCGTCTACCTGCTCGCCGTCGATCTCTGCGGCGATGTCGATGGTCACGAAGTCCTTGTCGGCAGCGGGGCGCTCGACGGTCTTCAGGGTGCCGAAGCGCTCGCGCAGAGCGTCCAGTGCCTGAACCTCGTCCTCGGGGGTCACCTCGACCTCGTCCACCTCAACCTCGAGGCCCTCGTAGTTGGGCAGCTCGATTTCGGGGCGGACGGTGACGGTGATGGTCAGCTTGAGGTCTGCCTCACGGTTCTCGGTGGAAGGCTGGGACTGAACGTCCAGCTCGGGCTGTGCCAGGGGGGAGAGTTCGTTCTCGCCCAGTGCCTGTGCGTAGTAGTCGTTCAGAGCGTCGTTCAGGGATGCCTCGACGATGTAGTCGAAGCCCGCACGTTGCTCGATGAGCTGCTTGGGCAGCTTACCCTTGCGGAAGCCGGGAACGCTGATCTGACCCGAGAGGTTCTTGTAGGTGCGGTCCAGGTAGGGCTTGAATTCTGCGAAGGGAACCTCGACCTCAATCTTTGCGAGGGTCGGGTTGAGCTTCTCGACGGCGGTCTTCACGTCCGTGATCTCCTCATATAGTTTCGGTGCGGCACGAGTCGTGTGTGCCGCGGTTGCTTAGTGGAAAGAGCGCCACGACCTTGTAGCGTCGCGGCAACCGTTTCACGTCGGGGCGACAGGATTCGAACCTGCGATCTCCTGCTCCCAAAGCAGGCGCGTTAGCCAAGCTACGCCACGCCCCGTGAAACCGACCGTGTTGCGCACTTGCGTGTTTAACACAGTCAGTGCCCTAGTTTACCTGTTTTCCCGCTAAATGCCCAACACAGCGGCTCGTGCACGGTTTATTTCCACTGAGCGCGTACTACCCTAATAAGGATGCGCAGACCGGCACAAAAAGATGAGACGAGCACCTGCAAGAACACACAAAGGCCACCACACAAAACCGCGCCAACACGCCCAAGAGTTTGACAGCACAGATGGAACCTCGTTACTATGGTCAAGTTCCATTCCGGGGATGTAGCTTAATGGTAAAGCCTCAGTCTTCCAAACTGATTACGCGGGTTCGATTCCCGTCATCCCCTCCATGAAAAAGGCTCCGACGCAAGCGTCGGGGCCTTTTTGCATTCCGGGGATTCCGGGAATCGCTTACGTCTAAAAGTTCCGAAAGCTTTCGAAACTTTTAGACTCCAGCCCGTCATCCCCTCGAGAACTAATCTCCGGGAATCCCTTCCGCATGCGGATTTGTTTCCTCGCGCGCTCGGAATCCGCACGCTCCAGCTCGTCATCCCCTCCATGTTTTCCTTCAACGACGACGGGAATCGCTTTCGGGCGAAAATACATTCCCTCGCGCGCTCGGAATCCGCACGCCCCCGTCATACCCAACAATACAGGCCCCCCCCCACCACACTTACCTCACCCCAAAAAACTTCACTCCAGTAGAATAATCGGAGACAAATACGAATATTTACATCAATGCGGATTATATACCGTAAAATATGGTACACTTATTCGAAGATATTCTATTTTAGATAGGAAAATCCAGTGACCTTGAAGATTAATGAAAAAGCTTTGGAAAAGCTTGTACAGCAACAGATTGCTGCAACGACTCAGAAATATCAGCATGAGTTTGACCGCATCGCCTCAACTATGAAGGGCAAACCGGTGGAGTTGATTCTGCCGGAACTGCAGAAGTTTGTGAAGCAACAGGGTGGAAATGTTGATAATGCACAGCTGAAGGAGTGGGCTCAGCGCCTCTCTAAGGGCGAGAAATTCATCTTCACTTCATAAGCCCTCACAAAATCAGAGCAGTAGAGCTAAGCGAGGAGCCCCAATTTACTATCGAGGACTCCTCGCTTTTCTCGTATCCACAGCCGTGAGTTAGAGCCGAATATCACTAGACCTGGCAGCCGGGGCACCAGTAGAGTTTACGGCCGGCAATTTCTTCCATGCGGATGGTGGTTCCGCAGCGGCGGCAGGGCTCGCCGTGGTGCATGTACACGTAGTTGGCGTGGTCGGGCCACGCTTCGGTTTCGGGTACGCCGGGGCGGTCTTCGGGTTCGGTGGTGATAATGCGCCCCACGCGCACGCCAATGACCAGCAGGTGTTTATTGTCTTCCCAGAGTCGCTCCAGTTCCTCGTCACTGAGGCTCTTGCCGGGGCGTAGCGGGTCAATTTCCTGGCGGTACAGCGACTCGGCGCGGAAGATATTGCCCACGCCGGAGATTGCCGCCTGATCCATCAAAATCACGCCAATCGGGCGGGAGCTCTTACGTGCCGCGCGGTAGAACTGTTCGGGGTCGGCATCCGGGTTGAGCGGGTCGGGGCCGAGCTTGGAGCGGACGGTGCGCACCTCCTCCGGGGTGAGGGTACGGCAGATAGTCGGGCCCACCAGATCCGCCCAGCCGTGCTCCGAAACAATACGGCAACGCACCGTACTCTTCGGTTCGGGAGGACCGGCGTAAGGCTCGCCCTCCCCCGCCGCGTATTCTTTTTCGCCAATCTTGCGGGGCGCACCAATGCTCGAAGCACCCGTGAACGTCTCGTCCCCGCCGAAGCTCCAGTTACCGTAAATACCCAGGTGCACGTTCAGGGTCAGGTCGTTCTCGAAGGTCACGAACAGGTGCTTACCGTGCGCGTACGCCCCGGTGATGGTGTGCCCGTCCAGCAGGGCGGCACCCTCGGCGTAGCGGCCCTGCGGGGAGGAAACCTGCACGCACTCGCCGGTGAAGACGTCACTGATTTGGCGGGCAATACGGTGGATGGAGTGGCCTTCGGGCACGGGTTCTCCTCGAAAACTTGTCGGCTAGAAATAGCGTGGATTATATGGGGTGCAGAGACGACTGAGGCGCATAGCCTGCACTATGCGCCTCAGATTTTAGAGCTTAGGCAGCGTCAATCTGCTTGCCGGCAATGTCGCCGGTCTGCTCGTACTCAGCCAGCTGACCGATACGGCGTGCGTGACGCTCCTCGTTGGTCCAGGGGGTAGCCAGGAAGACCTTGATGATTTCCAGTGCTTCTTCCTTGCTGTGCTGGCGGCCGCCCACAGCTACAACCTGTGCGTTGTTGTGCTCGCGAGCCAGTGCCGCGGTGTCGTGGTTCCATGCCAGAGCCGCGCGGATACCCTCAACCTTGTTCGCAGCCATCTGCTCGCCGTTGCCGCTACCGCCCAGCACAATACCCAGGGAGTCCAGGCCAGCCTCGCGGTCACGCTTCACGCCAAGGGCTGCGTTAATGCAGAACGAGGGGTAGTCGTCCAGCGGGTCGTAGTCGGCGGGGCCGTGGTCAATCATCTCGTAGCCCGCAGCGGTGAGGGACTCGATCAGGTAGTGGCTCAGTTCGAGGCCAGCGTGGTCGGTTGCGATGTGTACGCGCATGGTACTCTCCTGGTGACTTTGTCTTGGTGACGTGCGAATGTGCGTTCGTGGGAGGCGCCGGTTCTCAGTTCTGAGCGCCGTTGCTAGAGTGCGCCGCGCATCCATCAGGTGGGATGCGCTTCCCCGCTTGGGTTTTTTCTGTCTTAACTGTATCGAATTCGCGCGGGTTCGGGTAATGCGAGCCTTCTAGACCCCCACCTATACGGTAGACTGTGGGATATGGCACTTTTTGGTGTCCCGATTCGCCGCGCCCAAGCTTGAACGCCTCCAGCGTTACGTATGCAGCGTCGCAGGAGCCGCACCTCGGGAACCAGGACACCATGACAGGGCGTGTCAACACGGCACGCTATTCACATCTAAGGAGAGGGAGCTGTATGCCCGGCCTGAACCTAACCCGCAATGAGGCAACCGAACGCGCATCCATTATTAAGCGCGTGCACTCGTACCGTATTGAACTCGACCTGCCGAAGGACAAAGACGTCTTCTTCTCGAAGGTTGAAATCCGCTTCGACGCTCAGGAAGGTGCCTCCACCTTCATTGACGCCATCACCTCCTCGGTCAAGTCCATTAACCTCAACGGCGAAGAGCTGAGCACCGACCTGGCGGACGGCGAGCGCATCCAGCTGCCGAACCTTGCTGCTGAGAACACCCTGGTCATTGACGCAGAGATGTTCTACACCAACACCGGTGAGGGTCTGCACCGTTTCGTGGACCCCGCCGACGGCGAAGTGTACCTGTACTCCCAGTTTGAGGTGCCGGACTCCCGCCGCGTGTTCCCCGTCTTTGAGCAGCCCGACCTGAAGGCTGAATTCGAGTTTATTGTGCGCGTTCCCTCGCACTGGGTGGTTGTGTCTAACCAGCCCGAGGTGAAGGTTGAGGAGAAGGAGTGCGGTTGCGGCCGTGCGAAGACTTGGTTCTTCAAGCCGACCCCGCGCATGTCTTCGTACATTACCGCGATTGTGGCTGGCCCCTACGAGAAGGTCACCAGCGAGCTGACCAACTCTGAGGGTCGCGTGATTCCGCTGGGCGTGTACGCTCGTAAGTCCCTCATGCCGTTCGTGGATGCTGAGGACATGTTTGAGCTGACCCGTCAGGGCTTCGAGTTCTACGAGGAGCAGTTCAAGACCCCGTACCCGTTCGAGAAGTACGATCAGCTGTTCGTGCCCGAGTTCAACGCCGGTGCGATGGAGAACGCTGGCTGCGTGACCTACCTGGAGACTTACGTCTTCCGTTCCAAGGTTGCGGAGGCTCTGCGTGAGCGCCGCGCTATCACCGTTCTGCACGAGCTGGCTCACATGTGGTTCGGCGACCTGGTCACCATGAAGTGGTGGAACGACCTGTGGCTGAACGAGTCTTTCGCTGAGTTCATGTCGACCCTGGCTGCTGCGGAGAACACCCGCTACGCGAAGGAGGCGTGGGCTACCTTCGCCGCGTCGGAGAAGACCTGGGCGTACCGTCAGGATCAGCTGTCTTCGACTCACCCGATTGTGGCTGAGATTCGTGACCTTGCCGATGTTCAGGTGAACTTCGACGGCATTACGTACGCGAAGGGCGCTTCGGTGCTGCGTCAGATGGTGGCGTGGGTTGGCCAGGAGAACTTCATGGCTGCCCTGAAGGTGTACTTCGATAAGCACAGCTGGGGCAACACCGTTCTTGACGACCTGCTGGTTGAGCTGGAGCGCACCTCCGGCCGTGACGTGCGTGCGTGGAGCGCTAAGTGGCTTGAGACCGCTGGTGTGAACACTCTCGCCGTTGAGATTGAGAATGACGAGGCGGGCAACATTTCGAACCTGGGTATCCGTCAGTCCTACGCTGAGGGCTTCGAGACCCTGCGCCCGCACCGTGCCGTGATTGGTTTCTACAACCTGGTGGACGGCAAGCTGACCCGCACCGACCGCATCGAGCTGGATATTGACGGCGAGCTGACCGTGGTTGAGGAGGCTATCGGCAAGAAGCGCCCCGACCTGCTGCTGCTGAACGATGAGGATCTGGCGTACGCAAAGATTCGCCTGGATGAGCGTTCCATCGAGACTGCTATCAAGCACCTGGGCGACATTGATTCGTCCGTTGCTCGCGGCGTGGTCTGGGGTTCGCTCTGGGATACCGTGCGTGACGCTCAGATGCCGGCGCGTAAGTACGTTGACCTGGTGCTGAACAACATCGGTAAGGAAACCAACTCCACCGCTCTGCGCACCCAGATCAACAACCTGTCCGCTACCCTGCACTCCTTCGTGGCTCCTGAGGCTCGCGAGGAGACCCGCCACCGTGCCGCTGACCGTCTCTGGGAGCTGGCATGCGTTGCAGAGCCCGATTCGGATGCTCAGCTGCAGCTGCTGCAGGCGTTCATCAACCAGACCCGCACCGAGGAGCAGTACGACAACGTGCAGCGCCTCTTCGAGGGTGAGCTGACCCTTGAGGGCCTGGACATTGACGCTGACCTGCGTTGGAACCTGGTGTGCCGCCTGGCTACCGGTGGCCGTTTCTCCGCCGAGCAGATCGCTGCGGAGCTGGAGAACGACAACACCGCGAACGGTCAGCAGTACGCCGCTCAGGCATACGCGTCGATTCCGACTGCTGAGGCTAAGGCTGAGTACTGGAACAAGATCATGGTGACCGGCGAGCTGTCGAACATGATTCAGCGTTACGCTATTTCCGGTTTCAAGTCCGGCAAGCCCGAGCTGATTGCCCAGTACGATGAGCCGTACTTCGAGCAGATTGAGGGTATTTGGCGTTCGCGTTCGCACGAGATTTCCATGCAAATTATTGGTGGCATGTACCCGAGCGAGCCGACCGCTGAGCTGCTGGAGCGTACCGAGGCGTACCTGGCTTCTCTGCCTGAGGATGCTGCGGCTCTGTACCGTCAGATTGCGGAGGCACGCGATGGCGTGGCTCGTGCGCTGAAGGTTCAGGCTGCTGACATCTAACAATGCTTGTGAGCTGAGGCGGGTTCATTGCCTGCTCTCATAAGTTTTTATTCGTCCCCTTCTACCCCGATTCGGGGTGGGAGGGGACGTTTCTATATGGGGGGTATGCCGGTTCTATTTTGAGTTGTGCCCCAAGTTGCGCACCGAGTCTAATTCTTGTCACTGCGGTGCATATTTTTTGTTATTTTCATTTGAATATCCCTCAAAAGCTCTCTACTTGGGGTTGCGCCTATCGTATACTGTTGTGCATGCCTTCTATCAAGTCTCCTATCGCGAAAGTTTCTCTGACCGGCACAATCCTTGCTGTGGTTGCCGCCGGTTCCTTTGGCGTGTACTCCGCAGGAGGCTTCATCGCGCCCGGTGGCACCGCCGCTACCGCTGCTGCGGGCGCCGAGCCTACCCAGTCGGCGCAGGAAAGCCCCAGCGAGTCCCCCTCCCCCGAGCCGACTCCGGAACCGACCACCCCGGCGCAGAAGATGGAACGCACCGCGCAGAACGCCTTCGGCAAGGAGGGCGCGCAGGCAACCGGTGAGATTCAGGCGCCGTTCCCCACCTCCGCTGATGCCGCCGACATGCTGGTTCAGCAGTTCAAGGGTGGCGTGGTCATGTACACCCCCAAGTACGGTCCGGTTGCGGTGGAATCCGGCGTCTACGAGCACTGGTGGAAGCAGCGCGGGTACAGCGACTTTGCCGGTTGGGAGGGTCTGCCGGTGAGCTGGCGATCCGAGAACGGTGTTCTGTACACCAAGTTCGAGAAGGCTGAACTCTACTGGGATAAGGCGAACGGTCTGCCGCGTAACACCAATGTTCTTGGCGCTAAGGATGCCCTGGTGATTGGTGACTCGCAGGTGACCTCAACCTCCTGGGTTGGTTTGGGCCTGAAGCAGGCTGGTTTCATCCCGTACCTGTTCCGTTGCGGCGGCGTGGGTTTTGTGACCGCCCGCGACGGCGTGTGCCCCTCCTACTATCAGGGTGTGATGGGCGGCCGTTGGGCTCTGCCGAGCGGTAACCCCGGCGTGATTTACCTGGACGCTTCCGGTAACGACATTTACATTCACGAGGACGAGACGAAGGCTCGCGAGCATGTGAACGCGCACCAGACTCAGGTCATTGAGCAGCTGCGACGCATGTACCCGTCCTCGAAGATTGTGTTCGGCGGCGTGGTGTCGATGAGTGAGGATGCTGCGACGGATAAACAGCTAGCCCATAAGCGTCACGTGGCAAACGAAGTCGCGCGACAGGGTGCCCGCGAGACCGGTGTGCTGTTCATGGACACCGCGGATTGGCAGACCATTTACCTGACTGAAGGTGACATGGCTGATGGCATGCATCTAAAGGAGGAAGCGCAGTACAAGCTGGCGGCACCGTTCGAGGCTCGCCTACGTGAACTGCTCGGCACTGCGTAAACTAACTGCGTAATCAGCCGCGTAAACTAGCTTCAATAATCATATACAGCGTCAAAAAATGAGGTGCCAGAAGGATTAAATCCTTCCGGCACCTTATTCGTTTGAATGGGTTACCCACCGCAACACTCAGTTAGTATGTGTGTTTTATGCCGTGACATTTGCCCGGCGTTCCTTCGCCTCGGCCTTCTGGTGTGCGAGCACGCCCTCCGCAAGGCGACGCTTCTGACGCTCACGAGCGGCTTCCTTCTCACGCTGCTCGGCAGCCCAGGCGACCGGGTCAATGTCAATCGACTCGTAGTGCCATTCGCCAATGTAGTCACGAATCGGGGCAACCCAGGTCACGGGAATACCGCGGCGCAGGTACACCTCATGGTCGGTGTCTTCAAAAGCGTGGATAATGCGGTTGCCATCAGCAATCAGGGACTCAAGAATGGAGTCCTTCCACGCGGGGCTATTGGAACCATCGTTACCGGGCTTAGCATATACGTGCTTGGGTTCCAGACCTGCGCGGGCGATGAACTGGTTCAGCTCCTTCATGTAGGTGCCATCTCGGCCGGTAATCACTACGACCTCTGCGCCGGTTTCTGCCGCGATTTCGCGAACACGGTCGGCAACTTCAACATTGACCGTGGCGTTGCGAATAGCCTTGAAGAATCGGCGGTTGCTGGCGAAGAAACCGGTCAGGTACTTGTCCATCTGATCTCGGTTACTGGCAAGGGTGCCGTCAATGTCGACTGCAATCAGATCCATAAAGGTCTCACTTTCGATCCGTACGGGAAGAATGCGCCTGGTGAGGGCGCGGCGGAAGAGTTCCCGTGCGGTGTGGCTGGTAAATCGGTGTGTCATTGACGCCCCGGTGAAAGGGCGTAGTTTCTCTAGAATACCCTATTTTTGTAAAGTAATGCCCTATCAAACGTCATATTAAGCTCATCATCTTTATTTCAATACGCCTAGAAAAACCGCTGGTGGCGCAGGCAAAGAGCCCACACCACCAGCGTAAAAAATCTAGAAATGTCTCGAGGAAAGTTAGAGTAGCGAACCGGAACCGCGGCGCACCAGCACCATACCGGCGGGCGCCACAATGCGCAGCCACTCCTCCGAACCTACATGCGCAGCGAAGAGCGGCAGATCGCCCGTGAAGCCTTCCGGGATGAAACCGAACACGCGCAGGGCGAATGCCGCGCCGGTCGGTACAAGCACAGTATCGAACTCAGGTAGGTACTCCAGCACCATATCGGAGGACCAAATACGCGAGCGCACCGTAGAAAGCACAGCAGCGCCGGGGTTCTCGGGCAGGGCGCGTTCTACCGCCTCCAGGCCTTCTGCGGTGGCGCGGTGGAACTCTTCAACCGGAACGGTGCCGACCTCGTGCCAGCCGCTGAGCGGGGCAGACTTACCCGTCCAGCTGGCGTTGACGGTCACCGGCGGCATGAACAGCACCAGCTGCGGGTTCTCTTCGTTACCCTGTTCTTCTGCCTGCTTCTGCAGACGCGCCAGACGGTCCAGTAGCGCCTGCGCCTGTACGGTCATGTCCAGGGTGGAGTCAGCCAGCAGGTGCAGGGCACGCAGACCCATGATGACCGGGGTGTCCGAGGAGGCGTCCTCCGGCTCCAGGGAGCAGGCGAACACCGCCACCACGCGACCGCGCGCGGTCAGGCGGATAGCCGCATCCGGGTTGACCGCCAGAGCGCGAGAAATGTAGGTGGCAAGGTCCTTGACCACTGCGGCACCCTGCGCGCCGCCGGGCAGGATCAGGTAGGGCTCCTCCACGCCTTCGTGGGGGTTGTACTTAAGCTCAATGGGTGCTGCCGCATTCGGTACGCTGTTCTGATCGGGAGCGTTGTCCTGTGCGGTATCAGGGGTAGTTTCAGACGGCGTAGTCATTTCTGCTCCTTTTCGGCGTTGGCCTGCTCGGTGGCAAGTTGGTGGGTGATATATGCGATGGTGTGTGAAATAGATGATCCGGATTGGTTGTCCGGGTCAATATTTCCTAGTCAATGTTCCGAATCAACCTGTCCTGGTTGTCTCAGAGTATGCTCTCCCACTCTACGCCAGAAACCGGCTCATTGAAAACGTGCGAGAATAAAACCATGACCAAGCCCACTGTGACCCAAAACCTCATGCGGATGCTGGACCTTTCCCCCGTGGAGGCGGCGCCCGCCTCCTTCGGTAGTGATGAAGTGTCTACCGGTGTGACGCTCACCCGCGAGCAGCCGCGTACTTTCGGTGGTCAGGTTCTTGCCCAGTCGATTATTGCCGCCGACCGCACGGTGGAGGGCAAGGACATCCACTCGATTCACGCCTATTTTCTGCGCCCCGGCGATATTGAGCGTGAACTGTTCTTCGCCACTCAGCGCCTGAACGATAGCCGTTCCTTCTCGACCCGCCGAGTGCAGGTGTTCCAGGATGAGGCACCCATGTTCTCGGCGATTATGTCTTTCCAGTCCGATAGCCGCGGCCCGGAGCACACCGCAGTGACCATGCCGGAGGTGCCGGACCCCGAGTCGCTGCCGATGGTCAGCGATTATCTGGGTCAGCTCCCCCACCCCATTGCACAGGCGGTCGCGTGGGAACGCCCCATCGATATGCGCCACGTGGACGCACCCCTGTACACTCAGCCGGATTCCTCCTCGACGGAGCCGCGTGCCTGCGTGTGGTTCAAGACCTTTGACCGTCTGGTACATGCTGATGGTTCTGAGGCGTCGGAGGCGGAGCACCGCGCCGCTATTGCTTACGCTTCGGATTACCTGCCGCTGGAGCCGGCTCTGCGCCGTCACGGCAAGTTCTGGCTGGAGCCGGGCCTCAAGAGCGCCTCGCTGGATCACGCGATGTGGTTCCACCGTTCGGCGCGTGCCGACGAGTGGTTGCTGTACGTGCTGGATTCCCCGAGCGCGCAGGGCGGCAGGATGCTCGCGCAGGGTTCGATTTTCAATCGTTCTGGCGAGCTGGTGGCGACCGTGGCGCAGGAAATGATGTTCCGCCTGCCGGAATACCGCTAAAGTTCCGATACAAACGTTAGAGCATGCAGAAAGACCGTGTGAGGTGGTTGTCTCACACGGTCTTTCTTATGTTCTAGTGTACGTTCTAGACGGGCCGAAGAAGCTCTTATTTGGCTTCGATGTCAATCACACCGTCCGGGGAAATGTGCACGGTGCGCTTGGTGCGGCGGGAAACGAAGAAGTCACCCACAAACACCAGACCAGCCAGCAGGAGCACCAGGGCAATCAGCCACACTGCCACCGCACCGAAGAACATCGGGAACAGCAGCACGAGCAAACCCAGAATCAGGGTACCGATAGCAGAGAACTGCAGGTGGCGTCCGGCGGCGAAGCTCAGGTACTTCAAGGCCCTGAGCAGTCATCAGACGAATCAGCGCCCACGCAATCAGCCACACACCCACAATGGTCGGAATGTACGTCGCCTGCGCGCCAGCCGAAGCGCTCAGCAGAATCAGACCAACCACCACGGTCAGGATGCCGTTAACCAGGTCCCAGCCGGTACGTGCTGGCTTCAACGCGCCAAAGTAGCGGACCAGCTCAAACACGCCACCGAGCAGCACCGCAATCGAGAACACGAAACCCAGAACAGCCAGCGGGGTGGCGGGGTTGGAGAACATGTAGATTGCCGTTGCAACCAGCAATAGACCGGTGGCTAAGGACATCCAGTTATATTTTGAAAGCATGACACTCTACCCTTCGTATCAAATGCGTTAGTTATACACGTCCATTAAACCGCGAATACGTACTCTGCTATGACGTACCGGTCACTACTGGGCGAACTATTTCTACCGGTGAACACACGCCCCCTCCCCTCGCCAGCACATACGGCATCCAGTGCATACGGATTACAGCGCATACGGCGTCCAGCGGGCACAGCAAAGCCCCGCCTCCTCACGTTTCAACAGCATGAGGAGGCGGGGCTCACCACCAAACCCTATCGGGTCAGCTTGCGGTGCACCACGCGGTGCGGCTTAGCAGCCTCAGGGCCGAGGCGCTCAATCTTGTTCTTCTCGTAGGACTCGAAGTTACCCTCGAACCAGTACCACTGATCCGGGTTCTCATCGGTGCCCTCCCACGCCAGGATGTGGGTTGCCACGCGGTCCAGGAACCAACGGTCGTGGGAGACGACTACTGCACAGCCGGGGAATTCCAGCAGCGCATTTTCCAGGGATGCGAGGGTCTCAACGTCCAGGTCGTTAGTGGGCTCATCGAGCAGCAGCAGGTTACCGCCCTGCTTGAGGGTCAGCGCCAGGTTCAGGCGGTTACGCTCACCACCGGAGAGCACACCCGCCTTCTTCTGCTGGTCCGGGCCCTTGAAGCCGAACGCGGAAACGTACGCACGCGAAGGCATTTCAACGTTGCCGACCTGGATGTAGTCCAGACCGTCAGAGACGACCTCCCAGAGGCTCTTCTCCGGGTCGATGTTCGCGCGGTTCTGGTCAACGTACGAGATCTTCACAGTCTCGCCGACCTTCAGCTCGCCGCCGTCCAGGGGCTCCAGGCCAACGATGGTCTTGAACAGGGTGGACTTACCCACACCGTTAGGACCAATCACACCCACAATGCCGTTACGGGGCAGGGAGAAGGACAGACCGTTAATCAGGGAGCGGCCGTCGAAGCCCTTCTGCAGGTTCTCAGCCTCAATAACCACGTTACCCAGGCGGGGTCCCGGAGGAATCTGAATCTCTTCGAAGTCAAGCTTGCGGGTCTTCTCAGCCTCCGCAGCCATCTCCTCGTAGCGAGCCAGACGAGCCTTCGACTTAGCCTGGCGGCCCTTCGAGTTCGAGCGAACCCATTCCAGTTCCTCGCTCAGGCGCTTAGCGAGCTTAGCGTCCTTCTTGCCCTGAACCTCAAGGCGGGAGCGCTTCTTCTCCAGGTAGGTGGAGTAGTTACCCTCGTAGGGGTACAGGTTACCGCGGTCAACCTCAGCGATCCATTCTGCCACGTGGTCGAGGAAGTAACGATCGTGGGTAATCGCGATGACAGCACCCTCGTAGGACTGCAGGTGCTGCTCCAGCCAGAGCACGGACTCTGCGTCCAGGTGGTTGGTGGGCTCGTCAAGCAGCAGCAGGTCAGGCTTCTGCAGCAGCAGCTTGCACAGTGCCACGCGGCGGCGCTCACCACCGGAGAGGTGGGTGACAGGCATGTCAGCGGGCGGGCAGCGCAACGCCTCCATAGCCTGCTCCAGCTGGGAGTCCAGGTCCCATGCGTTAGCGGCGTCGATAGCTTCCTGCAGCTGACCCATTTCTTCCATGAGGGCGTCGAAGTCAGCGTCGGGCTCAGCCATGAGGGCGGAGATTTCGTTGAAGCGGTCCAGCTTGGACTTGATTTCGCCCACGCCTTCTTCAACGTTGCCCAGAACGGTCTTCTCTTCGTTCAGCGGCGGCTCCTGCATGAGGATACCCACGGTGTAGCCTGCGGTCAGGCGCGCCTCACCGTTGGAGGGCTGGTCGAGGCCAGCCATGATCTTCAGGATGGTCGACTTACCCGCACCGTTCGGACCAACCATACCGATCTTGGCGCCGGGGAAGAACGACATCGTCACGTCGTTAAGGATGACCTTGTCGCCCACAGTCTTGCGGGCCTTGATCATCTGATAAATAAATTCAGCCATAGTTACCTATTTTAGCGTGGATTCGGCTGAGGGTACGAGAGTTCCGGGGTGCATGCTATGCGGAGTACCGCGCAGGTACTAGACTCGAAGCTATGAGCACAAACCCCTCCCCCAAACTTCTGGCACCCGAGGACCTCGAACATGCCGTTGACCGCCTCGCGCTCGCCATGCCGCTGGCAACGCGCGATCAGCCGTTCGGGCCCGAGCACACGGTGTACCGGGTGGGCGGCAAGATCTTCGCCATGTACACGGAGGGCATCGGCTACCCCATCGTGAACCTCAAAACCGACCCGGAAGAATCCGAGGTGCTGCGGCGTATCTACCCGAGCATCATCCCGGCATGGCACATGAATAAGAGGCACTGGATTTCCGTAGGCGCCGGCGAAGGCATAACCGAGCGGGCGCTAGAAGAGCTGGTCGAGGATGCGTACCTGCGCGTCATGTACTCGCTACCCAAGGCGAAGCGACCCATCGAGTTCCGCGAGCGCCCGGTACCCGAAAAGCATTAGGACCTGAAGGAATCTTTTAAACAGCGGAGCGGGTGAGCACCGGTCCGGACCACCGGCTTGCTCACCCGCTTTGCAAAGCACATTCCTATCCGCGGCTGGGAGGGTCATCAACCACGATGAACGCTCGAACCACCAAGCTCCCATCCCATATATTGCGGGGTTCCGTACCATGCACCACTTGTGTGAATACGTGATAGTTGAGTCGGCTCCCCTGCCAGACCTTCCTATGCAGAGGAGGCGCTGACCTGGGTGCACTGAATATTTCCCTTGAGTGACTCAGCTACGTCATGCGATGTAGCTGAGAGGGGATCGCTGTCTTCGCCCGAACTACCGGTACGGACGAATGTGTGCTCTCGGGACTAATAATAACCTTTTTGCATCATGGTGTCACTTTCGGGTTGAAGGATATAGAGGGTATTTATTGACCATAATTCAGGTGTTTTATAACGCTGAACCCACATATCCAATCACCGCGAAATACATGCGGATTTTAAGCCCCGAAAAATCAAGGAGGGGCCGCATCAAACCCTCCTTATATCGCTTCCACATGGGCTAATACCCACTTAAAGCAATATGTAGAAAAGTTAGTGCGGCCCCTCACTATTTGAGATAAAAATGAGATAAACCCCCTACTCAGAGCGATTACCGGCGGGATTTATCTATTAATTCCCCAGAGTGACCG
>CAUUAD010000017.1:0-18402 GCA_963542785.1 Rothia mucilaginosa
GCCAGTGCGGCGCCGAGCGCACCGCGGCGGGAGGTGCCAGCAGGCTTAGCGTCGGGGGCTACTTCCGGGGTGTGGTGGTTGGAATCGGTAGGCATGGGAAGGCCTTTCGTATGATGTGTGAATGATTGAAGAATGCATCGGCTACTCGCGAGTAACCCTGCATGAAGAATGCACCTGAGCCGGGTGGAGACACGAATCAACCGTAGTCCCCACCCGGCAAGCCCCGCGGATATCACATACCGCGGCAGGTGAGCGTCGGCAGGATACTACTTAGTACCCGCGCCAGTCACAACCTCAGTCATCTTCGAAATCGGCTCAGACAGAGCTTCAACAGCATCGGACAGCTCGCGCACCTGCTCCTTGGTCAGCTCATCGTACGGAGCGAAGCTATCGCCCTTCTTGTACTTGTCGAGCAGCTTCTGAACGACGTCGAGCTTCTTCGCGATGTCCTCAGCCAGCTTCGGGTCCTTCTGCTTCAGAATCGGCAGAACGTCCTCATACGCCACGCGAGCACCATCAATGTTGCCCTGGAAGTCCGAGAGGTCAGTGTGCGACCAAATCTCTTCCTCACCGCTGATCTTGGTGTTTACCACCTCGTCGAGCAGTTCCTTAGCGCCGTTAGAAATCTGGAATGCCTCAAGCTTGAACTCGGAGGAGTGAACCTCGTCGTAGAGCTTCTGGGTGTCCTCAACGAGCTTCTTCGCCAGCTCTGCACGTTCCTGAGCGGTCAGCGGAGTGTACTCCTTGCCGCCGTTCTTCTCAGCGGTAGGCTGCCACAGGTCCTTCTCAATCTTGTGCCAGCCGGTCCATTCCTTGCCCTCTTCCACGTCTGCTTCACGTGCATCCAGTGCGGGGTCCAGGTCACCGAAGGACTCAGCGACCGGCTCAATGCGTTCGTAGTGCAGGCGCGCGGAGGAGTACAGCGCCTTCGCTTCTTCTACCTTGCCGGCGGTGTAGAGCTCAGCGAACTGCTCGGTCTTGGTCTTCAGCGCCTCCACCTGATCCTTGACGTAAGCGGTGTACTGGGTGACTGCGGTGTCGCGCAGTGCCTGCTCATCGGCGGAGATAGTTGCCGCGTTCTCGTTCTTGGTCACGGTGAAATCGCCGCGGATACCGTCGCCAACCATGCCGGGCTTGCACGCGGTCTTGTAGCTACCCTCTGCCAGTTCCACGGTCAGGTCACGGCTGAGGTTCGGGCCAATGTTCTCCACCTCAGAAACGATACGCAGGCCGTCGGAGCCGAGCACGTAGAACTCGTTGACCTTGGTGCCTTCGTTCTTGACCTTGAAGGTGACCTTGCCAGCCTTCACGGTGGTCGCCGACAGCTTGCAGGCATCGTCGCTAGCGCTGACGTTAATAACGCCGTCGGAGGATGCCGCGCCCGAAGCGGAGGACGCCACGTTCTGGTTGTTGGGAGTGCAGCCGGTCAGGGCGAGTGCACCGACCGAAAGCAGTGCACCGGCGGAGGCGAGAGTCTTACGCATAGGTTCTCCTTATGTAGAGGTCCCGTGAAGGGTGAATGTATGAATAGTTAGGGTTCGCGGACAATCGTTGCCGCAAAAATCTAGGGGGCTGGTTCTCCCGTGCTGGTTCTCCCGTGGAGGCAGAACGCAACCTGGTTTAGGCGGTAGCCTTTTCGGTTTCCGGCTTCTTAGCCGCCGCCTTCAGACCCGGGCGCTGGGCACGGATAAACAGCGGCATCACAATGCCCACATACAGAATCCAGGCGCCCGCCTCAAGCCAGGTAGTGGTCGAGGACAGGTTGAA
Organism: Rothia mucilaginosa; assembly: GCA_963542785.1. Lineage (GTDB taxonomy): Bacteria > Actinomycetota > Actinomycetes > Actinomycetales > Micrococcaceae > Rothia > Rothia mucilaginosa_G. The sequence goes on from CAUUAD010000017.1 coordinate 1,768, forward strand.
TACAGCCTTGAGCAGGGTGCCCACAAAACCACTCGGATCAATGTAACGGTAGGACTCAAATGCGGTGCTGTTCAGGCCCGGCAGGATAGCCGCCTCCTGCAGGTCGTGAATACCGTACGAGAGCACACCCGCCGCCACAATGACCAGGAACGCGCCGGTAATCATGAAAAATTGGGAGAGATTAATACGCATCATGCCGCGCATCATGCCCCACGCCATCACAACGGCGATCGCGATACCGACCAGCGCACCGAGCATGGGGGTTGCATTCGCTTCCTGACCGGCGGTGCGGGTAGCCGACCAGATAAAGAGGGTGGTCTCCAAGCCTTCACGGCCCACGGAGAGCGCCGCCAGCAGAACCACAGCCCAGGCGCTGGTCTGTGCAGCGTCTAGCTTGTCTTTGAGCTCAGCGGAGAGCATGCGGGCATTTTCTGCCATCCAGAAAATCATCCAGGTCACAAATCCGACTGAAATGATGGACAGGGAGCCGCCGATGGCTTCCTGAGCTTCGAAGGTGAGGGTTTCAGGGCCGAAGGTCAGTAGCGCACCGAAGCCGAGGGAGAGTAGAACCGCTACGCTGACACCAGCCCACATCGGGGCCAGCAGGTGGGTACGTTTCGTCTTGCGAATGTATGCGAGGAGGATACCTACGACCAGAGCCGCTTCGAGGCCCTCGCGTAGGCCAATCAAAAAGTTTCCGAGGAAGGCTCCCCAAAAGTTCATCTCAGTATCACCAATTAGATAGTTTTCCCTTACCTAATAAACATACGGTGCTGAGTGGAGAATTTCACTCCGGCGGATAAGTGCTCTCAGACACACATATCACAAAGCTTGATACTGCAAATTCTTAGGCACGACCTGTCTCCATAACTTTACGCACCTTGAATAAACGCCCCAACAAACACGCAAGTCAGAATCACCTGGCGCATAACTCATCCTCAAAATATGAATAAAGGCGGGACTCCCCACAGGGAATCCCGCCTTCAAACAGTGTCAAAAAAGATGTAGAAAATTTATCACACTACCGCCGCGAGTTTGTCACATAACGGTGACTTAGCCTCGCAACGAACTAGCGCAGAGCATTAGGTCAGACCTTGGGTCTACGCCTCACCAGTGCCAGTGTCCTGCAGCTGCTGCAGAAGAGCCACAACAATCGGCAAATCCGCCGGAATCCACGGCAAACCCAGCAGGTCATCGTACGCCTGCGCGTCATCCTTAGACTTCGGCAGCGGCATCCACCGCAGAGCGCTGTGATCTTCCAAAGTATCCGGAGTACCCGAAAGAATCTCCGCAAAGAACACGCGCATCGCCAGACGCTCGCTCAGACGCCAGCCCTGCGGGTACGCGCCGGGCACCTCAGCACCCAAACGCGCCTGCACGCCCAGCTCCTCCTTCAACTCACGCACCAGCGCCTGCTCGCAGCTCTCCCCCGGCTCGACCTTACCGCCCGGGAACTCCCACATACCGGCAACAGTCTGCGGCTCAGAACGCTGAGCCACCAGCATGCGGGTCGGAGCCTCCAAAGAATCAACAATGGCGGCACCAACCACCTGAACCTCAAACGAGGGCGACACTTCACTCATCTTTCTCTACCTTCTTCTACGCTTTAGAATCCTTCGTCGGATGCGCATCTTCAGCAGCGTGCTCCGCTACTTCCTGCTCTGCATCCTCAGTATCCTCAGGCTCAGGAGCTTCCTCCACGCCTTCCTGCCACTCTTCTTCCTCATCATTCATATTCGAGGCTTCTGCCACCTCACGGCGAATATTAGTGCCGTCATTCAGCAGAATCAGAAGGCGGTTGCCGTTCTTGAACTCCATGAGGAAGACATCCTCAAGTTCGACCCCAGCGGCACGCAACTGCAGGTACACCCAATCCTCGGTCTTGTGCGCATCCGCGATATCGCGAGTAACCAAGCTACCCTTCACAATCAGAGCAAAGTTCGGCACACCGTCACCCTTACGGATCACGCTCAGCGCACCGTTCGGCTCAATCTGAGCGAACTCAATTTCTTCCAGGTCGTAAATACCCTGCGCACGCAGGTCAGCAATCAGGCGCATCGGGTCAAGCACCACGTCTGTCTGCTGGAAGCTCTTAATATCTATATCACCATCCGCAATGACCGGCACGCGCTGCTCACGCACCGCCATATGCAGAAAACGAATCTTCGTCGTCGCCACATTCAGCAGCTGAATCATGCACAGCGTAAACACCAAGTAGACGATGAAGTAGAACAAGCTAATCTGCTTGCTGTACAACACGCCACCAATCAGACCACCGATGACAAAGTTACCGATGGTATCAATCGGGGTCTGGTGCCCCGCCTGAGAACGGTGAGTCAGGCGCAGGTACACCAAAATAATGATCAGGCCGAAGAAAATCTTCAACAGACCATCAACAACCGTTTCAACGGTCATACTAAAAATCTCCTAGAGCTAAGCGCGGAAAATATCCGGCTCCAGATAAATGATGCGTGCCGCAGGAACGGCCCCGCGAATACGCACCTCAGCCGCGTCAATCTCATCGGCTACCGAGCGACCGGTGTCAGCATCATGAATACGGATCTTCGCCGCCACCAGAATCTCCTCAGGACCCAGGTGCACAGTCTTAATGTGGATAATGCGCTCGCTATCGCCATCCTCAATCGCCGCACGAATCTTCGCCAAATCCTCCGGAGAAGCAGCCTCACCCAAAATCAGGGACTTCATCTCCACCGCAAGGAACACAGCAATAAAGACCAGCAGCACACCAATAGCCAGGGTGCCGAACGCATCCCACAGACCATTACCGGTCAGCAAGGTCAGACCCACGCCAAAGAGCGCAAAAATCAGACCCAGCAGCGCACCCGCGTCCTCCAGCAGAAGCACCGGAAGCTCCGGGTTCTTCGAAGTACGCAAGAAACGCATCCAGCTCTGCTTGCCCTTCAGCCCACGCGACTCCTTCACCGCCACGCGGAACGAGTTACCCTCCAGCAGAATCGAACCAACCAGAACCGCCACCGGAACCCACTGCCACTCAGTAATACCGTGCGGGTCATGCAGCTTCTCATAACCCTCGTACAGAGCAAACAAGCCACCCAGGGCAAAGATAATAATCGAAACAATAAACGCGTAAATATAGCGGTTACGACCATAACCAAACGGGTGTTCCTCATCAGCCTGCTTCTGCGAAGCACGACCACCCACAAGAAGCAGAAGCTGATTACCCGAGTCAGCCACCGAGTGAATACCCTCCGCCAACATCGACGAAGAACGAGTCAGCGCAAAAGCCAAAAACTTCAGCACCGCAATACCCAGGTTCGCACCCAGCGCGGCAATAATCGCACCCGAACCCGAATGACCAGAAGGAGCAGACATAATTTCCCTTTCTCAGCCCTAACCTAAAACTCTAAAACCTATACGGCTAAAGCGGCCCACCGCTGTACCACAGCCGCGGACCGCCCAAAACCTAGCGAGAAACGCCGCGCTGAGCCATCGCCGAAGCATACAGGCACACAGCAGCAGCCGTACCCACATTCAAAGACTCAGCCGAACCATAGACAGGAACAGCCACGCGCATAGTGGCGGCAGCCTTCTCTTCAGCGTTCAAGCCCTGCGCTTCATTTCCGAAAAGCCACATCGTCGGCTTAGAAAGATCAAAATTACCCTTCACACCGGAAGGGGCACTCGCCTCTACACCAGCACGACGAGCCGCTGTGTACTCACTCAGCTCCTGCAGATTCACCGCACCATAGCCGTCAGCAGCCAGCACAACAGTACCCTGAGACTTCACATCCTCCGCGAAATCCTCCAGCTGCACACCCTGAATAATCGGCACATGGAACAGCGAACCAGCGGTAGAACGCACCGTCTTCGGGTTATACAAATCCACCGAACCCTTAGTCGTAATCACCAGGTCAGCACCGGCCGCATCAGCCACGCGAAGAATAGTGCCCGCATTACCCGGATCCTGCACACGAGACAGCACAGCAATCAGCTTCGGGTTCAACGCACCCTCACCCCACAGCAGCGCGAACGACGCATCCACCATAAAGGAAACCGCAATAATACCCTGCGGGCTCACCGAATCAGCCATCGCCTCCAGCACCTCATCGGTCACCACACGCATAAAGACGCGGCGGCCCTCCTCCGGGGTGGGAGTGCCGTACACCTGCTCCAGCAGCTCAGCAATATCCTCATGACGGTCAAAAGCCGCCTCCGTAACATAGACAGCATCCAGAATCGGCTTCTTCAGATGCGCCTTCAACGCCTCACGCACAGCCTGCGGGCCTTCCACCAGGAACTGGCCCTTCTTCGTGCGGGCAGCGCGGGTACGCAGCTTCGCAATATCGCGCACACGATCTGCCTGCGGATTGGACATCACAACGGGGGTACTAATACGTTCAAAAAAGTTCACTCTTAAAGGGTACAGGCAAAGGTACACCCAAAAACGCAGAACAGTCACACGCGCAACCCCCAGATACGCAGAAAGCGGCCGCCCACACTCAAAAGTGCAGACGGCCGCTCATGACGCTTAAGCATCCCACCCCGAACCTAGATCTTCGAGGTAAGAACACAACCTAGGCTAATTAAGCCTTGGGAGCCGAGGTGTCCTCGGGCAGGTTGTTCTTAGCAATCTCAACCAGTGCGTTGAAGGCAGCGGGCTCGTTAACAGCCAGCTCAGCCAGCATACGGCGGTCAACCTCAACACCAGCAGCCTTCAGGCCCTGGATGAAGCGGTTGTAGGTCAGGCCCTGTGCGCGGGAAGCAGCGTTAATACGCTGAATCCACAGGCGGCGGAAGTCACCCTTCTTCTTACGACGGTGGTCGTAGCTGTAAACCAGCGAGTGAGTGACCTGCTCCTTAGCCTTACGGTACAGGCGAGAACGCTGACCGCGGTAGCCGGATGCACGATCGAGAATAGTACGGCGCTTCTTGTGCGCGTTAACCGCGCGCTTCACACGTGCCACGTGTGTCTCCTTCGTCTTATGTCCTGAACAGCTCACATATCACGCTGAACAGGAGCGAGTCTTTAATCAGTGCGCACCACTATCGGTGCGCCAGGTGCAGAGAGTAAGCGTTGCTTACTTACCCAGCATCTTCTTGACAACCTTTGCCTGGCCGCCGGTAACGATCTGGTCAGAAGCCAGACGACGGGTCAGACGAGAGGACTTGTGCTCCAGGTAGTGGCGACGGTTCGCCTGCTGGCGCTTAACCTTGCCGCTACCGGTGAGCTTGAAGCGCTTCTTAGCACCAGAGTGGGTCTTCTGCTTCGGCATAGCTGCCGTTCTCCTTACATTCATCCCCCGCCACAACAGCGGGGTAGCTTAGTGGGGTTGAGCGATACACGCATCAGCCCCAAGGACCAAAGGTGAGGCACCCCCAACGAGGTGCCTCGGAACCGGCACCGGGTGAACCCGCAACACCCACCCAACGGTGGAGGCGCGTGCCCATCCTAAAGTGACGACCCGGTTCCCTACTCGGCGGAAGCCTGTGCCTTCAACTCGGCAGGCATAGCGTCTGCCAAAGAATTAGTTACGGGCTTCGCCTTGGTCGTGTCAATACGCTCGCGACCCTTGCGACCGCCGGCGCCCTGCTCACGGCGAGCCTCTGCCTTACCGCGAAGCGGAGCCAGAACCATCACCATGTTGCGGCCATCCTGACGGGGGCGAGACTCAACGGTGCTCACCTCAGCCAGCTCAGCCGCCAGACGCTCCAGCAGACGCACACCCATCTCGGGGCGCTGCTGCTCACGACCACGGAACTGAATCATTGCCTTGACCTTGTCACCACCGGAAAGGAAACGACGAGCGTGTCCAACCTTGGTTTCGTAGTCGTGGGTATCAATCTTCAGGCGGAAACGGATCTCCTTCAGAACGGCATTAGCCTGCTTCTTGCGGGATTCACGAGCCTTGATTGCGGCTTCGTACTTGTACTTACCGTAATCCATGAGCTTGCACACGGGCGGCTTCGCGTTCGGGGCAACCTCGACCAGGTCGAGTTCGGCGTCCTCAGCCAGACGCAGAGCGTCCTTCAGAGGGACAACGCCTACCTGCTCGCCACCGGGACCGACAAGACGGACCTCGGGAACGCGGATACGATCGTTAATGCGTGGTTCGCTAATGACTAGCTCCTGTGCTCTGTGGGTTTCCCCGTGAATACTATCCGTTGCGGGCACTAAAAAAGCCCCCGCAGTTACACAAGCGGAGGCACAAACCAGCGTACGCCGAAAACGGCGGACAAACCCGTTCACCTCAAAACTCGCAAACTAACGCCTGCGGCGGTCAACCGGGTGGGAGACATGCTCCACTTGCAAACTGCCTATAACCATACCGCAGAATCCCCGGCAGGCGCAAGGAATTAGACGTAAAACACCATAAAAATTGCGGGGACTCCTCCAGAAAGTCCACAGAAGCACCCACTCTTAAGGACGCATTTACCGAAACAAACGAAATATGAGATTCTAGGACTATGAGCACTGAAAACACGAGTTTCCGCTTCACCGCGGAAGAAGAAACCCCCGTACACGGCCACACCGAACTCACCGAAGAGCAGGTCGAAGCCGTCAACGAACAGCTGCGCGACATCGCAGACGTACCCGCCATCGAAATCATCAGCTCCGCAGCTATCCACATGATGAGCGCCGCAGCCGTCAAGTGCGGCCTGGCAGCAGACGAAAACGCCGACGACCTCAAGGACCTCGACGAAGCACGCAAGCTCATCACCGCGCTCGCCGGCCTCGTCACCGCCGCAGCACCCGAAATCGGCTCCCAGCACGCAGCACCCCTGCGCGACGGCCTGCGCACCCTGCAGCTCGCATTCCGCGAAGCATCCCCCTTCCCGGACGAACCCGGCAAGGGCCCCGGTGAAAAGCTCACCGGCCCGGTCTACTAAACCGTACCCGGTCTATTCACAGCGAAGCCCCGTCTCCCTCGTACTGAGGAAGACGGGGCTTCGTTACGTATAAAGTCTGTGCGGGTTAGCGGGAGCGGTAGCTTTAGCGAGAGCCAGCGGCCTCAAGAGCCTGCTCAAAACTAAAGTTGCCCACATACAGCGCCTTACCAAGCACCACGCCCTCCAACCCATAAGGCACCATGGAACGCAGCTTCTCAAGATCAGCCAGCGACGCCACACCACCGGACGCCACCACCCGGCAGGCAGTCTGCGCCAGCACCTCATCCAGTAGTTCCGCACCGGGACCCGCCAGAGAACCGTCCTTGCTCACATCCGTAACGATATAGCGGCGCACGCCCGCGCTCTCCAGCCACGCCAGCGCCTCCGCCAGGTCAGGGCCCGACCAGTCGGTACCGCGAGCCACAGTCACCCAGCCCCGCTCAGGGTTATAGCGGGCATCGAGACCAAGAGCCAGAAGATCAGAATCGGCATAGCGAGCCAGGGCACTTTCAAGCCAGGAAGAATCCGCCAGAGCCGCACTGGTCACGTTCACGCGATCCGGGTTCAGGCTCAGGGCACGCTCCAGGCTCTCAGCATTACGAACGCCGCCGCTGACCTGGATACGAACCAGGGCAGAGCTCCGGGCGCTCTCAGCACGGACGGCGGCAACTACCTCGGACAGAACCTCAGTATTCGTGCCGCGACCAAATGCCAAATCAAGGTCAACCAGGTGAATCCAGCGAGCACCAGACTTCACCCAGGTCAGAGCCGCCTCAACAGGGTCGAGGCGCTGCTCACCACCGGACAGGGTGCCGCCCACAGGGCGCACCGCGTAGCCTTCAGAAATATCAACAGCGGGCAGAAGTTCAAGAACAGGTGCAGACATTAGTTACCTCCCACAGCAGTAGCGGAGTCGTCAGAAGACAGCCGACCGGTCACCGCCAGGGAGGTAACCCAGCGGCGCATAAACTCTGCGCCCAGTTCACCAGAGCCCACAGGGCAGAACTGCACCGCCGTCAGCGGGCCGTTCTCAACCGCCGCAATATAGGCAGGCTCGGTGACAGTCCAAGTCACCGCGGGAGGGGCAATATATTCAATGCTCTGATCAAAAGCCCACTCAAAAACACCGTGCTCAGACTTGAAGTGAGCCTCACCCTCAAGATCTTTGAGCAGCGTACTATCGGCGGACGGGCTCAGAGCGGAAGTTCCGGGTACCAGGTCGCGGGTAGAAAGCTCCACACCCTCGCCGGGCCACTCCCCCATGCACTGCACCTGAACCTGCCCCATCTGCGGATGCTCCACCGTAACCGAATCGAAGAGGCAGCTCAGTGCCGCACCGGCAACCAGCACCGGACGACCACCAGCAACACGGCGACCAATCACACGCTCAGCGTCCTTAGCTTTCAGATCTTCATACGCCTCAAGAGAGCTCGCACCGCCGGTAATCACCATGCCGTCAGCCTCACGCAGTTGATCGGGCACAGCGGTCACGATAACGTCCGCCCCAGCATCCTGAAGAAGCTTCACCAGGGCGCCACGAGTGCCGGGTTCCCCCAAAACGGCAACCACAGGACGAGCGGTCTGAGCGTTCTGTACAGATTCAGTTTCGACGGGTGTGGGTTCAACGGGAACAGGCATCGGTGCGCTCCTATTTCATAGGCTCAAGAATTCGGCTCAAGCGCTCTAGCTTGAGAGATGAAGGATTCGGAGTCAAGACATCAACCTCATGCAGAAGCCAACCACACACGGGTCCATGCTTAGCGCTGAGTCTGAGGAATTTCCAGACGCTGACCGGCATCAACAGAGGTGCTGGTCAACGAGTTCAACTCCATAATACGAACCACAGTATCACGGGTGTCACCTTGCGGATCCACCGCCTGAGCAATATCCCACAGGGTCTCGCCGTGCTTGACCACAACGATGGTTCGAGTCGCCGAAGTGTTCTCCACGGAAGCAGAAGCCGCCGGGCCAAAGAAGCTAATAGCGCCGAGCACAATCAGCGCTGCCAAAGTCAGCAGAGGCAGCCCTTTCAGGAAACCGCGCACAGTACCAAGACGACGGATAGAAGTGGGAACCGCGCGCAGAAGCTCGCCGCCCTTAGCCTGAAGAACGCTCTTCACGCTAGGCGCCTGCGCACCAGAAACAGGCTGCACATCAGAAGCTACAGAGCGAACCGGCGCCTGAACAGAAGTAGCGGGGGTAGAAACGGCGGGAGCATGGGTAGGCTGAGCCACCTGCGCGGGACGGGGTGCATGAGCCGCGCGAGAAGAGCGAACAGACTGCGAAGATGCAGGCACACGAGAACGCCCCTGTGTGGTGCGGGTGGGCGCGGTGCGGGCGGGGTGAAGTACCACCAAACCTGCCGGAAGGTGTGCAGAAGTGCCACGAGAAGCAATAGGTGCTGCAGTAGTCATTGTGGTTCCTTTCTCTTAGCTCGCCCCGGGGTTACCCCGCGGGTCTAGCAATGCCGAGCGATACCCGCTCGAAGGTCCTAGTTGAGTGATAACTATGGAGTGGTGATTGTTAGGCGATAACTATTGGGTAGCTATTCTCTAGTTAGGTCAGAGCGCCGGATGCACCGGGTTGCGCTGGGTCGCCCCAACACCCCATCCCCTGCGCTCTCTCTTCGCCGGATGCTCCCTAGAGCATCCGGGGTAGATCGTGCGAAGAGAGAGGCAGAGGATTCGAATACATTCGAACACTCCTTCACTCGCCCCTCCTGGAAGACTCCGGGTCGAATCTTCGAATATTTTTCGAACATCCACCCGTAAATCCTGAATTTCAGGAGAGATTCAAGAGTATATACGAACTCTTGTTCTAAAGTCTAGCAGAGATGTACTAAAAATTTCTTCGAGTTTCGAAGAAAAAATCTAGAATATTTGTTTGAGTTTTTCGGTGTAGTGTTCTACACTGGTGTCAAGAGACGTTCCACACGCTCCTGATGAGTCCTACTCACAGCAGGTTTCTGTACCCGTTACGGTTTGATTCTGTATCGAATGCAGGTGCTGCTGGCTGAGTTTTATAGGGCGGAGGCGCATACTCGTTGCCTGCGTATCGCTCCGGCACGGATAGAATTCCTCCACCCCCTGACGAGATAAGACCCATTTCGGCAGAACCCAAAAATTTTTAGGCCTCCACCAGAAAACGTGTGAAGCACCCATCCGTGCCCCGACCGGGATACAAGGTCGGAGTACAGACCGAAGGAAAAGAAATGGCAACAGCACCCCGTCCGGCGCTGACCGCGCGCCAGCAGAAGATTCTTGACGCGATCCGCACCGAGATTGAACAAAAGGGTTACCCGCCGTCCATGCGCCAGATTGGTGACATGGTGGGTCTTGCGTCCCTGTCTTCGGTCACTCACCAGCTCGGCCGTCTCGAGACCATGGGCTACATTCGCCGCGACCCCAAGCTCCCCCGCGCCATTGAGGTGCTGGATGAGAACGGCGTCGGCATCCACGGTAGCGCTTCCTCTTCCCTGCCCGAGCTGCCGAACTTCGAAGTCGGCGATGAGGACCTCGTACCCGTTCCCCTGGTTGGACGAATTGCAGCGGGCGGCCCCATTACCGCCGAGCAGTCCGTGGAGGATGTGCTTGCCCTGCCCCGCCAGCTGGTCGGTAGCGGCAAGCTCTTCATGCTCAAGGTCAAGGGCGATTCCATGATTGACGCAGCAATCTGCGATGGCGACTGGGTGGTTGTCCGAGAGCAGCACACCGCAGACAACGGCGATATCGTTGCTGCGCTGCTTGACGATGAAGCAACCGTGAAGGTGTTCCGTCAGGTCGACGGCCACACCTGGCTCATGCCGCGCAACTCCAACTACGAGCCGATTATGGGTGACCGCGCAACCGTCATGGGTAAGGTCGTCTCCGTGCTGCGTAGTCTCTAGAAAACCACAGCCTCTAGAAGATGCAGTCTCTGAAAGACGCGGGCTCTAAACAGCCACAGCATCTCAAAGAAGCTGTTTTAAACAACACAGCCTCTAAAAGACATAGCCGCGAGGCTTTTAGCTCTCTATAGAAATCACCCCGGTGATACGTGAATGTTCACGTATCACCGGGGTGATTTCTATATTTCCGAAGCGGATATCTCCAAAGCGAAAGAGGCGGCGTAGCCAGGACTGGATCCCGCCCGAGCTAACGCTCAATACTCGCCGAAAGACGAGCCAGCGCGCCGGTCACCGCGACCTTATTCTGCGTTGACCACATCGGCGGCATCGCCTTCATCAAGAAACCGCCGTAGCGTTTAGTCGCCACGCGAGAATCCAGCACAGCCACCACGCCGCGGTCAGACACCGAACGGATCAGGCGACCCGCGCCCTGCGCCATACGAATCGCCGCGTGGTGAGCAGAAACCGCCATAAAGCCGTTACCGCGGTGACGGTTCACCGCCTCCGTACGAGCCTGCGCAATCGGGTCATCCGGGCGCGGGAACGGAATGCGGTCCATCACCACCAGGCGGCAAGAGTCACCGGGAACGTCCACGCCCTGCCACAGGCTCATCGTTCCGAAGAGGCACGAATCGACGTCCTCGCTGAACTCCTCCACCAGAGCCTTGAGCGAAGACTCACCCTGCAGAAGAATGTTCAGGTCGCTGTGCTCACGCATGTACTCGGCGGCACGCTCGGCGGCACGCTTCGAGGAGAACAGGCCCAGTGCACCGCCCTCCGACGCCTCGCACAGCTCACGCAGGCGCTCCAGCTGGCCCTCGTGCACTCCAAATCCCGGAGGTTTCAAATCCCCGGCAACATACATGATGCCCTGCTTGCGGTAGTCGAAAGGCGAACCCACGTCGATGCTCGTCCAGCGCGGCGCGCCCTCGCCCAGCAGTCCCAGGGCACCGGCGGCAACGTCAAAAGAGTCACCTACCGTCAGGGTTGCACTGGTCAGAATCACGGTACGGTCAGCAAAGAGTCCGTCACGCAACTGCAGACCAACGCTCAGCGGCGCAATGTTCAGGGTCGCAGGGTCGGTATCGGAAGCGGCAACATAGCGGCCGTTCTCCCAGCCGCCCTGACGAGAAATCCACAGCACATCCTGCTCGGCAGAAGCCTCCAGAATGCGGCTACTCATATCGTGCACCTCAGAGACACGCGAGCGCGCCATCTGCAAGCCTGCGTCAACGTCCTGACCGTCCGGCTTCGTATCGGACAGGGCGGTTCGGGCGGCATCATTGACCGCAGAAATCGCGGTCAGGAGGCGACCGTCCAGGCCCTTCAGCAGGCCCTCGGCAAGACCCTCGAAAGCGGTCTCCAGGGTGCCTGCAGCTATCTCCAGGGCACCGGAATCAGCCTTCGAATGCTTCTTCACGCTACGCGCCGCACGGCGAACCATCGCAACCGTCAAAGAACCAGACACGGCACCGGTCACGCGGTCCACCAGCTCATGAGCCTCATCAATAATGACCGTCTCATGCTCGGGCAGAACCTTCATGCCCTCAAAAGCGTTAATCGCCAGCAGGGCGTGGTTCGTGATGACGATATCAGCCTCAGCGGCACGGCTACGCGCCATCTCGCTAAAGCACTCCTCCACCAGCGGGCAGCGGCGACCCAGACACTCGGCGGCGCTCACCGACACCTGTGCCCAGGCGCGGTCAGAGACGCCGGGCTTCAGCTCGTCGCGGTCGCCGGTCTCAGTGCGGTCGGCCCACTCGCGCAGGCGCACCACTTCCTCACCCACGCGGGAGGTCGAAGAAGGCATGTCAAAGAGAGCATCCGGCTCGTCTTCCGGGTAGCCGCCCTCCAGCTTGTGCAGGCAGAGGTAGTTATTGCGGCCCTTGAGCAGAGCCACCTGTGCCTGCGACTCCGGGCGCGGTTCCAGCGCTTGTAGAAGACGCGGAATATCGCGGTTCACGATCTGCGCTTGCAGGGCGAGGGTCGCCGTCGCAACCACAATCGGCTGGTCCAACTCCCCCACCCTCGCCAGGGCAGGAACCAGGTAGCCCAGGGACTTACCGGTACCGGTACCCGCCTGGACCAGCAGGTGACGTTGCAGTTCAAGAGCCTGCGCCACATGTGCCACCATGGTGCGCTGACCGGCACGATTCTGACCGCCAGTGGCGGCAACCGCCTCATCCAGCAGGGTCAGGGCATCCTTCGCACCGGGCAGGGTCTCAAGCTCCTGCCCGGTGAATCGGGTGCCGTCGGTCGCCGATCCAGGCACAGTTCCCGGGGTGTTTTTGGGCGCGTTGATGCTCTCGGTCACGCTCATCCGCCCCTAGAGAGCCTCGGAGGTAGAAGCGGTCGCTTCAGCCAGGGCGTGCGCCTCCGCAAGTTCCTCTTCCAGGACCTCCAGCAGGTCGCCCTCCAGCACATACTCGGACAGTTCGGAGGCGACATCCTCACGGACCAGAGCCACCACGAAGGTGCCATCCGATACGAAATCGGTGCTCTTAATTTCGGCGTCCCACTCGTGCAGGCGCGAAATAATCTCACCGTGCGAGTACGGAATCAGCAGCTTCACCTCAATGGAGGGGCGCGGAATGGTGTCCGCAATCTTCTGCTTCAGCTCCTCAATGCCCTCACCGGTACGCGCCGAAACAATCACGTGCTCCGGCTCGCGCTGGCGCATACGCTCCAGCACGAACGGGTCGGCGGCATCCGCCTTATTCAGCACAATAATCTCGGGGATATGGCGGGCGTCAACCTCCGCGATGACCTCGCGGACAGCACGAATCTGCCCCTCCGGGTCCGGGTGCGAAGCATCCACCACGTGCAGGATGACGTCAGCGTCAGCGACCTCTTCTAGGGTGGAGCGGAACGCCTCCACCAGCTGGGTCGGCAGCGAACGCACGAAACCCACCGTGTCAGAGAGGGTGTAGCCGATACCGTCCGGGGTCTGCGCCTTACGGACGGTCGGGTCCAGGGTCGCAAACAGGGCGTTCTCCACGAGCACGCCGGCATCGGTCAGGCGGTTCAACAGGGAGGACTTACCCGCGTTCGTGTACCCGGCAATAGCCACCGAAGGCACACGGTTACGGCGGCGGTTCAGACGCTTCGTCTCACGCGCCGGCGCCATCGCAGCGATCTCACGCTTGAGTTTCGCCATGCGAGCGCGCAGGCGGCGGCGGTCCATCTCAATCTTGGTTTCACCGGGACCACGCGAACCGATACCCTCACCGGCTGCGGCACGGCCACCCGCCTGACGGGACAGGGACGCACCCCAACCACGCAGACGCGGCAGCATGTACTCCAGCTGAGCCAGCTCAACCTGTGCCTTACCCTCGCGGGACTTAGCGTGCTGAGCGAAAATGTCGAGAATCAGGGCGGTGCGGTCAATGACCTTGACCTTCACGATGTCTTCGAGGGCACGACGCTGAGAGGGAGCCAGCTCGGAGTCGACGATGACGGTGTCGGCGCCGGTCGCCTCCACAATGTCCTTGAGCTCCAGTGCCTTACCGGAGCCGAGGAAGGTGCCGGGGTCCGGCTTGAGGCGGCGCTGAACCAGGCCGTCCAGAACCTCGGAACCTGCGGTTTCAGCCAGTGCCGCGAGCTCACGCAGGGAGTTCTCTGCGTCCTCTACGGTGCCTTCAGTCCACAGACCAGCCAGCACCACGCGTTCCAGGCGTAGCTGGCGGTACTCGACCTCGGTGACGTCTTCAAGTTCGGTGGAGAGGTTCGCGATACGGCGCAGGGCGCGGCGCTCAGCGAGATCTTCCTGGTCACCGTCATATTCGGAGTGCTCACGCTGAACGTCAGAAATTTCGCGCGCGCGAGTATCCAGCACACGGCGGCTAGTGTGGCTGCCGTGGGTGCTGGAAGAGTTATCGCTGCGATGCGCGGTACCGGCGGCGTCATACGTAGTGACGGAGGCGGCGGCCTGGGAGCGGCCCAGAACGCGGTCTACGGTGCGGCGTAGCTGCTCATCGCTGGGCAGCTTTTCGGTATCAGATACGGGGGTGTTCTTAGAATTCATACGACTCTAATTCTACCGCCGTTGCCCGCATCAGGTAGGGGGTTCGGTCGCCTGTGCGCTCAGGGCGTGCAAGCTACCGACCCGCCCCGTGCATATTCTGCCCGTGTGCGGCGGGTTCTTGCCCTACCGGTACACTGGATAGCATGAGCGAGCAGCATTATTTCTCTGAAACTCCCGAGACCGAATTCAAGCCCCGCCCCGTGCAGGTGGAGCTTGCCGGCCGCAAGGTCACCGTCACCACAGCTAACGGCATTTTCAGCCCCTCCGGTATTGATAAGGGCACCGCTATTTTGCTGCAGGAAGCACCCGACCCGCAGGGCGAACGCATGCTCGACATCGGCTGCGGTTGGGGCCCCATCACCCTGACTTTGGCGATGCTCGCACCGCAGGCGCAGGTACACGCGGTGGACGTGAACTCCCGCTCCATTAGCCTGACCGAACGCAACGCCGCCGCTCTCGGCCTGTCCAACGTCACCGTGGGAACCCCCGAATCGGTTGACCCCGAACTGCGTTTTGACACCATCTGGTCGAACCCGCCGATTCGCGTGGGCAAGGAGGTCCTTCACGAGATTCTGCTGACCTGGCTACCGCGCCTGGCGCCCGGTGGTGACGCCTACCTGGTGGTTCAGAAGAACCTGGGCTCCGATTCTTTGCAGAAGTGGATGGACGCGCAGCTTGAGGAGCTGCACCCCGGCGAGTTTGAGGTCTCGCGCTATGCGACCTCGAAGGGCTTCCGTATTCTGCGGGTGCACCGCTACGAGGACTAAAGCCCCTGGCGCTGATTCCTCTGGCGCTCATTGCTAAAAACGTAAAAGCGGCGGGTGTTTTCTGATTTTAGTTTCAGAAAACACCCGCCGCTTTTATATATCAAAGTCTCTATCGAGAACTGCTCACTATCGCAGCAGGCTATCGCAGCACGACGGTCGCAACCATCTGCGCCGGACCAGCCAGAACAACATGCTCCAGGTCGTCCGGACCCAGCACGAAAGTCACCGCGAGGGTACCGCCGGGCACATGCACCAGCCACTCATCCGGTGCTTCCTCGCCGCCCCAGAAACGGGTCGCCGCAGCCGCCGCACACGCGCCGGTACCGCAGGACAGAGTCTCGCCCACGCCACGTTCGTGCACGCGCATACGGATAGCGCCCACATGCGCGCCGCTCTCAACGTCCAGGTCGACCGGCACCACAAACTCAACGTTCGTACCGTTGACCGGGGCGGGGTTCACCTGAGGCAGGCTGTGCAGGTCCAGGCCGTCCAGCTTACCGTCGGAGCCGAGCATCACCACGGTGTGCGGGTTACCCATCGAAATGGACAGGCCAGCACGCGGAGTCTTCAGGCCGCGAGCAGACACCAGGCAGTCCTCGCCACCCTCACGGGCAGCGTCACCGTGAATGAAACTCCACGGACCCATATCAATCGCGTAGCCCTCTTCGGTGCGCGCCACAGTCTTCACGCCGGCACGGGTACCAATCTTGACGGTCTCGCCCACCTCAAGCTCAATCAGACCCTCAGTGCGCAGGTACTCCACGAACGCGCGCACACCGTTGCCGCACATTTCAGCAACAGAGCCGTCACCATTGCGGTAGTCCATGAACCAGACAGCGTCCGGGTGCTCCTCGAGCAGCTTCTGACCCGCGCGGGAGGCGGTGCTGCGGGCAGCACGAATGAAGCCGTCCGCGCCAATGCCGAAGTGTCGGTCGCAGGCGCGGGCTACCAGCTCGGGGGTGAGAGCAATTTCTGCGTTCTCGTCCGTCAGAAAGATGAAGTCGTTACCGGTGCCGTGACCCTTGGTGAGGGTCAGGCCTGCCAGCTCGCCCCAGATGGAAGGGTTCTCGCTCATATGCTGTCCTTAA
>CAUUAD010000018.1:0-17889 GCA_963542785.1 Rothia mucilaginosa
GGGGTTCCTTCGCGGAGTTGAAACCGACCAGCATGACGGTCGTGTAGTTGTCCTCCTCGGAGGATTCGCCCAAGCGCAGCTTGCCGAGAAGGCCCTTCTTTGCGGGCTGTTCTGTGGAGGCGGGCTTGGCGAAAGCGTCAAAGAGTCGGGCAGGAGGGAAGTTCGGCTGGCTCATCATTGTCCTTAGCTCGTGGTCGGTGGTTGTGTGGTGTTGTAAAACTATGTTCTATATTCGGTTATGCCGCCCAAAACCCCGGGCGGAAAGGGAAACTATGTTAGAAAGGCAAAAGCGCCAAATCGTATGGAGTGCCAGCATAAACATCCGGCAACTCACCATTAGCTACCTTCTCACGATACAAGCTGGTTACTTCGCTATATTTGAAGGGGAATTCCTTAGCTTCGTTCCTACGCTTAATCTCTGCCAGACCCCACTCATATTCGGCACCGGGGCGTGCCACTGGAGCGTTGAAAAAACGCCCTTTCAACTCAGCACGCATCCACCCCTCCGGAGTATTTGCATCAGATATGGGCTTCGTAAAATCGAACGGGGCACGCCAATACTCAGGGTCTTCACGATAATCGTAAGCTTCTTCTGTGGTCTCGCTACTCATGGGGAACCTCCTGATAATATGCAAAAAATGTGTGCCCACACCGGCGCTGCGTGCAACGCCGCTTAGGGCGCTCTGGTAGGTGCGGGCGGTATGCGGTACCGCCGATAGTTCCCACTATACGGGCTCCCACGCGACCCGCAAGCGGTTTCGTCACCGGGCGGGCGCCTCCCCCCCCCCCAAAAAATCCGGGCGTCATAAAACCACAGCGTGCGGGCATAGCAAAAGGCACCCTGCCGCTTAGCAGGATGCCTTTCACAAAAGTTATAAGGAGCTAACCGGTGGTGCCTCCGGTGTCTTCTAGACCGAAGCATAAAGCCGCGGCCGCCCAAGCGTTATTGCCACACCAATAGGTAATAGGTGAGGCTCAGGGTTTCAGAGGGGTCGTCTAACTCCTTGAGCCCAAGTATACACGAAAAAGAGACCCCCTGCGTTCCCCTTAGAGGAGGGGGAACACAGGGGGTCTCTGCCCTAAACCAGAGAGGTACTTAGGTACCCCGCAAGTTTTAGAAAGCCTTGTTTACCAGACGGGCTAACTTCCTTGGTATTCTGCGGAACTCAAGGGGTAAAACCCTGCCTAGTCGCTATTTACTCGCCACTTTCAGCAGAGCCGCCAGGCTCCGCAGATGTATCACCAGAGGGGTCTTCGTACATGCCAGGATCGGTGTTGAAGAAGGCCAGGATGTTCGGCAAAATCGCAGTTACAACACCGGCAACTACCGCCGCCTGGTCACTCGTCCAGATGCCGAAGGCAACCAGCACTGCAGAAAGTGACGGGCCGAGCGCATACGACACCTTGCGGAGGGCCGCATACTGGCGGCGAGACAGATTACGCATTGTCAATCTTCTCCTCAACCTCGGCCATCGCGTCCTTCAGCTTCGCCCAGGATTCTCGCAGCTCTGAGACCTTGTCCTTGTCCAGTGGGGCAGGGACATTCTCAACGCCGCGCTCGACCTTGCCAGCCTTGATATCGTTCACGCGGCGGATGAGGTCTTCTAGTCGGCTGTACCAGCGGCCAGGGCACTCAGTGTTGTAGTAATCAAGGTGACCGTTGATGTAGAAGCTGCGGTTGTAATAAACCTCCAGATCAGCGATAACCTGGGCAACAGTTTCGAAGTCCTCCGGGCTCATCTCCGGTCGGCACTCAATGCCGATTGAGCGCATGTTCGCATCCCAGTTACCCGAATGCCAAGCGATATTCTTGATATCCACTAGCTGGGCACAGCGACCTGATTCGACGACGAAATGGGCAGACGACTTAGGACTACCCTGGAGGAAGTTGCAGACATCCTCGAAGCGCTGACCATCCACACCCCAATGGTGAATCACGATAGTGTCGACCGACTCGTCCAGGATTTCTACGCCGTCCTTGACGGTTACACGGTCGTCAGGGGTAAACGAAACTGAGTTGTAACTTGAAATATCTACGTACTTCATTATTGGCCTCTTTCTCATAGGCAGAAAGGCGCGGGCGTCTCTAGAAGATAGAGATGCCCGCGCCTTTCCTTCTTACTTATCCTTCTTGCCGTCCTTGCCAAGCTTCGACGTCCAAAGCTCGGCAGCTACCCATTCCGCCACCTCAGACGGCAAAGGCGGAGGCGGAGGCGGCGACCCCGACTCGATGTGATTCGAGAGGCGCGTGATGTGGGCAATCGCCATACTCATCGCAAGACGAGCGCGATCAGTCGCCGCATGTGCCTTCTCCTCCCTCTCGCGAGCCTCGCTCTCACGGGTCCTGATCTCGCCCGCTAGAGAACTGCGGGCCGCACTCTCCGCACGCAGGCTGGACTCCAGGTCGGCGATACGGCGTTCCAGAGAATCAATCAGCATGCGGTTCGATTCATGCTTCGCCGCCGCGCGGCCGTTGATAAACGTCATCCCCGCAGGAATCAGGGTGCCCATCAGGACGCCCCCAAGGGTCCACATCTCTTGGGGGAAATCTCCAAGGGCCACTAAGATGCCACCTCCTGTGCGTCACGGTCACGCCTCCATGCGGCACCTCCCTCACGCGGGGTGAAATCAACGTCAGGGCGACCCCAGTCACGAGGCGCCCACTCGGTCCGATCCCATGGGAAATCCCTCACACTGAAGGCATTCAGAAGACTGCCCTCAACCGCGACCGTGCTGACACGGTCAGCGAGGATTCGAGTCTTCTTTACATCCCATGGGTCCACACCGGTGAACGCCTTCTCCGTCTGTCCATCTTCGAAATTGAAAGCGTGGCAGAAAGCGTTAGTGTCGGTGCCGACGATGCCGTATTTCTTCGCCGCAGCGATGAGCAGGCGCGTCAGCGGGTTGAACGGCAACCCGGTCTTCGGATTGAACCAAGGGTTCACGTCTGCAGCCAGGCGCCCCCACTGCCCATGCGCAGGTGAGGACGGTGCCTCACTTGCAGGCGCCTTGCCATCCGTCATCTGGGCCGGCCACGACGGCGGATTACCCGCCGACACAGCGCCAAAGGTAAACGCCAGCGCGTGATTGATTTGGCCGCAGCGGACTTCGTCGATGCCCACGAAACCTAAAGTGTTGTGCATGCGTGCGACGGCTGAGGACCCTAACTGGAGCTGGGTTGCCCAGTTCTCCTCGGCGAGCTTCTTAAAACCGGGGGACATGACGGAGAACCCGCCAGAGACAGCAGTCCAGCCGTCACCGTTCGCAGCCCGGTTTACCATGAAGTACTCGCGAATGATTCCATTGTGAGCATCCCAGATTGCCAGGCCTCGGTCACCAATCCTCGCAGGCTCCGCAAATTCTGGCATCGGAATCATGCCGCTCAAAATGTTCTGCGCAGCCCAGGGTGTGATTCCAACACCTCGTGTTGCCTCCATTTTTTGGAAATGACAGTCAGGATGTGAAGAGTTCACGAGGTACGCCGGAATCGGGGAAGTGCCGGCCGCCGACGTATTCGTGCCTGTCATCACACGAGGGTCCCCCGCGAACTTGCCGTCTCCAGTGCGTCCCCACGGGTCTGGGTTGTTCTTCTCCATCCATGCAGCAAGCTTTGCCGAATTCTCTGCGAGCGGCATCTGAGAGATATCGCGCTGCCAGACAGTGCCTGCACCGGCGTAGTTTGCCACATCCATCAGCCCAGGAAATACCACCTCTGGGTGCTGACGACTCCCGATGGGTGCCCACTCCTCCGTCTCCGCATTGAATGCCTTGAACGCGAGTGCGTGGCGGCGCCCATCGGGATACTTACCAAAGACAAAAGCTGTCATTAGGGGACTCGCGCTCCTCGGTCCTCAACCTGCGCGCCGGGCGCCATGAAGATACGGTAGCCTCCGAGCTCGACGTTATTGTTGGAGGTACGGATGCCAAGCACGCGACCCCAATGCGTATCCTCATTATTTGCCCACTTATGGGTTGCCCGAGCGCCCGAAGGGGCGGTGATGGTGCAGCTGAGGTTGAGGAATTCGAACTTCCAGGTTCCAATGCTGTTGCCGGCGTTGATGAGGAGCCCTGTGTCTACCCCCTCAGACTTAGACATCATCGTAGCGCTTCGGCCAGGCTCTGCCAGACCGACCGGATAGCTGCGGGCCCATGGGGTAAATTGATGGTCTTGGCACCACTCTAGGCTGAGCGTGGCACCCGGCTTCTCAACCTTCGCCACGTCGACCTCTACAGTCGCGTTAGGAGAACCAACCGTGATGAACAGCTCAGACTCGGCGTTACCCTTTCCGCTCGCCTTCAGGGTCAGGGCGTCGGTGACGACCCAGCCGCGAGGCACCGTCTCGCCGTTGACCTCTACGAGGCCAGTGCCAGGCTGCGCATACACACTCTCCACGTCAGCGGAGCCACCGAAGCCATTATTGGGTTTCAGACCGATGTTCTTCTTGTTTGCAGGCCAGGTGGCGCGCTCATTCTCAGGCACCGCCGGCACCAGTGCGGTGCCAGCCGTGCGCTTGGACGGGTCCTCACTGATGACGAGCTCACGACCCTGCAGAGAGCCGAAGACCACGGGGAACTCCAACTTAGAGCTGCTGAAAACATAACCAGGCTCAGGAGTAGCTTCCAGCATGATTTCTCGGCGATCCTCACCAGGGATCACATGGTCACCAGGTGCAGCCTCCACCCCGTCAATCGTCCAGAGCACGCCCGGCTGCTTCGGGGTCGGAATCGTAATCAGACGACGCTCAGGCACTACATCGGGGAACTTCGGCACAATCGGAATCGGCGTGTTCAGGCTAGACACATCCGCGTGGATGAGCGGGACACCGAACATCTCCTTCTTAGCGGCCTCAGCGTCCTTCGGATTGAAGCTAATCCACCAGCCCTGAGCGCGAGCCTGCAGCTCAGGGGTCCACTGCGCCTTGACTTCCATCGGCACCGTGGTTGTCGAATCATCCGTCATCACGACGGTCGCGCCGCCCGAACTAGACGGTTCGATTCGCTTGATTCCCACGCCATCACGACCAGGAGCGCCATCAGTACCATCTCGGCCAGGCTGACCGTCCACACCATCACGGACAGTACGCCACGCCAGCTGAGCGCCGTCACCATTCGCGCGAGCCAGCACCTCGCCATTCGCGCCACCAGCAGGGATCTTCTCCAGCGGGGCGAGAGCCTGCTCAATCTGCTGCTGAACGCCCTCAGCAGGCTTACCCTGCAGATGGCCCTGCTCATCAGCAATTACCAGGCGGTCAAAAACAACCTTATCCTCAGCCATTCTTCTTCTCCTTCTCCACAATACGGGCAAGACCATCACCTAGGTCTTCAGCCACCCATTCCTTCTCCACGGCAGGGGCTGCGGGACCCGGAGCCGCCGGATTCTTCAGCCCAGGCGCGCCAGTCATCTCAGCCAGGTTCACGACCTGCCCAGGCTTCACATCCAGCGTGAGCAAATCCAGAATCACCTGACGTCCACTCTCGCCAATAGCCGAGACCTTAACGGTGTAGCGGGCTGGAGCCAGCAGCTGTACTCCCTTCTCGCCACCACGAGGGTGCGAACGTAGCTCACCGTTAACCAAAAAACCCCTGACAGCGCAGGGGGTGAAAATAGTGGTCTCGTCATGAGCCAGACAAGACGGGGTAAACAGCACGACGCCAGAGGTTACCAGCGCCGGCAAGCCAGCCAGCGCTTGATGCGTCGCGAAATTTGCATGCACGGTGGCATACCTGGCAGTTGCCTCCACGGGGGGTTCAGGCATTTTTACTCCTTAATTAACTGGTTCTTCTGCAGGAGGTTCAGCAGGCGGCAGAAGCACGTCCTCGCCGCGGGCGAGAGCCATAACCTTCTTCGCCTCTAGGTCGTATGAGACGGTCGGGATGCGGCCATCCCACGACTCACGAGAGCCAGTGATGATGCACTCCGCAGCCCACTTCCCAGCATTCAACGTGATTGTGTCACCTGTCTGCTTGCGGGGGTCCCAGAGCATGGAAATGGCATCAAATGTGATGCGCTCCGTCCCGATTTCTTGAGCCAGAGCCTCCGCGATTTTCCGCGCATCCTTCGTCGTCACATACCAACCTGCGTCCAGGACGAATGCACCAGCGCCGCCCTTACGTGAATACGCGGTGAAGTGCTTCTTCTCCCACGTCACGACCCAATCCGCACGTAGTAGCGTCATCGGGCGGCCCCACGCCCACTGGCCGAGCGTGCCCACGCCCAGAGACGGCGCGACTAGCGAATAGGTGACGTTATTACTGCCTCGAACATCGACACGGTGCGTGAGCTTCACGCCTCGCTGTCCGAGCTTCTCTAACTTGCCGCTGATGGTCTCGTGTTGAGGTGCTCCGCCGGTCCAGCGCCAGCCAGGAGGCGGCTCGTTGTTCTCAAAAGAAATAGCCCACCAGGAGCCAGTCAGCGTATTGAACGCGTCCCAGTCGAAGATATTGTCCTTCGCCTTCACGATGGGCCGGTAATTTGTGTCCAGCCTGACCACATCAACATTGTCTTCCCAGTTGATGAACTGGACATTGTCAGCGTTCTTGGTCAGAGGAGTGACCGTTGAGGCATCATAGGCGACAGCCGCCGCGCCAGAATAGGATTTGCCCCCGCGCCCAGCCGCCCACGCACCATCATCAGCAGTCGGCTGCAGAGAATTCACACGCACAAGCGAGCGCACGCCATCACGAGCCGTCTGCCATGAACCCGCAAAGACACGCTCAGAGACAGCATCAGTCACAACCGACGGAGAGGATGCCAGGCGGTCACGAGCCGCCATCACCAGAGTGCCTTCCTCATCCACCCACACCGTCGACAACGTCGCATTGCACCACGCTGTGACAACTTCTGCTGCTTCCACATTCTCAAAACCCCTCGTAGCGGAGAGAGGCTCCGTCGCGATTGCTGACGCCAGAATCTTCGGCGGAGTCTGACGCACCATCTTCGCCACATGATCCCGCGAGTAATCACCGATAATCGGCTCATGCTGAGACACGTGAATGCCGAGAGTGTTTGAGCAGGAGGCAGTTTCTAACTCTGCATCATTATTCAGGCGGCGGTTAAACTTCTGGCTGTGAGATGTATCGGTCCAGACAGTGATTGAATCCCACGCGATTGCGACCGCGAGTAGCTGATACTTCTGCGGGGACGGCACCTTAACCTGCCCAATAAGCTGACCTCCCTGCGAGAGCGTCAGCAGGGACGAGCCTCGCGACCAGACCAGCCGCACCTCAGCCTCTCCACGAAGCTTAAGCGAAATAACCGCATCGCGGTTCGGGACTGCCCGAGATACTGCCAAGATATCCTCAGCGTGCCGCTCAACACCCTTAACCGGTGAGTAAACGACGCCGTCAACAGAGGTGAGGAAGCCAGGCGCCGCCTCACTCACACTGCCAGCCGATTTGAACTCGCCCACCGCTGCAGCCAACCCAAACGCTCCAGGAGCATGAATCAGTGTCGTCTCAGCAATGGGTGGCAAGAGACCGTAACCAGCCTGCTCAAGCGCCTGATACGCAGGCCAGCCACCAGTAGTCTGAGACTTATACAGCACAGCCGGCTCAATCGTCACAGGAGTCTGCAACGCAGCCGAAAGGCCGTCACTAATCGCAGTCTCGACCTCATCAGTAACCAGCGAGTATGTCGAGGCCCCCAAAAAACCAGTGAACCGGAGGAACGATTCACCATTGACCTCTGCGACAATTTTCACTGAGGCGCCAGGCCGCGGAACCCACCGGCCCTCCCCAACAGGAGCAAAAGGTTCAACAGTGGTCGCCGTGCCTGATGCCCACTTGATCCTGCCAGTGCGGGAAAAAACGCCGTCCCCAGCCGCAATCAGAGACTCAGGCAGGCCGCCGCTAGTGTGTCCTTCCCACTCTGCTGAGAGGTGCTCTCGCTCGACGCCATCCACATAGATACTGAGTCTCGCGTCAATCACATCGCCAGGATCATACACACCGGGGAGCATTAGCCGACCTCCTCAATCTTCGCGCTCACAGACCGCCACACCGCACCAGTCGCATGATGAACATCCTCAAAAGTCGTTTCTACGCCATCCACAACAACAGCGGTGGCGCCCATCCCGACATCCCACGGTGCCGCGGTCTTTGTCCACGCGGCAGACGGACGAGTAAACCGCCCGCCGCCAACAGTCAAGGTTGCCCACGCCGCCGTAGCCGGCACCTCGGAGGTAGTCACAACGAGACGCTGGGTGCTCTCGCTGTTGGCCGTCGCAGTCATCAGGTTCCCGACAGCACGCCCGGCAGCGTTATAGAACTGCACCCCCAGAACTGCTCTCAGGCCGGAAACCTCCACAGTCGCGCTAAACGGCTTCCCCGGGTGCACCGGCACCCGCTCCGCAACCACCAGGCGCGTCGGGACCGTCACAGATGCCGGGGCGATAGACCCATCAGAGGTCACCATCGCCCCAGCATTACTGACCCCCGCCAGCAGTGACTGCGGCGGTGTCAGAACATTAGTCAGCGCCGCATGTTCGCTCACCCACACCAGCGGCTCAGCCGGTGCCGCATGCGCCAGCTGAGTCAGCGCGCGCGTGTCCTCCTGGGTGCCTTTCACTTCGACGTTCCAGCTGCGGCGAGGTGAAGGGGACGCTAGAAACGCCCACCGGCGCCCCGCCGCCTGCTGAAACGTAAAACGTGTAGGCGTACTCTCACTCAGAGACACCTTCCACAGCACCTCAGACAGCGCGCCTAGCGTGCCAATCCAACCAGACATTAAAACATCCTCTCAGCACGACGCTGCATCATCAGGAAGTCGCGCGGACCCACAGCCTGCAGCTGAGACAGCGCCTCCGCAATCTGCATCAGAGCCTCATCCGACGTGGTCACACCGCCACTAGCAACAGCCCCATTGGGGTATACAGCGGGGGTGATAGAGGCGGTTGATGCCGCCACAGATGCAATAGCCGGCACCTCGGGAGGTGCGACCAAATCACGTATACTCGACTGCGCCGCAGACTCCATCGCAGAAATACCCTGCACAAAACCCTCGCCGGTGAAAACACCAATCTGTCGGAAGACCCTCGACGGAGAATGGATACCTAGCAGTTGCTTAGCACCATCAATAGCGCCACGGACAGGACCCAGCACAGCATCAATCAGCCTCCGGCCCAGCCCAGCCACACCGTTGATGAAGCCCACCATGAGGTTGTGTCCGAGCGTCCACATGTTCCGCCCCAGGTTAGAGAGCGAGTTGATGACTCCGCGTCCCAGGTTTCCGAAGACCCCGACCGCGCGAGAAATACCGGTAGAGATTGCATTGCCAACTGCACCCATGGCATCGCCCACAATGCCGCCCAGTCGAGAGAACGCGCCGGACACAGCGTTCCAGACAGCCTGAGCACCCGTGGACACAAATCGCACTACGGCGTCCCAGCCAGCACTGACCGCCTGCACAATATTGCCAATGGTAGAGCCGATTGCTGCGAACAGCTTACCCACCGAGGTGACAATCCAGTTCACCGCCGCACCGACAGCCTGCGTACCAATTTGCCATGCCGCACCGAACGCCGCCAGTGACTTATCCGTCATGTCAGCCATCCACTGGAAAATGGCAGTAATCATCTGAATTGCGCTAACGATTTCACTGCCAATGTCCACAAACACAGGGCCAAGCGCCTGAATCAGCGGGGTCACGAAATTCAGAGTCTTCACCAGCTGCTCAGCGAACAGCACCACCAACGGAACCAGAGCCTGAACGACCTGCACAATCACAGGAGCCAGAGCCTGGAACACAGCCATCAGGGCAGGAATCAGCGCCTGCACAACCGGCATCAACGCCACAGCAATCTGAGTGAATACAGGGGCGAGCTGCTGAATCACCGGAACCAGCATCTGACCCAAGCTCTGCGCGAGCGGGACGACCATTTGCAGCATCACCTGCAGCATTGGTGCGACCGCCTGCAGCGCGGCACCAAAGACGGTGCCCAGAGTCTGAGCAATCGCCCCGACCGCCTCGCCTAGCGCCCCGAAGACGGGTGCCATAGCCTCCAGGCCGGGCGCGAGAGCATCCATCGCGGCTTTGATGCCAACAAACATAATCTTGATGCCGGCACCGACCGCAGGATTCTGCAGGATCTTGCCGATTGCCTCGCCGAGACGCCCAATAGCTGCCGCTCCGTTTTCCATGGCAGAGCCGAGCGACGGACCAATCGCCGCCAAACCCTTGCCGATAGCGGTGATGCCAGGACCGAGATTAGCAACCGCCTTCTGCGCGGATTCAAAGACTGCGGTCAGGGCGTTCTGCCCCTCAACAGATTTCAACGCGCCCGCGACACCATGAAGCCCATCAGCGAGCACCGTCAGCGACGAGCCCCCAGCAGACAGCGCCGCAGTACCAATAGCCCCAATAATTCCGGCAACACCACTGAGCACTCGCATCAGGTCACCAGCCACAGCAACCGCATTCTGGATTGATGTCACAGCGTCAGCAGACGCAGACCATTCAGCAAAGGCATTAGCAGCACGTGTGAAGTTCTCAGCCATAGCCGGCAAGTACGAGCCACCAATGGCTCCAATCCTCACAAGTGCTTCAGCCAACGGAGCTGCACCAGCCGCCGCCAGGGCAAACGATTCACGGAGAGGCGCGAACAAGGAAGTCATCCCGCCGATAGCGGTAATACCCTGGGACATTCCGCGGAAAAATTCTCCCCAGAAGGAACCAACAACAGGGCCTAGACTCTTGTACGCATCAAAGAACGGGTTCACGCCATTCGCAACCAGGTCAGCCAACCCAGCCTTCGCAGTCGCCCAGAACCCCTCCCCAAATGCAAGTCGTGCGTCTCGCAGAGCATCCATGAACGAACCACGCCCGCCGATTTCATCCATCGCCAGCAGAATGTTCTGCAGGCCATCAGCAGACGCCGCCAAACCAGTCGCAAAACCCGCAAAAATGCCTGGCAGAGCCAGTGCCGCCGGGCCGATAGACACCAGAGACGCACCCACAGCCGCAATATTCTGTGCCGCAACAAGACCCACAGACGACATCGACGCCAGCGCCGCACCAGTCGCCGCAATACGAGGCGTCAGCCTGTCCAGATTCGACGCGAACTCACGCACATTCGAGACCGCATCGCTGAGAACACGGCCGCCAGATAATGCCGCCAACGCCGATGCCGCCGTCGCGGCAGCAGACGAATTAATAACCGGACTAATCACCGCCACGCGCGGACGAGCAAGCGCACCCAACTTCGCCGAAGCCGCACCCGTGTCAGCATCAGCATTAACCGTGCACTTCCGAGCTTCCTCAAGCTTCTTCAACGCACGCTGAGCCTGCTCCACATCAGCATCAGCAGAGACCTTCGCGACCTTCTCCGCAGACAGGTTATCCAGCTGATGCAGAGCCTTCTGAATGTTCACATCCACCGACACGGTAGCTGTCAGTCCGTTCAGTGCGTGCTGGAGGCGGCCCATAGCCTTCCGGTCCAGTACCGGCACCACGGTTACCTTCGCCGTGGTCGATTTCTCGATTCGGTCCAGTGAGCGCTTCAAATCTCCACGGAACCTGGACGTGTTTGGGTAGACGCGGATACCGACCTTAGCCATTTACCCTCCTAGAATCGTTTTGATGCCGGAAAAATCAATGCCGCCAGGGCCAACCCTGACGGCATTCGATGTTTTCTTTTTCTTCGGCTGCGGGACATCCACCTGCTCCGATTTGCTGAGCTTGCCACCCTTCGCAATCGCGCGGGTGATGTTGACCAGCCCAGCAGACAGGAACTCCTGGGCACCCCAACCCACCAGGTCAGGGTTCCCCAGGAGCTCCGCTCGCCACAGGCTATTCGGGTCACGCTTCAGCTTCTCAACGGCAGCCATTGCGACTCGCAGCGCGCGCGCTGAATCGATAGCTTCCACATCGACCCCCAGGAGCTGCAGCTCCAGGTCGAGCGCCGGGTGCTTTAGGGCTGATTCGAGGAGGGCTGTGATTTTCCCGAGGCCTGCATGTACGCGCCCACTAGCGTCACAAGGACATCAAGCGGCTTGTCGCGCGCCCAATCCTCCCACGTATCCGAGTCCACTGCGTAATGCTCGGAGACAAAATCGAGCAGGTCGGCGATGCCGTCCATCGCCTCCAGAGAATCCTCACCGTGCTTCTCCGAGAGCTGTCGAATCATGTTCAGGCGCCCAGCGAGGCGGGTGCGCTTGCCGGTCTTCAGCTCCCAGGGAGCGATGAGCAGCTCATGACCGTCCAGCTCAGTGAACTCGGGCAGATCAACTACAGGCTCTGCTGCAACCTTCTTAGGCATGTGGTGTCCTCTCAATCAAATCAGGGTTAGGCAGTGACAGCGCGGGGCTCGAAGAACTCAGCAAGGGTCTCATCGCGACCAGGCAGGATACCCAGGTTCAGCTCAGTGACCGCGAACTTCTCGATGCCAAACTCCGGGTACTTACCAGCCACATTCGTGTTCGGCAAGCGGATAGCCGCAACGTTCTTACCGTCCTCAAAGACCGCCAAGATTGCTTTGTTCGCGTCAAGGGTCTTGCCCTTCACCTTGAACGACTTCTTCACCGCATCGTAAGTACCGCCGGCGAACGCCAGCTCAAAAACTTCACGAGACACGCTAAGTGCCTTGACGGTGCCGGTAACGGTCACATCCGAGCGCTTAGAGCGAGCCTTAACACGGTCCGCAGTGCGGAGGTACTCAATCTCGCCGCCATCAGATTCGACCGAGAACGGCTCTTCTTCGTCGGTGTCACCAATCCACACCCAGCTACCGTAGGTGCTGGCAGTACCGAACTTGAACTTCGTCAGGTCGGGTGCCTCAGTATTCGGCTCCGCAACAAAAACGTGGGTGAAGCCGGTATAAAACAGCTTCGAATCTTCAATAACGTTGGCCAAGTGGCCACCTCCTAATGATTGTTGAGCTTCGTGCAACAATGCGCACGGTAGCTCTGGTTTCGGTTACATGGGCAGAATGGAGCGTATGGCTGCCGGCTAGGATAGGCTCAGCCTCAACCCAGCACCGCGCCACATAGCTACCCTCTACTATCGGACCGAGAGAGTGCGCATTCTCGAGCAGCTGAACCGCCTCCACGCAGAGCCGCATCGACTCACCCCGACTTGGAGCGTAAACATGAACGTTCACAGCAGCATCTACGGCATGCCCCATCCTGGGGGAGCCAGTAGCCGGCACCGCCGAAACAACCTCCCAAACACATACCGGTAGCTTGCCGAGAGTCTGGGACGTCGCCCCGCCAGAGACAGCTACACCCGGTAACGCGGAGAGGATTTTCTGGGCAATAGCTGAGATATCAATGGGCTTCATCAACGGTCCTTAAACATGTGGGCGACCTTGCCAAAAACATGGTGCCCTGGGGTTCGGTTGCCGTTCGGGCTGGTGAACCCAAATTCGATAGGCACTGCCGCCTCATCCAACGAAGTAATGACCCTATCGTGGACGCCGCGAGGAGTCACATGTGTGGTCATCACGATTGATGCCGCGAATGTACCTGTGTCCTTGGGAGCCGCTGCCTTTGCCGCCGCTTGGATTTCACGGGCGGCGGCGGCGAACTCAGGGGTGCGCGATGCCTGCCGCGCCACCTCCAGCTCAATATCAGATTCGACCCATGACATTGGTACCATCTCCTCCCCTACCGGGTGTGTACGCCACCGCAAACACCTTGACGTGCCCTGTGGTTGAGGACATCCGAGAGATCTGCGGTTCGCCGCGCTGTTCAAACGTCTGTCCATCAATCTCGATGAGAGAATCTGAGGTGCCCGGCCACGGCTGCGAGCCGTGCTCTTGCGGCCAGTACTTGATTCGGTACACCGTGGTTGGGGTGAGCCCTCCAGGCATCTCGAAAGTCTCATTCGCACTCGACGGCTGGACATTACACTGGACGGGGACCCCTGTCCCTAGCGTCTCCACCACGTCACCATACGCATCCGCACTGTGGATGCGTGGGTAGACGATGACGGTATGGAGACCTTTACGGATTCGGCTCATGACACTCGCTCCTTCCTAAAGGTAGCGGCGGCATGAAATCGAATCCTGCCCAGGCCACCCGTACTGAAACTGCCACGGTCCTGCCGCGATGTGGCCGCTATACCGCGCCGCAGCATAACCATCAGTCGCAGGGGCGGCGGTCCGGTACCTGCCGGAGCCAGTCGCCTGCGCAAGGTTCTTCCAGTCCTTCTCCAGAATGTCCAACAAGCCACTCGCGACCATATAGTTCAGCTGGTACGAGTAGCCGTCTTCAGTCTCGCTGCGGTAGATGCCGCCATCATCCGCACGAAGTACACGGGCTACCGCCTCAGCCTCGATATTCCTGACCAGGTCGAAAACGACCTCGTCCAAAGTCAGCTCGTCGAGCCGACGATAGCGGATACGAATCAAATTCTCCGCCTTCGCCAGCAAGGAGGAGACATGAGACTCCTCATCTCCACGGAAATCGCGGCGGAGAGCGCTCTTCACATCCTCAACGGAAGCGATAGTCAGCATCTCACTCATGTCTCCTCCTCAACGTCAGTAGCTGATTACTTGTCAGCGACCTTGTCTTCAAATGCGACGAAGCCGCTCTTGTCGGTGAAGACCCAGCCGAACTGGGCTTCCACCAGCATGGCTTCCATGTTCTGCTGCCACAGGTGAACCATGGTTCCGTTATCCACGATGGTCGACTGGTCTGTGTATCGGAGAGTCAGCTTGTCGACAAAGCCGTACTGCAGGGTGCTCCAGTCGCCTGCGAAGCCCTTGACCTTCGTGTCAGGGGCGGCGCCGACCTTGCCAGAAACCGCGCGAGAATAGGCAACAGGGAGACCCATCACATTGCCGAGGCCTGCCTTCAGGTCAATCGTGTCGCTGTAGAGAGGGCGACCGGTAGTGTCAGTTGCGGTGTAGAGTCGAGAACGGAGCTCAGGGGTTGCTGCGAAACCGTCCACCTCGAAGTCAAAATCGGCATTCAGGTTCACCAGGTCGGTACCTGCCATCAGCTCGTTAAAGATGCCGCCCTTGTCCTTCGCAGAGCTACCCAGCTCAACACGGTTAGTGGTCTGGTTCACGAACTCGACACCCGTAATTTCCTGACCAGTGAGGGCACTCTTGCCATGGAGCACAGCAAGATCAAATGCACGGGTAATCGCAGCTGCTGCCTGCTGTTCAAGGACCTTCAGGTAGCCCGCCTCGTCAGCTTCGCGCGCCTCTCGCGACCAATACATCGTGGCGGCGACCTTGATAGGCTTAATCGACTTGGTGGTCAGACCCATGCTAGTCACGGGCTTCAGCTGGCCCTCGCCAACCACGCCAGCCTGCGGCTGGGAGGTCTGGACGGAAATGCTGGTGCCAGTAATCGGCATCGGTACCGACTTCGCCAGCTTCTGCACAACGGATGCTTCGTTTGCGCGAGCAATGATCTGACGTGCGTACGCCGGCGGCAGGATGCCGCCGCGCTTAAAAACGTCAAGAGTAGCAGTTGCACTCATTCTTTATTCCTCCAATTAGGTATAGGTAAAGCCCCTCTTGAGGTAAGAGGGGCTTGTCGGCTTTATCGACCGAAGATGTATTCTGCGGTCTCTTCATAAACGTCATGTGCCGGCGCCGCGTGCTGTGCGGGGTTCGGCGCCATGCCTCGGCTCTTCGAATCCGCTTTGAGGACCGCCTCGGTCTTCTCATTCGCGGCATCACTGATGAGCTGCTGCAGAGTAGCGAGGTTCTTCTCGATTTCCTCGCTGGTCACACCCGGCACAAACGGGGCGAAATCCTGGGACAGACCGACACTGGCGAGCGCCTTCACACGCGCCAGCTCAGCCTGCAGGGACGCAATCTGCGCCGCAGAATCATCCTGCGACTCAGAGGTTTCAGCCTCAGCGGGCTCTGCTGCAGATTCCTGCTCGGACTCTTCAGCAACAGGTTCAGGAGCCTCAGTC
Organism: Rothia mucilaginosa; assembly: GCA_963542785.1. Lineage (GTDB taxonomy): Bacteria > Actinomycetota > Actinomycetes > Actinomycetales > Micrococcaceae > Rothia > Rothia mucilaginosa_G. The sequence goes on from CAUUAD010000018.1 coordinate 15,872, forward strand.
TGCTTCGCCTTCACCGCCGCCAGCTCAGCCTTCAGGTTCTGAACCAGCTTCCAGGCGCGCTCAGGGTCAAAGATCTCACCGTCACGCTCCCACGGGGGCGTAGTTTCAGTGGTCTCTTCAACCTTTGCCTCAGTGGCAGGTACTTCGCTCATCATTGTTCCTTTCGGGTATAGCAAAAGGCACCCTGCCACTTAGCAGGATGCCTTTCACAAAAGTTATAGGGAGCTAACCGGTGGTGCCTCCGGTGTCTTCTAGACCGATGCATAAAGCCGCGGCCGCCCGAGCATTATTGCCACACCAATAGGTGAGGCTCAGGGTTTCAGAGGGGTCGCTCAACTCCCTACGTTCATTGTACCAGGTAGATATTAGCAATATCAATCAAACATAATGCGGTCTAGATATTGCCCGTTTCCGTGCATAACGTAAAGATTCTTAATCCGATTTTGCGGGTTGCGGAGATTATACGATTGCATCTGCCGCTTAAGCGTCGCTCCCATCCGGTACTTTCCAAGGTCAACAACAAAGTTCTCTTTCACAACGCCTTGCTCACGAGCTTTCGATACGGCTTGAGAGATTCGAGTCTTAATCGTTGAATATCTATCTTTCGAGGATTTCAGCTCACTAATCAGCTCGCCATTGTTCACCCACACAAAATCGTTACTAGGTTTTCGGCCAGACCCAGGGATAAGCGCCGGCCGCTCAATCCACCGAGCCTTATTCCCCAACGCCTCAAACCTCAGCAAGAACAACAGCTCATGACCGTACAGCTTCTCACCGTCAGGAATCTCAGAAGCAAGAACCCCATAATACTTCGGGTCAACCTGCTCTCTTTTACCATCAAGCCGCTCAGCCTCCTGCCAAGCTTCAGCCTCACGCGATAGCACTGTCGAAATCTTGACCGGCTCATACCCCTCGGGGTCAGCCTCATACTTACGGTCTTCCTTCTCGACCGTCTCCCGATAAAACTTCGCCAGCCTCTGCTGCTCAGCCCGCCCAGACCAATTCTCAGGGTCAAAAACAGGCACCACAATGCAGTCGCAGTTTTCGTGAAACGCGCGCGGGTTCTTCTTCCGCAGCTCCGTCCTCGCACGACGGGAGAGGAAGCCCCCTTCACGGGATTTCTTGCCAGCCTCAGCAGCTACGAGCTGTGCCGCGTCAGCAGACGAATAAACCGCGCCGCGCGCGGCAAGCATGATACAGAACCCGCAAGACCAGCGCCCCTGCAGAACACGCGCCCAACCAACTGGGCGAAGGCGAGGAAGCTCAGAATCAGCATCAGCATTATCTGCCTCCGCCTCTGCCCGACGCAAAGCCTCATCAGCTGAATCATTCACAGCCGCGAGCGCTTCCTCGAACCCCTCTAAGGTCACTGATTCGCGCTCATGACGCTCACGCTCATCCTCAGAGGCAAACTCGTCGAATTCAGCATCCAGGACAGACCGCATCACCTGCCGGCGACCAGCCATCACCACGTGACGCCGAGCCGCAGCCACCAGCTGTTCAGGTGTCGCTCCTTGATTCTCGCGTAGGAGCTTCCTGACTGCCTGAACCGTATAAGGCTCAGGTTCGGGGTGATACGCTAGCGCACCAAACGGCGACGCGGACGCGTCCAAGTAGTCGTTAGCCGCTTCGACCGCCTGACGTCGGTGACGCTGAATAATACGATGCGCCGCAGGAACCAGCCTCTCAGCCGATGCCCGGTCTGACAGATCAAACGCGGACAGCAGGTCAGTGAAGGCATTGACAAACGCGCCGCCAATTGAGGCAAGCGCCTGAGCATACGCCGCTGCGAGATCATCAAGCATGCGGCGCCTCCTTTAGTAGACGGGGTCTCCCACCGACACGGCTAAGCGACGGTCCAGCGCACGGTCGCGCTTCAACTGCTCCGGCGACAGGCCCATGAATTCGCGGACGGTCTCAGACGAGACAACACCCTGTGCCTGCGCCTGCAACATGAGTGCATTGCGAGAGCTCAGCGAAATCACTGCGGGGTCACGCCAACGCGCTTCAAGAGTTTC
>CAUUAD010000019.1:0-17557 GCA_963542785.1 Rothia mucilaginosa
TTACCGGTCTGGAACAGGTCAACCATCGAAATGACCGACACCAGCGAGGTGCCCTTAATCAGGTCAATGAAGTTGTTGCCCAGGTTCGGCAGCGCAATACGTACCGCCTGCGGAATGACCACGTGGCGCAGGGTCTGCATGCGGGTGAAGTTCAGGGTTGCCGCCGCCTCAAACTGGCCGCGCGGAATAGCCGCCACCGCGGATCGGAACGTCTCCGCCACGTACGCGCCGGTGTGCAGGCTCATCGTGATGATTGCGGCACTCCACACGTCCAGGGCGATACCAACCTTCGGCAGGCCGTAGAAGACGATAAACAGCTGAACCAGCAGCGGGGTGCCACGGAAAACCCAAATGTACACCCACGCCAGCCAGTTCACCGGTGCGAAGCGGCTCGTGCGCGCGCCAGCAGAGACGATGCCCACCAGCAGCGCCACCGCAAAAGAAATCAGCGACAGCGGGATGGTCACTGCCAGGGTTGCACTCAGCAGCTGGGGCAGGGACTCAGCCCAAAGATTCAGGTAGCGTTCCATGAACGGAACTCAGCTCCTTCAGAAAATTAGTTCTTCGGGGAGAGGTCTTCGCCCACGTACTTCTCGTAAATCGCCTTGATGTCACCGTTCCCCAGGTGCTTCTTCAGCGACTCGTCGATAGCGTTGCGCAGGGCGTCCTGGCCCTTAGCCATCAGGATGGAGGAGTTGCTGCCGGTACCCAGGTCACCGGAGAGCAGGCGCAGGTTAGCGTCCGGGTGCTCCTTGAAGTACTCAGCGAAGGACACGGAGTCGTTCGCGGTCATCTCTGCACGGCCCGAGAGGACCTGCTCGATAGCCTCATCGAAACCGGAAACAACCACGATCGAGGCGCCCTTCGCCTCCACCATCTTGCGGAAGTTCGAGGTCTCAGACTGTGCCGAGGAGTGGCCAGAAATCTCGCTCACGTTCTGCAGGGAAGAATCCTTCTTCACGGCGACCTTCGGCTCGGAGTACAGGTAGGGTACGGAGAAGTCGTACTTCTGCTTACGCTCGTCGGTTGCAGAAACGTTGTTGATGACGATGTCGTAGCGGCCAGCGTCCACACCGGCAATTAGGGAATCCCAGGGGGTTTCGATGAACTCTGCGGTGACGCCCAGATCCTTAGCGATCAGGTCGGCGATTTCCTTCTCGAAACCGACCAGGTTGCCGTTAGAGTCGTGGAAGGAGAAGGGGCGGTAGGTGCCCTCCAGACCCACACGGATCTTGCCGGCAGACTTGATAGCCTCCAGCATGTTGGTGCTGGATGCGGCGCTACTGCTGGAGGAGGAGGAACCGCACGCTGCGAGCAGTGCAGCCAGGCCGGTGAATGCGGAGCCTGCGAGGACGGTGCGGCGGTTAATCATTGCGGACATATTGTTCTTCTTTCGTGTGGTGGTTGATGCTCTTGTAGTTGCGGGTTGTCACCCTGCGGTAACCCGGGGGCATCATGCGGTGTGCCCCTCTCTGCGGGTGCAACGCTGGCTATCCTACAGCTATTCCCGGTCGGAAAGAATTCAACGTAACATTCCGTCACAATCTGCAAGAGAAAGAAACCCGGCGGTCGGTACGCGTGTGTGCTGAGTACCGGCCGCCGGGCTCCACACTAGGATACCGGCTTACGGTGCGAAAGCGTAAGGGTAGGTTTACCTTAAAGCTGAACTGCCCTCCACAAGGGGCGATGCTGTGCCCTCAATCTCGCCCACAACGCGCCGGATGCTCCGCCGGGCACCACACCGGGCATAGACAGAAGGAGGGGCGCACCCGGGAATCCTCCGGGCACGCCCCTCTTTTACGCGCTGACGAATACGCGCCTAATTTTTGTAATTACAAGTTGCTACTTATACAGCGCAGGCTGCTTACTTCGACAGCACCTGACGCTTCGAAGAAATCACACCAGTGTTGAAACCAGCCAGGTGCAGACCACCGTGGAAACGCGCGTGCTCAATCTTCACGCACTTATCCATCACCACGTTCAGGCCGGCAGCCTCACCAATCGCGGCAGCCTCCTCGCTCCAGGAGCCCAGCTGCATCCACACGGTCTTCGCGCCCAGATCCACAGCCTCCTGAACCACGCCCGGCAGGTCCTCATTACGGCGGAAAATCTCCACCAGATCCGGAACCTCCGGCAGGTCCTGCAGCGACGGGTACACCGGCTGACCCAGCACAAGCTTGCCCTTCGCCGCCAGAATCGGGTTCACAAAATACAGCTTGTACGGCGACGCCGACTGCAGATACGTTGCCACAAAGTACGAAGCACGCGAAATCTTATCGCTCATACCCACAATCGCAATCGTGCGGGTATTACGCAGAATGTTCAGACGCTCAGGGGCGGAAGGACCCACCCAGGTACGCTTCTCAGTCATTACTTCTCCTCCTGAGTGGTAGTAGGCAGGGAGCAGGATGCGCCAGCAGCAGCCTCAGCGGCGGCAGCGTCCTCGGCGGCCTTAGCGGCGGCAACCGCCTCCTCAGCCTCCACAACCTTGTCTGCGCTGGACTCGCCCACACGCTCACCGGCGTGGTTCAGACCGGTCGCGTAGGTCAGCGCCTGATCCAGGTCCCAAATGATATCTTCAACGTCTTCCAGACCCACGGAAATGCGGATCAGGTCCTCACCAACACCGCCAGCAGCCAGCTGCTCAGCGGTCAGCTGCTGGTGCGTGGTCGAACCCGGGTGCAGCACCAGGGTGCGGGCGTCACCGATGTTCGCCAGGTGGCTTGCCAGCTGCAGGGCACCGATGAACTCGCCGCCGACCAGACGGCCGGAAGCCTTCTCGGTCGCCTTCACGCCGAAGGAGAACACGGAACCGACACCCAGCGGCAGCAGCTTCTTCGCGCGCTCGTGGTGCGGGTGGTCTTCCAGGCCAGCGTAGTTCACGTAGGCGATACGCTTATCCTCAACCAGCCAGTTCACAACCTGCTTAGCGTTCGCCAGGTGCGCGTCCATGCGCTGCGGCAGGGTCTCAACACCCTGCAGCAGGTTGAACGCGGCCTGCGGGCTCAGCGACGGACCGAAGTCACGCAGCTGCTCAGAACGCAGCTTGGTCAGGAAGCCGTACTCACCGAAGTTACCCCACCAGGACACACCGTTGTAGGAGGGAACCGGCTCGGTCATGGACGGGAAGTTGCCGTTACCCCAGTTGAAGCGACCGGACTCGACGACGATACCGCCGAGGGTGGTGCCGTGACCACCCAGGAACTTGGTGACCGAGTGAATAACGATGTCCGCACCGTGCTCGATGGGGCGAATCAGGTAGGGGGTGGACAGGGTTGCGTCCACGACCAGGGGGATACCCGCCTCGTGTGCGACCTCTGCGAGGCCTTCCAGGTCAGCAATTTCACCGGAGGGATTCGCCACGATCTCGGTGTAAATCGCCTTGGTGTTCTCGGTCAGCGCCGCCTTGTAGTCGGCGGGGTCGGTGCCGGGCACGAAGGTGGTATCAATGCCGAAGCGGCGCAGGGACACATCCAGCTGGGTGACGGTGCCGCCGTACAGCTGCGAAGAAGCAACAATGTGGTCGCCCTGCTGGCACAGAGCCGCGAAGGTGATGAACTCGGCAGCCATGCCGGAGGCGGTCGCAACCGCGCCGATGCCGCCTTCGAGGGAGGCGATGCGCTCCTCCAGCGCGGCGACGGTGGGGTTGGACAGGCGCGAGTAGATGTTGCCGTACTTCTGCAGGGAGAAGAGGTTCGCGGCGTCGTCAGCGTCTTTGAAGACGAAGGAGGTGGTCTGGTAGATGGGGACCGCGCGGGCACCGTGCTCAGCGTCGGGGGTGCCGCCCGCGTGTAGTGCGCGGGTACGGAAGCCGAAAGTGTGTTCAGCCATTGGTTTGCTCCTGGTGTATCTGCCCGCCTAAGTGCGGGGAGTCGATAGTGGCTCGACTTTATACTGTGCCACCGGCGGCGGGGTGCACCAAGTGCGGGTACCTATGTGTCGTTTATTGCGGATTATGACGGGGCATCATATCAGCCGTCATAACAGAAGTTGTTATGACGGCTGATATGATGCGCGATTAATGAGACTGATAAAAATACCCGGTTTTAGCCTGCAATTCCGGGATTTTCAAGATTCTATGAGTGATGAAGATACCGCATCATATCAACATCATCACAGGATCATAACAACATCATCGCAGAAATTGTTATGATGCTGTTATGACGTTCACCAAGAAGTAACCACCGGGAGCATACATGGAAACAAACACCGCCGAACTCATCGATAACCTACGCCGTAGCCAGGCTGAAAACGGACAGGTAGAAGTCAAAGCTGCAGCTGGCGGGTTCCCCAAGTCTGTTCTTGAAACCGTTAGCGCTTTCGCTAATGGAGACGGTGGCACCATTCTTCTCGGCCTCACCGACCCGGCAGAAGGTCTACAGCCGGTTGAAGGTTTCAATGCACAGGCAGTCCATGATGCATCCGTTGAGGCAATCCGTTCCAAGATTACGCCTCGACCCCCGGTAGACATTCACATTGAGGCGGTAGATATTGAGGCGGTAGAGGGCCAGCACCGTATCGTGCGCATCGATGTACTCCCCGGCGACCCGACGCAGAAGCCCTACTACATCGAAGCACACGGCATGTATAACGGCTCCTACCAGCGTGTTGGTGAGGCCGATATTCGCCTCACTAAGTACGAGATTGACCGCCTCCTAGAGAACCGCAGTCAGCCCCGCTACGACGAGGAGCTGATTAGTGAGGCAAGCTTCAAAGACCTCTCCCCCACCCTTGTAAGTGCCTATGTCGCTCGCCTCCGTGAGGAGCAGCCTCGTATTTTTGCGGCGCTTTCTGACCGTGAGGTTCTCCTGCAGGCACGCATTCTACGCATCGATTCTGAGGGCCGCGAAGTGCCCACTCTTGGGGCACTTCTCGCCATGGGCTCATACCCGCAGGCGTTCTTCCCGCAGCTGATGATGAGTGTTGTTGTTCTTCCTGGTGAAGAGCTTGGTGAGGTCACCGAGGACGGTCGACGTTTCCTGGACAATCACAGCTGCACCGGGCCTATCCCCTCCATGTTGGATGAGGCTATGGGCGTTTTGGTTCGCAATATGCGCAAAACATCCACGATGGAGGGCCTCAACAGCAGCGGTATCGGGCGCGTTGAGCGTTACGAGTATCCGCTGGAGGCTATCCGTGAGCTCCTGGTCAACGCCCTCATGCACCGCGACTACTCGCCCGGTGCGCGCGGCTCGCAGGTGCAGGTTGAGCTCTACACCAACCGTCTGGTGGTGCGTAGCCCGGGTGGTATTTACGGTGCTGTGACTATCCGAGATTTTGGTCAGCCCGGTGTTTCTTCAACCCGCAATAGCTACCTGGCGAGCATTCTGACTGACCTGCCCGACCCGGGGACGGGGCGTTTGATTGCAGAGAATAGGGCTTCCGGTATTCCTACGGTTCTGCGCGCGCTGAAGGATGCGGGTCTGCCCGCTCCCCAGTTTGCTGACCGCCTACTTTATGTGCAGGTTACTCTGATGCAGCCCCCGCAGGGTGTGTCTTCTACGGAGCAGAAAACCGTGCCTGAGGATAGGACTCAGCAAGCAACCCATCCCGAAGGTAAATATTCAGCCGACACCGTCAAACCGGCGGGAACCGACGCGTCGCTTGAGGGCCTCAGTGAACGCCAGGCCGGCATTGTGCGTGGTCTGCGCGCGCAGGGCGAGGCGGTTTCCGCAGCGTTTATCCAGGAACATTGGGGGCGGGGCGCTTCACGTACGTCCATTACGAATGACCTGCGCAGTCTTGTGGATGCGAAGCTGATTGTCCCAACGGCTCCGCCGCGTAGTAAGAACCGTAAGTATCGCGCTGCTTAGAAACGCCCGATAAAAGGTGCATAAAAGGGGAGGGAAATAGAGCGGATATTCTCTATCTCCCTCCCCTGTGGCTATTCAGCCAAGACCGTGTTAGCCGCAGGACCATTCAAAAGCGACATTAGTGAAATCGCGGGCGGCAAGCGCCTCCGGAGTAATAAGCCAGTTCGCTGAACCAGCATCACCCCACATGATTTCAATCTCCTCGTCTTCGTTCTCCTCATTCTCCGATTCGGAGACGATAGTCAGCAGGTTCACCGTGTGGCCGCGCAACTCCTTGAACTCATCACGCGGGTCATTTTGCACGAAGAACGGGTATCCACCCACGTGGGAGTACTCTTCCTCCGATTCGAAAGGCTCCGTCAGCTCGTAGATAGCTTCGCGGCGAGGCTGGTTCTTGTACGGATTCTCATGCGCTTCGGGCAGCAACTCATCCGGGTAGGTTTCATCCCACTTCGCACCAAAAACATCGTAGTAGTCGTAGCCGGAGGCGGTCACACCCTGCTCACGCACCTCAAAGGTCATGCCGTACTCAATTTCGAGCGGGCCGCTCTCACAGTCGAAACCACCAATAGGCCAACCGCCTTCGTCCCAGTCCACGTTCGGGAACGGAGCATCCGGGTTCGGCTCACCCAGAGTCTCGTAGTACACCACGCGATGGTTCTTCTGCGAAAGCGGGTTCTCGTAGTCAAAGCCCCACAGGCACTCTTCGTCGTTCGGATCGAGCCAGAACTGCAGCATACCGGTGGCGGGGTACAGGTCGTTTTCGGGCAGGTCAGCGCAGTTAATCTGCGCAATCATACCCAGCGGCTCACCCTTCTCATTGGTCGGCGCAGACTCCCCGGCGGGCAGGTACGGGCGGCCACCAAACTTAGAGGCGGTCTGCGGCAAGGGCTCGGCGGGAACGAAGGGCTTCAGCGCGATAGCCTTCTTGCGGGCGCCCTCCTGGTTGAGCAGGTCAATAACGTGCTTCGCCTGCTTCTCAATGTCCTTGAACGGCTTGTTGTTGAGCATTTTAGAATCTCCTCATTGATGATGTGAAAGTAGTACGGTGTCTAGCCGCAAGCCCACTCAAAGACGACCTGCGAGAAATCGCGGGCGGCAAGCGCCTCCGGAGTAATCAGCCAGTTCGCCGCACCAGCATCACCCCACATCACGTACACGCCCTCCTCAGCGTCCTCGCCCCACTCCGACTCGATGGTCAGCAGGTTCACGGTGTGGCCGCGCAGCTCCTCGAACTCGTCGCGCGGGTCATCCTGCACGAACGAAGGGTAGCCGCCAATGTGCGAATAATCCCTCTCCTCCGATTCGAAGGGCTCCAGCAGGTTATAGGAGGCGTTATCGCGTGCGTTCGGCTCCTCGGGAAGCTTCTGGTCCGGGTACATTTCATCCCAGGCGTCAGCGAACTGGTCGTAGATTTCGAAGCCGCCGTCCAGGAAGCCCTGCTCCCAGGGCTCGAAGGCGAGGGCGTACTCGACAACCTCCTCAGCGGTACCCTTGCCGTCACGACCATAGGGCCAAGCGTAGTCATCCCAGTTCACGGTCGGGAACGGAGCATCCGGATTCGGCTCACCCAGCGTCTCGTAGTACACCACGCGGTGGTTCTTCTGCGAGAGCGGGTTCTCGTAGTCGTAACCCCACATGCACTCTTCGTCGTTCGGGTTGATCCAGAACTGCAGCAGACCGGTCGCCGGGTAGATGTCGTTTTCGGGCAGGTCGGCGCAGTTGATCTGCGCAATCATGCCCAGCGGTTCACCCTTCTCATTGGTCGGTGCGGACTCGCCGGCAGGCAGGTACGGGCGGCCACCAAACTTGGAGGCGGTCTGCGGCAGCGGCGCGTCGGGGTGGGTTACCTTCAGGCGGATTGCCTGCTTGCGGGCGCCACGCTCGTTGAGCGCGTCGATAACGCAGCGTACCTGCGCGAGGGTCTCTTCGGAGGGCTTGTTCTTCGGCATTGTGTGCTCGTTTCGTCGGTGAATTATTCGGTACGGAAGGTTCGGTGTGTCAGGCGCGGGCAACGGTACCGCTGTGCCTTCTACCCCCATTAGACCCTATTTCGGGCGGGCGTGCACCGATTCCGGTCACGAGTGCATCCGGCGGCTAGAAGCAGGTGCACAGCGTGCAGAAAGCCCCGCCTCCTCACCCTCATGCGCGGGCATGAGCGGCAAGAACGCGGGGCTTTCCGGTGATTCTCAGTGAATCTCTACACGAGACGATGAAAGGCTTAGAGCGCCTTCTCGATGGTCTCCAGAACGCCAAGCGCAGCAGCCGGGCCAGCGTTTAGGAAGAACATGTCAGAATCCACGCTGTGCGCGCGCTTCTCGGTGACAGCCTTGAGGGTGCTCCACAGCGCCTCACCGGTCAGCTTAGACTCATCACCGCCCTGCACACCGTAGAACAGGTAATCGCCGTCAGCCTGGTCAAGCTGCTCGGAGCTCAGGTCGACGGAGGTCTTCTCAACCTGCGCAGCTGCGGGGCGTGCCAGGGATGCATCCACGCAGATGGAGCCCACGAACGAGGACTTCGCGAAGATGCGGGTGCGGTCAGCGGAAGCGTACAGGAAGGAGAAAGTCTTCTCGCTGCCAGCCTTCTGACCGACCGACTTCGCCTTGGTGTTGTACTCCTCCATGAGCTTCTCAGCCTTCTCGGTGGTGCCCAGCGCGGCAGCAATCAGCAGGAAGTCCTGCTTCCAGTTGATGCCGGTGCCCTCGGTGACCACGGTCGGTGCGATCTTGGCGAGGGACTCGTACAGCTCGTCCTTCTTGTTGGTGTTGTTGATGAGGATCAGGTCGGGCTTGAGGTTTGCGATGGCCTCAACGTCCGGGTCGGTGCGCTTGCCGACCTTGGCAATCTTGTCGAGCTCTGCGGACTTATTGGAGAACTTGGTCTTCAGGTAGGCGGGGACCAGGTCGGCATCACCGGCGGTTGCCGCGCCGACGGGCACGATGCCCAGGGAGAGCACGCCGTCGAGCTGACCGGTGGAGAGGATCACGACCTTGGAGGGTGCGGATTTGATGGTGGTTTCACCGCGGAAGTGCTTGACGGTGCGGGGGAATTCGCCGTCAACGGTGGTGGTGCCCATGCCGGAGGGCAGAGCGGAGGGTGCAACCTTCTTACCGGTCGCAGAAGCAGACGCGGAGGAGGAAGAGCCGGAAGTGTTGGAGGAGCCGCAAGCTGCCAGGGCGAGGGCGCCGAAGGAACCGAGTGCGAGTGCGCCGAAGGAGCGGCGGGTAATCTTATTCGTCATATTTGCCATTTTATTAGGATAACCTCATATATGCATATGCGATACTTAATAATTATCTATTGATACGTTAAACATCCTCCGCCCGCACGGGAGCACACCGCTCCCCCACCACCTCCAAGGCATATGACCCAACAGACCACCACCTCTTCCGGCCCCACCGTCAGCGAAGCCTCCCTGGCGAAAATTCGTGCTCTCTCCGCTTCTTCGGACGCCGTATCTGGCGCCTCCTCGGGCGGTCAGGGCGACAAATCCATCTCGCGTCTGGCGGTTGCGCTCATTATTGGCGGCATTCTGCTGGTACTGCTCTGTGCCCTGTCGTTCGCGGTGGGTTCGCGCATGTTCGCCCTGGACCGCTCGATTGACGGTTTCCTCCACCCGGAGGCGAACACCATCGAATCAAAGCTGATTTGGGCAAAGCGTGCCCCGCGTACCGCCGCGGCGTTGCTGGTGGGTGCCGCGTTGGCGGTGTCGGGTGTGCTCATGCAGGCGTTGAGCCGTAACCCGCTGGCTGAGCCGGGTCTACTGGGTGTGAACTCGGGTGCTGCCGCCTCCGTGGTGGTAGGTGTGGGCGTTTTTGGGGTGTCGTCCCCGTTCGTTCAGCTGTGGCTGGCACTGTTGGGTTCGGGCTTGGCGGCGGCGCTGGTGTTCGTCATGGGCCTAGTGGATTCTAAGCCGAACCTGGATTCGACGGCGCGTCTGGTGCTCACGGGTGTGGCGGTGAATGCCTGCCTGGGCACAATTACCGGCATTATCACAATGTTTAATTCGAAGGCTTTTGATTCGCACCGTTTCTGGGTGGTGGGTTCGCTGGAGAACCGCACCTTTGAGCAGGTGCTCTCGGCGTTGCCCTTTGTGGCGCTGGGTTTGGTGCTGTCCTTCATGCTGATTGGTCCCCTGCGTGCTCTGGCACTCGGTGAGGATGCGGCTGCCGGCCTGGGCGTGCCGGTGACGATGGTGCGTGGCGCGACGATTATTGCGATTATGGCGCTGTGTGGTGCGGCGACCGCGGTTGCGGGTCCGATTGGTTTTGTGGGCCTGGTCGTGCCGCATGTGGTGCGTCTGCTGGTGGGCTCCGATATTGCGCGCGTGCTGCCGCTGTCGCTGGTGTACGGCCCGGTGTTGGTGCTTGCCGCCGATATTTTGGGGCGCGTTCTGGTCATGCCCAGTGAGCTTGAGGTGGGTATTGTGACCGCCTTTATTGGTGCCCCGGTGTTGATGATTCTGGTGCTGCGGTTGAGTACCGGTGCGCGCGGTGCGAAGAAGAGCCGCATGGGTGCAAAGGCGCAGGCGCACGACGATGCAGGCCCGGCTCATGTGTCGGAGCATGGCCCGCATCCTGCTCACCGCCCTGTTTTGCACGGTTCGTCTGGTTCGAGTTCGTCTGGTTCGACTGGCGTATCTGGTTCGTAGGTCCCGGTTTCTGAGAGGTTTTATTGTGAGCGTTGTGTTTCGTTCTGTAGCCGGGTCTGTGCGTATCCCGGGGCGTTACCGCACCCCCATTCCGCGTACCCTGCTGGTGGTGGCGGTGCTGGTGGCGGCGGCGGTCGCTTCCCTGGTGTTTGGTAGTTATCAGATGAGCCCTGATCAGGTGTTTCGCCTGATTTTTCAGGGTGAGGGCACGGAGATTGAGCGGCAGCTGGTGTTGAATCAGCGTCTGCCGCGCATGCTTGCCGCCGTGGTGGTGGGTGCGGCTTTGGGCTTGTCGGGCGCTATTTTTCAGTCGGTTTCGCGTAATGCTCTAGGTTCGCCGGATATTATCGGTTTCACGGTGGGTTCGGCGACCGGTGCCCTGTCGGTGGTGCTGATTGGGTCGTTGAGTTCTACCGGCGTGGGTATGGGCATGGGCGCTATTATTGGCGGTTTTGCGACGGCGGCTGTGGTGATGCTTCTTGCGGGTGCGCGCGGTGGCGCGACGATGGGTCAGAAGATGGTGCTGATCGGTATTGCGGTGAGTGCGATGCTCAGTTCCGTGAATGATTACCTGATTACGCGCGGTGATTTGGAGAAGGCGGAGGCGGCGAAGACCTGGCAACACGGCTCGCTGAATGCTTTGTCATGGAATCAGATGTCGGTTCAGGCGGTGCTACTGCTGGTGGCTATTCCGCTGGTTCTGTTGTTGACGCGCCGCCTGCGCGTCCTGGAGCTCGGTGACGATTTGGCGGCGGGTTTGGGCTTGCCGGTGAAGAGGACCGTGAACCTACTGGTGGCAGCTGCTGTGCTTCTGGTGGCTGTGGCGATTTCTGTTGCGGGCCCGATTGGTTTCTTGGCGCTGGTTGCCCCGCAGATTGCGCGCCGCCTGTGGAATACTCCGGGTGCGGCGATGTGGCATTCGGCGCTGTTGGGTTCGGTGATTTTGGTGCTGGCTGATTTTGTGTCGGCTCGCGCGTTGGCGCCGTTCCAGATTCCGGTGGGCCTGGTGACGGGCGCGCTGGGTGGCGTGTACATGCTGTGGCTGCTGTACCGTCAGCGCTAGTTGCGCCGCTTTATTCCGTATAGGTGACCGGGTGTTCCCTACTGTGGGGGGCGCCCGGTTTTCTGTATCAGTTTTCTGCGTTTTACGGGCGGTTTCAGATTTTTTCAGAATTTTCCCAGTTTTACCCCGGGGTAGATTAAAAACTGCTTATCGTGTCAGGGGTCGCTCATAGAGTGTAGGTGTTGGAAGGGACGGTCCTTCCGACCGGGCACGCCGTCTCCTGCGGTGTTGCCGCTAGGTTGATTCAGCATCTACGGAAGGAATGGTCATGGAAAACACCACTCACGAGAGCCAGTACGCAAACGCAGAGATTTCCTGCACCGCCGATGAGCAGCTGGGCCGTGATGCAGAGTTCAACCTGCTGATGCAGGCGGGCACCATCGTTCGTATGGAGCGCTTCAATGTGGAGGAGCTCCGCGGCGTTCTGGAGCAGCTGGTGGCTGACGGCTCGTGCTTCCGCACTGCGCCGGCGTCCTCGACGATGGGCCGCGTGATGCGTCACCTGACTCAGGGTGCTTCCGGTTACGAGGCGAACCTGGCTGAGCTGCGTGCGGCGGCGCAGAACGCTCTGCTGTTCGTGTTCCCCCTGGAGAAGGACCTGGAGATGTGCCTGCGCTTTGAGCGTGTGCAGGGTACCGGCCTGGCGTTGACTCGCCTGGGCGTGAGCCCGGTCAATGGTGACCTGTGGACTCAGCACTGGGCAATGCGCGCGCTGGAGTGCACCGGCGGCGTGTTCGCGGTGGAGTCCGCTCCGGGTGCCTGCAATTTTGAGCTGCGCCGTGAGATGTTCTACGCGATGCTGTCGCTGGTTCAGCTGTCGACTTTGGGTCTGTCGGCTGAGCCGGAGGACTTCTACATGTTTGCCGATTCGGAGGCTGTGTGTAAGAAGTTCAAGCGTGAGCGTCGTGATTGCCGCCGCGCAATGCGTGCTCAGTACGACCGCGCCGCATAAGGTATATCGTGTATGCCTTATGCGGCATACGCGCATATCAGAGCCATTTATTCTTCTTGAAGAACCAGTAGAGAAGCAGACAGGAACCCACCATGAGTAGCAGTGCGGCGGGGTAGCCGAACTCCCATTTGAGTTCGGGCATGACCTCAAAGTTCATGCCGTAAACGGAGCCAACGATGGTAGGCACCATGAGCAGCGCCGCATAGGCGGAGATTTTCTTGGTGTCGTCGTTCTGCTGCTGACCGAGCAGGGTGTCGTGCACGCGCAGGGCGTTTTCGAGGGAGCTGCGAAGGTCTTCGAGGCGTTCTTTTACTTGTGTTACGTGGTCGAGAACGTTGCGGAATTGCCGGGCGAGCTCGACCGCTTCTTCGTTCTTTTCTTCCTCGGATGCGCCCGGGTAGGGTGAGGGGTCGAGCGCGCCGGTGCGCATCCCTTCGATGATGCGGCCGATCATGGATTCAAGGGGTCGGCAGGCTCGCTGGAAGTCGATGACCTGGTTGAGCAGTTCGTAGATGCGCTGGGCGAGGGAGTTGGCGTCTCGCCGCTCGCTGGTGGAGAAGAGGATGTCTTCAATTTCGTCGCTGTCGTTTTCGAGGCCGTCGAGCACGGGTGCGTACCCGTCGACGGTGTTGTCGAGGATGCGGTGCAGCAGTCGGGCGGGGGATGCGTCGGGGGTGGCGTAGAGCAGGTTGAACTGGTCGTTGATGTTGCGGTCGCTGCGTTGTTCGTCGCGGACGAGTGCGAGGGTATAGCGGGGGCCGGTGAAGAGGTGCAGTTCGCTGAGGCGCACTTCTTCTTCTTTGTCGAGGTAGATGGCGGGGCGGATGACGGTGAAGAGGGAGTCGCCGTATCGTTCTAGTTTGGCGCGCTGGTGGCCTCGTCCGGCGTCTTCAATGGCGAGTTCGTGGAGGTTGAAGGTTTCTTGCAGGCCGTGCAGTTCGTGGATGCCGGGGTTGGCGTATCCGAGGGCTACGGCGGTGTCGGGCTGCTGGTAGGCGGTGAAGGTTTCTTCTTCGGGTGCGCCTACGCGGATGCGGTCGCCGCTGGGGTAGACGGCTCCGGTAATGTAGGTCATCGTTGTCCTCCTCTGTACGCTTTGGCGCCGCGTGTGCGGGCGCTCTTTCCAGCATACGGGATGCGCCCCGCCCGGTCACGTACAGACTCTGGAGGGGTTGGGGTGTTGTGGTGAGTATTGGGTTTTCTTTTTAAGATATCTGGGGGTTGTAGAGTTTCAACCTTCCCTTGAGAAGTAAGAAAGACTAAACTTCTAGTTGATAAGACTGGGATTGTCTTAGAACCAACCACTATTTTCTTTTGAGGAGTCAACGATGCTGTTGAAACCATTTGTGAAGGGTGCGGCGTGTACTTTTGCCGCCGCCTCTCTCTTGTTGTCTGCGGTGGTACCTGCTTCTGCAGCGCAATTGCACCCTAAGACTTTTTCTCCTTTTCCGGGTGATGAACTGGAAGTCACCTGTATTAATGAGTCTGAGTACAATACCCCGGGTGATTATCAGGATAAGGTGATTGCTTGGGCGGAGTGCACTGGGCTTATTACTCACG
Source organism: Rothia mucilaginosa (assembly GCA_963542785.1). Classification (GTDB taxonomy): domain Bacteria; phylum Actinomycetota; class Actinomycetes; order Actinomycetales; family Micrococcaceae; genus Rothia; species Rothia mucilaginosa_G. The sequence goes on from CAUUAD010000019.1 coordinate 14,043, forward strand.
GCCGCCGTCTTTATCTTCAGAAGAATAAGAATGCTTCGCAGCCTGCGATGACTCGTGGGCAGCTTCTTGAGTTTCTGTACCATGTGAAGGGTAGGCCCGTGGTTAAGGATCTTCCTGCTACGTCGCCCTACAGTGATATCTCCGTCAATGATCCGCACTACCCTATTGCTATCTGGGCTACTCGTGAAGGTATCACTGCCGGGTGGGGGGATGGAAAGTTCCACTACAACGAGGTAGCTTATGAGGCGACTGAGGCTCTCTTCCTTTACCGGATGTACGGCAAACCTCAGGTGGGTCTTACCCCCGTCCCCGAGGATTTCAAGCGTTGTGTGAAAGAGGGCGGAGATATGCATAAAGCATATAGCTGGCTGGGTTGGACACCTCAATGTGGATATGACAGTGATGTTAAATTCATGACATTTCTATCTGTTTTGCGAGATCTTGACGAGCGCGGAATTTTATAAATTATAAAGAAATAAAGATAGGCTCTGAATATTGATAATTTCAGAGCCTATCCTTTATTTATTAAAATTCAACATTAGTGCCCAGATATTTATTCATTTCATATTTTTGCATATCTGTATACTTCTTCGGGTTAGTTTTAACTTCTTCTTCAATGTCATGCATTCCGTACCGCATGACAAAATTATTAACTGTGACATCCATATACCCAGCACGCCACGGGCCAAAACAATTAAAGAATAGTCGCATTAAGACGATATGCTACAGGTCGCCAGGCATCAAAGGACCCCTGAGGAGGCATTCAAAGCCTCGTCAGGGGTCCTTCGCGTCAGTCTCTAGTCTTCGTTGATGAGGTCGCGAACCACAATGGTCTGGTCACGGTCCGGGCCCACACCAATCGCGGAGATACTGCAACCGGAAATCTCTTCCAGCTTCAGCACGTACTTGCGGGCGTTCTCGGGCAGCTCGTCCAGGCTCTTCGCATCCGAAATGTTCTCAGTCCAGCCGTCGTAGTACTCGAAAATCGGCTTAGCGTGGTGGAACTCAGTCTGAGTCATCGGCATCTCGTCGTGGCGCACGCCGTCAACGTCGTAAGCCACGCAGACCGGAATCTTCTCCAGACCGGTCAGAACGTCCAGCTTGGTGATAAACAGGTCGGTAAAACCGTTGATGCGCACAGCCTGACGCGCCAGCACGGCGTCGTACCAGCCGCAACGACGCGGGCGGCCAGTGTTCACACCGAACTCGCCGCCGGTGGTGCGCAGGAACTCGCCCATCTCATCGAACAGCTCGGTCGGGAAGGGGCCAGCACCCACGCGGGTGGTGTACGCCTTCTGAATACCAATCACGCGGGAGATGCGGGTCGGGCCCACACCGGAACCGACGCACGCGCCGCCGGAGGTCGGGTTGGAGGAGGTCACGAACGGGTAGGTGCCGTGGTCAACGTCCAGGAAGGTTGCCTGGCCACCCTCCATCAGCAGGGTCTTACCCTCGTCCAGCGCCTTGTTCAGCAGCTGGGTGGTGTCCACAATCATCGGCTTCAGACGCTCAGCGTAAGACATGAAGTACTCGACGATCTCGTCAACCTCAACGTGGCGGCGGTTGTAGACCTTCACCAGCAGTTCGTTCTTCTGGCGCAGTGCGCCTTCAACCTTCTGGCGCAGGATCGACTCGTCCAGGATGTCCTGAACACGCACGCCGAGGCGGCCAACCTTATCCATGTAGGCGGGGCCGATACCGCGGCCGGTGGTGCCAATAGCGCGCTTGCCGAGGAAACGCTCGGTCACCTTGTCCATGGTCTGGTGGTAGGGTGCGACCAGGTGTGCGTTAGCGGAAATCTTCAGGCGGGAGGTGTCAGCGCCGCGGGCCTCAAGGCCGTCAATCTCAGCGAAAAGAGCCTCGGGGTTAACAACCACGCCGTTACCAATCACGGGGACGGCGTTATCACTCAGAATACCCGCGGGCAGCAGCTTCAGCTCAAACTTCTGGCCGTTCACCACCACAGTGTGACCGGCGTTGTTACCGCCGTTGGGCTTGACCACGTAGTCTACGCGGGGGCCGAGCAGGTCGGTTGCCTTACCCTTACCCTCATCGCCCCACTGGGCGCCCACAATCACGACAGCTGACATTTTGTGCTCCTTGAAAGCCTTGAAGATACGCACCGGATTTCACGGCGCGGCGGCGACCTACCACCTCATGATCCGGGTAGGCATACCTCTTCTAATGATACCGTGCCCGTCCCTTTAAGTCCCGTGTGATGGGGCGGTAGGCGTGCCGGATCCGGTGCCGGTGAGCCTCACCGGGCACGGCAACGCCCCCATCCGATATTCGGACGGGGGCGCTGCCGGTATGAGCCGTGAAGACTACTTGATGATCTCGATGAAGGTCATCGGGTAGGTGTACTGCTCACCGCGGTTTGCGGCCATAGCAGCCAGGCTGTGGAAGATAACCATCAGGATGGTCGCGACCGTCGCGACAACCAACGGGATGAAGAACAGAAGACCAAAAGACACTACCATCAGCAGCCAGGACGCCATGGTGACGACCCACAGGGAGAAGTTGAAGTTGAACGCGCGGCGGGATGCTTCCTTAGTGAAACCGTAACCGGGCTTGTCCTTGTAGATGAACCACATCACCAGCGGCGCGAGAATACTTGCGTTTGCAAAGGACAGCAGAGACAGAATTGCAGAAGCCAGGTGCGCGAGCATCGCCATGTTCTGGTCATCCTTGGAGGAGATGACGAAACCGTTGGACTGCTGACCCGGCGCCTGCGAGTAGGAGGGTGCCTGCTGGGAGTACTGGTTGTACTGTTCAGGGTTCGGGTTCTGGGACATCGTTCTTTTCCTAATCTATCGATGAGTGGATACAGCTAATCGTTGAGGCGCGGCGGCAGGCTAACTCGCCGTTCTCGGAGGGTGCCCGCCTCGCTCTGCTTGGTCGCAACGCTCGTGATGGTTTCACCCTATCAAGGCAAAGTAAATGGAATATTAACCCTCGCCGGACAACAGACAAAGAAACCCGAATATGACATAAAAAAGACGCCTCTGCCCCTCCACGCGGTGGTACGTGCGTGGAGGGGCAGGTTGTTATACAGTTCGGGGCTGTGTGGTTTGGTCGCTAGCCCTGTTTCTCTTCATCGGCGAGCGCAGGATGCGCAGCGGACTTCTGTAGTGCGGAGGCCTCGCGCGGTGCTACAGCCTCGTGTAGCTTTGCGTGTTCTTGCTTTTTCAGAAACTCGTACACCGAGAAAGAATCCTCTTCTTCCTTCGTGAAGCCATTGACGCCTGTGTAGCCGTCCGGCAGGCGGTTGTACACCAGGTAGTACCAGAACTCGGCATGTGTCGTCTTTGTTTTCTGGATGAGTTCCCTCAGCCGGTTCTTATGCTTCACCGCCTGAACAATACCCACAATCCACAGGATCGGCACCACTAAAAATGAGCCCAGACCGATAATGATGAAGAAGAACAGCATCGACATGCCGGCACTACTATCGAACATGCTCACCAAAGGAACCAGCACAAACGGGTTCAGTATCAGTAGGACAATAAGCACGG
>CAUUAD010000020.1:0-17089 GCA_963542785.1 Rothia mucilaginosa
CTGGCGGTCACACCGAAATCCTGCAGGTGCGCGACATTACCTCCGACGTGCGTCTGCTCGGCGCGACCCTGGACGATGCCGCCGGTGAAGCCTACGACAAGGTCGCCCGTCTGCTCGGTCTGGACTACCCGGGCGGCCCCGCGATTGACCGCGCCGCCGCTGAGGGCAACCGCAACGCCTTCGTGTTCCCGCGTGGCCTGTCGAACCGCAAGTTTATGGGTACCGCCGAGGAGCCCGGCGCGCACCGCTACGATTTCTCCTTCTCGGGCCTGAAGACCGCCGTGGCGCGCGTGATTGAGAGCTTTGAGGCCGCCGGTGAAGAGGTCCCGGTCGCCGATATTGCTGCGTCCTTCCAGGAAGCGGTCGTGGACGTTATCACCAAGAAGGCGATGCTCGCCTGCCGCGAGCAGGGCATGAAGACCCTGCTGCTCGGCGGTGGTGTGGCGGCGAACTCGCGTCTGCGTGAGTTGCTTGCCGCCCGATGCGCCTCCGAGGGGGTACGCCTGATTATTCCGAAGTTCACCCTGTGCACCGACAACGGCGCGATGGTTGCGGCGCTGGGCGCCCGCCTGGTCGCCGCGGGTCGTGAACCCTCGGGCGTGGACTTCACGACGGACTCCTCGCTGCCGGTGACCACTGTTTGTTTCTAAGCGGGCTGTTCTAAACGGTCTGCTTCTAATTGGCAAGGCGAGCGCACCCACGCGGTTCGCCTTGAAAATGCGCGTAGAAATGCCTCGGCACAGTCTCTCAAAGGACTGCGCCGAGGCATTTTACGTATCTAAGTTTTCTTCCCGCGAGGGGTTAGCGCAGTGCTCGCGCACGAGACTGGGCGGCAACGTCCAGCGCCACCTCACGCAGGGAGCCGGTCTTCTCAAAGACCGCACGCTGACGATCCGCACCCGTACCCTCGGCGAGGATGCGGCGTACCTGCGCCAGCTCTACCTCGCAGTCAAGGTCGCGTGCCACCGGCTTCAGCTTGGGCAGAAGCAGCTCGAAGTCCTCGCGCAGGGTACGCTGCACCGGCTCGTTGGAAACCACAATCTTGGCCTCCAGGCCGTAGCGGGCTACGCGCCACTTATTCTCCTGCGCGTGCCAAGGCGCCAGCACCTCGATGCTTTCGCCCGCCTCAATGCGGCGGGAGAAGTACTCCACCAGGCACTGTGTGAACGCCACGATTGCGGCAACATCCGGCAGGGAGGCGAGGCCATCGCAATAGCGCATCTCGATGGTGCCGTAACGCGGAACCGGGCGCACATCCCAACGGTCCTCGCTCGGGTCGTTGATTACGTCGGTCGCCACAAGTGATTCCAAGTAGTCGCTGTACTGCTCCCAGGTGTCAAAGTGGAAGGGTAGGCCGTTCGTGGGTAGCTGCTGGTATAGCTGGGTGCGGTGCGAAGCGTAACCTGTATCGATTCCATCCCAGTAGGGGGAAGAGCACGAAAGCGCCAGCAGGTGCGGTCCGTAGTTGGTGAGCGCGTCAATGAGCGGCAGAACCTTATCGCGGGAGTCCACGCCCACGTGCACGTGCACACCGTAAATGACCATGTGGCGGCCCCAATACTGGGCGCGCTCGACCACGCGCTGGTAGCGTTCCTTCGCCACGACCGGCTGGTCAGCCCAGTGTGAGAAGGGGTGCGTGCCGGCGGGGTAGAACTCGATGCCGAGGTCATCGGTGATTTCTCGGATGATGTCGGTGAGCTCCTGCAGCTGGCGGCATGCCTCGGCGACGGTGCGGCAGATGCCGGTCACCGCTTCGAGGGTGTTCTCCAGGAATTCGCCGGTTACGTGCGCGCGGTCGGAGGCGGGCTCGAGTAGTTCGGGGCGGCGCTCGCGCAGGATGGACAGCACCTCGCCGGCGCGCTGGGTTAGTTCGCCGCTTTCACGGTCGATAAGTGCAATCTCCCATTCCACGCCGAGAGTGGACTGCGGGGAGGAAGCAAAGTCGATCATATGGCCTTTCCTGCGTCTGGAAATAGTGTCGTGCACAGTGCCGACTACGGAAGTTTGCTATCGGTGAGATCTGCCCGGCAGGGTACTAGCTGGTGAGAGCCGACTCCGCGGGGGAGTACCTCTACTGGGTCCCGTATCTTTATTAGGCCCGTATCTTCTCATTAGGCACTGTATCTAGTGTACGGTCTAGCGGTGCTCAGCGCCCTGTCGAGTGCAGAATCCGAAACCGGTACCGTAACGAATCGTCACGAACGGTAACCCGAACGTGCGGGGCCTGAAAGCTAGAGCGGGCGCACGTGCCAGCCGACGCGTCGTGAATCCCTACCCGAACCGATGCGGGTAAAGACCAGCGTTGCCGGACGGTACGAGGACTCCTGGGTACCCGCCTGTGCACCTGAAGAAGAATTAGCGTTCTTTTTCTGTTTCTTCTTGGAAGGCTTAGAACCCGCAGAACCCAGTAGTCGCGCCCGCAACTGCTCCGGAACAATATCCACGCCACGCTTCTTAATAGTCAGCGCCGTAAAGCCCTGCTCACGCACCCAATGCTTCAGCTGCTTCTCCTGCAGGGGAATCTCCTCCAGCACCTCGTAGCAGGCAACCAGCGGATGCGCCACCGGCTCGGCAGAACACAGGTACGCCAGGTGCTCATCCAGCAGGTGCGCGCCAATACTCTGCGCAAACTCAGCGACCAGGTGCGAGCGCACAATCGCCGGGGCAGGCTCCAGCAGGTAATCACCGGGCTGAGGTAGGGACACCGGAACGTCAACGCTCTGCTGTGCCTCTTCCGCCGTCAAGGGGCTGCGGAAGTTCACCGCCTCGTAGGGAGGCAGTAGGGCGCAGGTTTCGGCGGTGCCTCCGGTGGATCCTTCGGTGGAGCCTTCGTTGGGGGTAGCCTCTTCCGCGGACAGCTCGCGCGCAGGGGTTTCATGCACAGAGGTTGCCGTGCGAGCCACCCCCTCCTGAGCCAGCGCGTTAAACCAGAGCACCAACTCGGCGAGAGAACCCTCCGACTGGATCCACTCCGCCTCAACGCGCGGGTTGGGGTTTGCCTCCGACGCAATATATTCGGGCAAGGGGATGCCCTCATGCGGAAAACCGGGACCCAACTTCACGCCCATCGGCACCCCAGTGCGTGCCAGATTCAGCACGAACGAGAACGGGGGAGAGAACGCCTCCGGATCAAAAAGACGTTCCGTCTGAGCCTTCTTAGCACCGCGCAACTCGCGGCGTGCCGGGTCCATCCACACAATACCCACCGGCTCACCGGCAGCATCCAGAAGCTCACCGTGCACATAATCGGTCACATCCCCCGAATAAACGCGCGCCTGCGGGCAAAACTCTAGGTTCTTCGCCGCAAAAGAAGCCGTCAACGGGTCCAGCTCCACCGCAACCACGGCACCGCGATCTGCCGCATACACGGCAGAATCCGAGGCGATACCGCACCCCAAATCAGCCACCGTGCCGACAACCGGGCGCAGACGCTGAGCACGATAGTGCGCAATCACCGGGCGGGTCGCCTGCTCCGCAGCCTCCTGAGTCAGCATGAGCGTGCGGGCGCGTTCGCCGAACTTGGCGCGCGCACGGGTACGAGCCTGCGCCAGCGAAATAATCTGCGCAGACTCCTCGGGGCTAAAACCTCGCGAACGCAAAGAAGTAACGGCGCTGAGCGTATCCGAACCCAGCGGGTAGAGCTCATCGGCTGCCGCGAGCGCTTCGGGGCTGAACGGAAGCTCGGCGGCGGGTGTAAAAGGGGATGCGGGAATAGGCATGCTCCTCATTTTACGGGGTGCCGGTTTTGAGAGGTGAGGAGCCCGATTTGCCCAGCTTTTTGCTCAGCGTTCGCCTTGCGGTGAAACACCCCGGCAGAGCGCCGCTTTTCTTGACCGAAAGCGCAGGTGAAATTAGAGTTGAGGTAGCACTCGAGACAGTACCTTGGGCGCGCCACTGCGCCGCTGTCTCGTATCAAACGTAAATCCACAACCCGGAGGAACCGATTATGGCTATCAAGCCCCTGGAAGACCGCGTCGTTATCAAGATCGAGCAGGCTGAGCAGACCACCGCATCCGGTCTGGTCATCCCCGAAACTGCGAAGGAAAAGCCGCAGGAAGCACGCGTTGTCGCCGTTGGCCCGGGCCGCGTGGATGAGAAGGGCAACCGCATCCCCGTAGACATCAAGGAAGGCGACGTTGTCGTGTTCTCCCGCTACGGTGGCACCGAGGTCAAGTACCAGGGCGAAGAGTACCTGATTCTCTCCGCACGCGACGTTCTGGCAATCGTCGACTAATACTTTCAGATGCTCATGCGCCGTACCGCTCATCCGGTACGGCGCATGAGCTATCATCTGCCCCTCAAATTTTCCTTTCTGTGACGCACTAGGAGTAGCGAACACATGGCTAAGCAGCTTGAATTCAACGATGCCGCCCGCAAGTCCCTGCAGGCTGGCGTCGATAAGCTGGCAAACGCGGTCAAGGTAACCCTCGGCCCGCGCGGGCGCAACGTTGTGCTCGACAAGCAGTGGGGCGCACCCGTCATCACCAATGACGGCGTGTCCATTGCCCGCGAAATTGAACTGGACGACCCGTACGAGAATCTGGGCGCCCAGCTGGCGAAGGAAGTCGCCACCAAGACCAACGACGTAGCCGGTGACGGCACCACCACCGCAACCGTGCTCGCACAGGCACTGGTCAACGAGGGCCTGCGCAACGTCACCAGCGGCGCGGCACCCGCCGACGTCAAGCGTGGCATTGAGGCTGCTGTGGAGGCTGTCTCCGCACGCCTGCTCGAGAACGCACGCCCCGTGCAGGGCCCCGAGGTGGCGCACGTTGCCGCTATCTCCGCCCAGTCCGAGCAGATTGGTGAGCTGCTGGCTCGCGCCTTCGAGAAGGTCGGCCAGGACGGCGTCATCACCATCGAAGACGGCTCCTCCACCGAAATCGAACTGGACATCACCGAAGGTATGCAGTTCGACAAGGGCTACCTCTCGCCCTCCTTCGTGACCGACGCTGAGCGTGGCGAAGCAGTGCTGGAGAACACCCTGGTGCTGCTCTACCAGGGCAAGATTTCCACCATCGCAGAGATCATGCCCGTGCTCGAGAAGATCGTTCAGGCGAAGAAGCCGCTGACCATCATCGCAGAAGACGTTGACGGCGAGGCGCTCTCCGCCCTGGTCGTGAACAAGCTGCGCGGCACCATCAACGTGGTTGCTCTGAAGGCTCCCGGTTTCGGTGACCGCCGCAAGGCAATCATGCAGGACCTGGCAATCCTGACCGGCGGTACCGTCGTGACTGGCGAGCTCGGCATTGACCTGCCGCAGGTCACCCTGGAGCACCTGGGCTCGGCACGCCGCGTGACCGTCACCAAGTCCCACACCACTATCGTGGACGGCGGCGGCGACCCCGAGGCAATCGAGGACCGCGTGCAGCAGCTTCGCCGCGAAATTGAGCGCGTGGATTCCGAATGGGACCGCGAGAAGCTCAAGGAGCGCCTGGCTAAGCTTGCCGGCGGCGTGGGCGTCATCAAGGTTGGTGCCGCAACCGAGGTTGAGGCGAAGGAACGCAAGCACCGCATCGAGGACGCTGTGTCCTCCACCCGTGCCGCTCTGGAAGAGGGCATCGTCTCCGGTGGCGGTTCCGCACTGGTTCACGCGCTGAAGGCATTGGACGGCATGGACCTGGGCAACCACGACGCAAACGTGGGTGTACAGATCGTTCGCCGCGCCCTGGTTCAGCCGCTGCGCTGGATCGCTGAGAACGCTGGCGAAGACGGCTACGTCATCGTCTCCAAGGTCTCCGAACTGCCCGTGGGTCACGGCTTCAACGCCAAGACCGGCGAGTATGTGGACCTCATCGAAGCCGGCGTGATTGACCCGGTGAAGGTGACCCGTTCGGCTCTGCAGAACGCATCCTCCATCGCGGCTCTGGTTCTGACCACCGAGACCCTGGTGGTTGAGAAGCCCGAAGAAACTGAAGAAGCCTAAATAGTGTGTGTGCCCGGTGCCGCCCCCTCAACCTTGGAGGCGGTACCGGGCACTCGCTGTCGGTAGGCTCGGGCGCGCTCGCGGGGGCGCTAGAACCTGCCGCCAGCCTCCCGCTGAGGGGCGCTTACTATGAGCGCTTCTCAGCAAAGAAATCTTTAGCGGTTTACTATAGAAGGTAAGCTGCTCCCGTTTGCGCTCAAACCACCTTGTGGGGTGTGAGCAGACGGTTCGTACCGCATCTTGACAACGTATAGGCTGAGCTTCTCACCGATGAAGCCAGCATCCGAAAGGTAGACAATGACCATTCCCACCGCTCTGTCCGAGGACCCCTTCGGCTTCACCGGCCTGACCTACGATGACGTGCTGCTGTTGCCCGGCAACACCGACGTCATCCCCTCCGATGCGGACACCTCCACCCGTCTGTCCAAGCGCATCACCCTGAACACCCCCATCATCTCCGCCGCAATGGATACCGTGACTGATTCGGCTATGGCAATTGCTATGGCACGTCTGGGCGGTATGGGCGTTATTCACCGCAACCTTTCCATCGAGGACCAGGCGGCACACGTGGACCGTGTTAAGCGCTCCGAGTCCGGCATGATTATTAACCCCGTTACCATTGGTGCTGACGCAACCATCGCCGAATACGACGAGGTCTGCGGCTACTACAAGGTCTCCGGTCTGCCCGTCGTCAGCGAAGAGGGCGTGCTGGAAGGTATCATCACCAACCGCGATATCCGCTACATCTCCCGCTCCGATTACGAGGGTATTCGCGTCCGCGACATCATGACCCCCATGCCGCTGGTCACCGCGCACCCCAGCGTCACCAAGGACGAAGCATTCGCGTTGCTGTCCCACAACAAGATTGAGCGTCTGCCCCTGGTCGACGACGCAGGCAAGCTCGCCGGTCTGATTACCCTGAAGGACTTCGTCAAGACTGAGCAGTACCCCAACGCCACCAAGGACGAGGACGGCCGCCTGCGTGCCGGCGCTGCTATCGGCTTCTTCGGCGACGGCTACGAGCGCGCAATGACCCTGGTTGAGGCAGGCGTCGACGCACTGTTCGTGGACACCGCAAACGGCCACTCCCAGGGTGTGCTCGACATGATTGCCCGCCTGAAGAAGGACCCCGCCGCAGCACACGTGGATGTCATCGGTGGTCAGGCTGCAACCCGCCTGGGCGCACAGGCAATCATCGACGCCGGCGCTGACGGCGTGAAGGTCGGCGTTGGCCCCGGCTCCATCTGCACCACCCGCATTATTGCCGGTGTTGGCGTTCCCCAGGTGACCGCTATCAACGAGTCCGCTAAGGCAGCAATCCCGGCGGGTGTGCCGCTGATTGCTGACGGCGGTATGCAGCACTCCGGCGAGATCGGCAAGGCACTGGTTGCCGGTGCTGACTCCGTGATGCTCGGCTCCCTGCTGGCTGGTACTACCGAGTCTCCCGGTGAGCTGATTTTCATGAACGGTAAGCAGTACAAGGCATACCGCGGCATGGGTTCGCTCGGCGCGATGCAGACCCGCGGCCGCCACAAGTCCTTCTCCAAGGACCGCTACTTCCAGGCTGACGTCTCCAGCGAAGAGAAGCTGATCCCCGAGGGTATTGAGGGTCAGGTTCCCTTCCGCGGCCCGCTCTCCGCAGTGATTCACCAACTTGAGGGTGGCCTGCGCCAGACCATGTTCTACGTCGGTTCCCGCACTATCGAGGAGCTCAAGTACAAGGGTCAGTTCGTGCGCATCACCCCCGCAGGTCTGAAGGAATCGCACCCGCACGACATCATGATGACCGTTGAGGCACCGAACTACCGCGGCTAAAACGCCTCACCAACGATGATTCGCCGCATGGTGTGCACACTATGCGCCGTTGAGCCCGCCCCATACCCGTTCAGGTGTCGGGCGGGCATCGGCGCGAATAACGCCCAGCGGCACCCCTCAAACCGAATTCGAAAGGATTCACCCCATGTCTGAAATTCAGATTGGCCTCTCCAAGAACGCCCGCCCCACCTACTCCCTGGACGATGTGGCGCTGATTCCCACCCGCCGTACTCGCGACCGCCGTGACGTTGACACCTCCTGGCAGATTGACGCGTTCAAGTTTGACACCCCGATTATTGGTGCGCCCATGGACTCGGTCATGTCCCCGGCGACCGCTATTGCGCTGGGCAAGCTGGGTGGCCTGGGTGTGCTGAACCTCGAGGGCCTGTGGACCCGCTACGAGGACCCGCAGCCGCTGCTGGACGAGATTGTTGAACTGCCCGAGGCGGACCCCGCCTCCGCAACCACCCGCATGCAGCAGATTTACTCCGAGCCGATTAAGCCGGAACTGATCACTGCACGTCTGGAAGAGATTCGTGACTCCGGCGTGGTTGTTGCCGGCTCTCTGAGCCCGCAGAACACCCAGGAACACTACGAGACCGTGGTGAAGGCTGGCGTTGAGCTGTTCGTCATCCGCGGCGCATCCGTCTCTGCTGAGCATATTTCGACCTCGCACGAGCCGCTGAACCTGAAGAAGTTCATCTACGAGCTGGACGTTCCGGTCATCGTTGGTGGCGTGGCTGGCTACTCGCAGGCTAAGCACCTGATGCGTACCGGCGCAGCCGGCGTACTGGTGGGCTTCGGTGGCGGTTCTGCACAGACCACCCGTCAGGGCCTGGGCATTTCTGCACCGATGGCAACCGCTATCGCTGATGTGGCTGCAGCACGTTCGGACTACCTGGATGAGTCCGGCGGCCGCTACGTGCACGTGATTGCTGACGGCTCCCTGGGCCGCTCCGGCGACATGGTGAAGGCGCTCGCCCTGGGTGCTGACGCTGTCATGCTGGGTGCTCCGCTGGCTCGCGCATCCGAGGCTCCCGGCCAAGGCTGGTACTGGGGCAACGAGGCGCACTCGCTGGACTTCCCGCGCGGCGTGCGCACTCCGCTGGGTGTTGTCGGCTCCCTGGAGGAGGTCCTGTACGGTCCTTCGCACCACGTGAACGGCACCAGCAACATTGTCGGTGCGCTCAAGCGCGCAATGGCTAACTGCGGCTACCTGGACCTGAAGAAGTTCCAGAAGGCTGACCTGACCGTGGTTCCTTCCTACCGCGGCTAATGTAGCTTCACGAATCACCGCCTGGCGGTTGGCAGGTTTTGGTCTGCCGGTCGCCGGGCGGTGATTTCTATACGCACGCTCTACCCCCGTTAGGGCATGTAGCGGTGCCCCAGATTGGGGGAGCGGCTACGTACCGTCGGCGGCGTACAGCGATAGCGTAAAATAGATATATCCCCGCGCAAGTGCGCGGATTAGTACCAACACGTTGAGGTAATTTTCGTGACCAACTCTGTGAACCTGGACCAGCTCGAAGAGCGTCCCGTCCTGGTGGTAGATTACGGTGCACAGTACGCGCAGCTCATCGCTCGTCGCGTGCGTGAAGCCGGCATCTACTCCGAAATCGTCCCCCACTCCATGAGCACCGAGAAGATGCTCGCCAAGAACCCGGCAGCCATCGTGCTCTCCGGTGGCCCCTCCTCGGTCTACGCCGATGGCGCCCCCAAGGGTGACAAGGCCCTGTTTGAAGCTGGCGTGCCGATCTTCGGTATCTGCTACGGCTTCCAGGTCATGGCCCAGACCCTCGGCGGCACCGTCGCCCAGACCGGTCTGCGCGAATACGGCGCAACCGACGCTGTGATCTGCGCTGAGAACTCCTCCTTCCTCACCGGCACCCCCACCACCCAGAACGTGTGGATGTCTCACGGTGACTCCGTGACCGAAGCCCCCGAAGGCTTCGAGGTGCTGGCAACGACCCCCGGCGCATCCGTGGCAGCATTCGTGGATGAGTCCCGCAAGCTCGGCGGCGTGCAGTGGCACCCCGAGGTGAAGCACTCCGACTACGGCCAGGTCGCCCTGGAGAACTTCCTCTACAATGTGGCAGGTCTGAAGCCCACCTGGTCCACCAACAACATCATCGAAGAGCAGGTTGCTAAGATTCGCGAGCAGGTCGGTAGCGACCGCGTCATCTGCGCGCTCTCCGGCGGCGTTGACTCCTCCGTGGCAGCAGCACTCGTGCACAAGGCTGTTGGTGACCAGCTCACCTGCTTCTTCATTGACCACGGTCTGCTCCGTGAGGGCGAGCGTGAACAGGTCGAGCAGGACTACGCAGCCTCCATGGGTATCAAGGTCATCACCATCGACGAGTCGGAGCGTTTCCTCTCCGCTCTCGAGGGCGTCACCGAGCCCGAGGCGAAGCGTAAGGCTATCGGCCGCGAGTTCATCCGCTCCTTCGAAGAGGCACAGCGCAAGCTGATTGCCGAAGCGGGCGAAGAGGGCGCAGACATCAAGTTCCTGGTCCAGGGCACCCTGTACCCGGACGTTGTCGAGTCCGGCGGTGGCGACGGCACCGCAAACATTAAGAGCCACCACAACGTGGGCGGCCTCCCCGACGACCTGACCTTCGAACTGGTTGAGCCGCTGCGCACCCTGTTCAAGGACGAGGTTCGCGCTATCGGTCGTGAGCTCGGCGTTCCCGAGAAGATCGTGGCACGTCAGCCGTTCCCCGGCCCCGGCCTGGGCATCCGCATTGTCGGCGAGGTTAATCGCGAAAACCTGGACACCCTGCGTGCCGCTGACGCTATCGTGCGTGAAGAGCTGACCGCAGCAGGTCAGGACGAGCACATCTGGCAGTGCCCCGTGGTTCTGCTGGCTGGCGTTCGTTCCGTGGGCGTTCAGGGTGACGGCCGTACTTACGGTCACCCGATTGTGTTGCGCCCGGTCTCTTCGGAAGACGCAATGACCGCTGACTGGTCGCGCCTGCCGTACGACCTGCTGGCTAAGATCTCGAACCGTATTACCAACGAGGTCAAGGACGTTAACCGAGTGGTGCTGGACGTTACCTCCAAGCCCCCGGGAACCATTGAGTGGGAGTAATCCCGCTGTGGGCTACCTAGCTTTGTAGCGGGGAGCCTATAAAGAAGCCGCCTGGTGCATCCGAATGTGGATGCGCCGGGCGGCTCCTTTTGTGAGTATGTACGTTACAGGTGCCAGGGATGGACGAAATATAATGTGCTTATGCATGCTTTGTCTGACATGTGCAGAGCACTAACCTAATGTCATAAGGAGGGGCTAAAGATGTCAAAATCTGATAACGAGCATAATCAAAAGCAAGAGCATGAATCCTCCCTCTATGAGTTTTTCGTCAGTTTTCCCACCCCTGAAGATGACACAAACTGCCCTGAAGAAATCCCCATGGCGGAACGTTCTGCCTCGCAGCGCCCTGCCCCAGACTTTTAGCTTAGAAGTAAGCCGCCCGGTGCATCCTGTTAGTGGATGCGCCGGGCGGCTTCTTTCATATGAGCGTTTCTGAAAATACTCCGTAGCCTAGATTTTTCGCATGAATTTTAAAGAAAAACACCAAAATATTTAAAACGAGAGTTCAAATAAAAGAACTAAAAACTCTCCACAAGACCACACGGGGAAAAGAAAACCCTTTAACGCGGGTGATGCGGGTGGCGAATCGAATCACGCCAATGAGCGCTCGAACCCAACCCAAAATGCAGAGCAAAAAACGTACCAAAACAGCAGAAACCAAAAGCGCATGCCATATACACGCCGTAGGTCAGCATCATGAACTCAGAATCGTGACTCACTCCCGACGCGACATTCAACACCAATGAGACGCCCAGAATGACAAGCCACACAGCGCTCGCAGCCGCAATCAGCCACGAGATAACACTCAACACCGGGTGAGGCACCCTAAAGGTCTGCTCAGGGCTCTCAGAGGCGGGTACAGTGGCTACAGAAGCTGTAGCAGGGGCAGTAAGCAGAGCAGAAGAGCGCCGCGGAATATGCGCATCAGCATGCTGGCTAGAAGCCTGCGCAGGACGCTTCAGAGATTGCTGGGGGACGCCACCGGATTCGGGAGGGGAAGAATGATACGGTTGCTGCATTGCGGGCTCCTGCATATTTAGTCTTACGGGAGAAGAAACAGCCTAGTTCCTCATCTCGTAAGAAATGAGTGTCTGTGATAGAACGAAAGAATGTGGTGGAAAATATATTCTCTCTATATTTCAAGATTAGAAGCGAACCGTATAAAAAACGAGAGCATCAGCGAATAAGATGCAATATGACGCGAAAATTTCGAAAAGTACAACGAAAAATCAATAAGCCTCAACCTGAAGGTTCAGTGTAGGGTTATTAGACAGGGACCTTAGCCGTAAAACAACGGCACATACACAGCAACAGCGAAAGGAACGAGCATGGGAATGATCCTCCCACTCCTCTACTTAGGGGTAGGTTTCGGACTCGCAATGTTGCTACCCGAGCACTGGGGCAACCGCCTGAAAGAAAGCGCCTCCGCCCTGCTGACCCGCTGGATTATCCCCACCGTCATCGTTTACATCGTCGCCACCAGCCGTCCCGAACTCTTCTTCATGGCAGCCTCCACCGTGGTGCTCATGGCGCTTCTCGTACGCTGCGCCGCCTTCTTCACGAACGACCCGGTACAACGGCTCGCCCTCGTCTACCTCAACGCCGGAATCTTCGGAATCCCCGTAGTCGCCAGCTTCTGGGGCGAGGAAGCCGTACGCCTCTACGTCGGCGCGTATATCGGCAACTCCGTCATGGGTAATATCCTCGGTACCTCACTCATGCGCAGAGAAACCAATACAGACGGACTCACGACTAGCCGATCTAAGCCCACCCGAAAAGCTGTCACACACAAAGCTGCCGTCGGTGCAGTACTGCGGTCCCTGCTCACTAACCGCCCCATTATCGCCGTAGCAATCGGGCTGATATGCCTGCCCGCCGGGCCGTTCCTCAACACCCACGCCGCCGGTATCTACCGGCTCATCACCTGGGTCTTCAGCTTCGTAGGGCTCATGGTGCTAGGCATGTGGCTGAGCACCGCCCGTCTGCACCGAACCGACCTAACACAAGCCCTCCGGTGGGCCGTACTCCGTGTCGTGCTCGTGAGCGTCTACAGCGTCGGCATACTAACCGCCGCACACTGGATGCACACGCACACCGGAGTGCGCCTCGAGCAGCTACTGGCGCACCCGCAGGTACTTTTTATCCTCGGAGTGCTACCTCCAGCCGCTAATATCGTCATTCTGGAAACCCACTACCGGCACGAAGGAACAGCCGCACCCATTATTGCTTCCGGAGCAGTCGTCAGTCTGGGAATGATAGCGCTCGCCGTGCCGATCCTGCAGCTTGTATTCTCTAGTTAAACAGAGCCTCTAGCTGAGCAGAGCGTCCATCTCGGTAGACCCAAGAAAACACGCCGGGACAACACCGAGGACAACACAGAGGGCAACACAAAAGGAGGGCGGGGCATACGCCTCACCCTCCTTCTGCTGTCTATCACCTTATCGGCACGCCGTAGCACTCAACGAGCTACAACGCTTAGCGAACGATGTGGTACACCTTCGCCTCGTAGGGGCGCAGGGTCGAACCCGCATCGTCCTTGTAGTTCGAGCTCACCAGCTCAACACGAGCACCAGCCTCACGAGCCTCATTCAGCACAGCGAAGTCGCGCTCCTGCTCCTCGGCGGTGAAGTTCGAAACAACCAGCAAAGACTCGTTTGCGGGGCTGCCGTCCGCACCACCGGTACGGGTGTACGCGTACACAGCCTCGTCCTCGTTGTGCGGAACCTGAACCGAATCCACCGGAGCGAAGGACGCGTAAACCATCAGGTCCTTCAGCTTGCCGCGGCGCAGAGCCACCAGCTGCTGGTAGTGGTAGAAGATCGAATCCTCATCAGCCAGAACAGCCTCAGCGTTAATCGACGGGTAGTTCGGGTTCACAGCAATCCACGGGGTCACACCCTCGGGGCTGAAACCACCGTTAGCGGAGGCATCCCACTGAACCGGGGTACGAGCGTTGTCGCGGCCCTTAATGTAGATTGCCTGCATTGCCTCTTCGTGGCTCAGACGCTTGTGGTCAACGTGCATGTCCTCGTAGAAGCGGATCGAGTCACCGTCGCGGTAATCCTCAATCGAATCGAACTTCACGTTGGTCATGCCCAGCTCTTCACCCTGGTAGATGTACGGGGTGCCCTGCATGAAGTGCAGGGTGGTTGCCAGCTGCTTAGCGGACAGGGTGCGGAACTCATCCGAGTCGTTACCGAAGCGGGAGACAACGCGCGGCTGGTCGTGGTTGTTCCAGTACAGCGAACCCCAGGCGTTACCCTCCAGGGTGGTCTGCCACTCGTTCAGGATGCGCTTGAGCTCGGTCAGCTTGTACGGCGCGTAGGACCACTTGCCGCCCAGCTTGCCGTTCGGGTCGTTATCCACGCCCATGTGATCGAAGTGGAAGATCATGTTCAGCTCACCGGTGTGGTAGCCGGCCCACAGCTTAGCGTCCTGGGGGCTGGTTGCGCTGGTCTCGCCCACGGTCATCACGTCGTAGCGGCTGAAGGTCTCGCGGGTGAGCTCCTTCATCCACGGGTGCACCATGGTGCCGTTAGAGATGACGAACGGAATCGAGGAAGTGTGCTTCTCGAAGTCGGTGGAGGGGTCATCCGGGAAGCCCTCGGGCTTGGAGATGATGTTGATAGCGTCCAGACGGAAGCCGTCAACACCCTTGTCCAGCCACCAGCGGACCATGGAGTACAGGTCCTCGCGAACCTTCTCGTTCTCCCAGTTCAGGTCGGGCTGTTCCTTGAAGAAGATGTGCAGGTAGAACTGGCCGGTCGCCTCGTCCCACTCCCACGCCGGGCCACCGAACTCGGATGCCCAGTTGTTCGGAGGAATCGGGTTGCCGTCCTCGTCGAAGCCCTTCGGATCCTTCCAAATGTAGTAGTCGCGGTAGGGGTTGTCCTTGGAGGAGCGGGATTCCTTGAACCAGGGGTGCTCATTGGAGGTGTGGTTTGCGACCAGGTCCATCAGGATCTTGATGCCGTGCTTGTGGGCGGTTTCGAGCATCTCGTCGAAGTCTTCCATGGTGCCGAAGTCACTCATGATGGCGAAGTAGTCAGAGATGTCGTAGCCGTTGTCCACGTTCGGCGAGTCGAACACGGGGGAGAGCCAGATGACGTTGATGCCCAGCTTAGCCAGGTAGGGCAGCTTCTCGGTGATGCCCTTCAGGTCACCGATACCGTCGCCGTTCGCGTCGTTGAAGGAGCGGGGGTACACCTGGTACACCACGGCTTCCTTCCACCACTGGCGGCCTTCGTAGGAGGGAACCTCGTATGCCTCGGAGTTGCTCATAATTGCCTTTCTATACCGGCCATCCAGCCGAAAAGAGGAACAAATTTTGTCTGTGATTGAAGTATAGGGCGAAGAGGGACCGGAATGTCTGTATCTGGTCCCCCTTCGCACAGTATGAGTGGGGTACGACTACTTGGCGTTACCGAAGAGGTACACCTTCGCCTCGTAGGGGCGCAACAGGGTGCCCTCGTCGGTGAACTCGCGGTTCTCATCGCGGTAGTTCGAGCTAATCAGCTTCGGGGTGTTTTCGATTGCCTTCAGCTCAGTCGGGGAGAGTGCCTGCGAGTTGGTCAGCACCACCGAATCCAGGTTGCCGCCCGCGTAGTTCAGCTGAATGGTGTCATCGGTGAAGTTGGCGACGACCAGCAGGGCGCGCTCGCCGGTTGCGGCGGCGTCCTCGTCGGAGTTCACGCGCAGGTAGGCGTAAACCTGGTCATCCTCTTCATCCAGCAGGCGGTACTCGCCAGTCAGGACGATCGGGTGCTCGCGGCGCAGGCTAATCAGGTCGCGGTAGTGGTAGAACACCGAATCCTGGTCAGCGAGCTCTGCCTCCGCGTTGATTTCGGTGTAGCGCGGGTTCAGCTTCAGCCACGGGGTGCCGGAGGTGAAGCCTGCGTTCTCGCCAGCGGTCCACTGCATGGGGGTGCGGGCGTTATCGCGACCGGAGGCGCTGATGTAGCGCAGCATGTCCTCAGCAGAAACGCGACCCGACTCTTCAACGTACTTGCGCCAGGAGTCGTGAATCTCCAGGTCGTTGTAGTCCTTCACATCGTCGAAGAAGACGTTGGTCATGCCCAGCTCTTCACCCTGGTAGATGTAGGGGGTGCCCTGCATCAGGTGTAGCACGGTGCCGAGCATCTTGGCGCTGACGGTGCGGTACTCGGGGGAGTCGTTACCGAAGCGGGAGACGGTGCGCGGCTGGTCGTGGTTGTTCCAGTACAGGGAGTTCCAGCCGCGGCCGTGCAGGCCCTCCTGCCAGTGGGTGAGGACTTTCTTGAGGTCAACCAGGTTGAAGCGGCGGTCGGACCACTTGCCGGTCACGCCACCTTCGGAGGCGTCTACATCCATGTGCTCGAACTGGAACACCATCTGCAGCTCGTTGCGGTCGAAACCGGTGTAGAGTGCGGCGTCGTCCACGGTCACGCAGGGAGTTTCACCCACGGTCATGACCGGGTACTTGCTCAAGACCTCGCGGTTCATTTCCTGCAGGAACTCGTGCACGCGCGGGCCGTTGGCAGCGACAGCCAGGGAGTTGTCGAGACCGCCAGCGAGGACTGCCGGGTCCTCGGGGAAGGATAGGTCCTTAGAAATTAGGTTGATGACGTCCATGCGGAAGCCGTCCACGCCCTTGTCCAGCCAGAAGCGCATGATGTCGTAGACCTCTTCGCGGACCTTCGGGTTCTCCCAGTTCAGGTCGGGCTGCTTGACGGAGAAGTAGTGCAGGTAGAACTGGCCGGTCGCCTCGTCCCATTCCCACACGGAGGGGCTGAAGCAGGAAATCCAGTTGTTCGGCGGAATCGGCTTGCCGTCCTCGTCGAAGCCCTTGGGGTCGCGCCAGATGTAGTAGTCGCGGTAGGGGTTGTCCTTGGAGGAGCGTGCCTGCTTGAACCATTCGTGCTCGTCGGAGCTGTGGTTGACGACCAAGTCCATCATGAGCTTGATGCCGTGCTTGTGCGCGGTTTCAAGCAGCTCATCGAAGTCTTCCATGGTGCCGAACTCGGCCATGATGGCGCGGTAGTCGGAGATGTCGTAGCCGTTGTCATCGTTCGGGGAAGCGTAGATGGGGGAGAGCCACAGCACCTGAATACCGAGCTTGGCGAGGTACGGAATCTTCTCGGTAATGCCGGGCAGATCGCCGATGCCGTCGCCGTTGGAATCGTTGAAGGAGCGGGGGTAGATCTGGTAGACAACGGGTTCCTGCCACCACTGGGTCTGGGTCGTCATTGTTCTTCCTTCCCTTGGTATGGATGAGTGTTGTG
>CAUUAD010000021.1:0-16996 GCA_963542785.1 Rothia mucilaginosa
ATGCTCTCCGAGAAGTCCCGCCCCATTATTGAGGCAACGCTGCCCATCATTGCTGAGCGCATTAACGACATCACCCCCGACTTCTACCGTCGAATGTTCGCCGCCCGCCCCGACCTGATGGACGGCATGTTCTCCCGCTCCTCCCAGCTTGAAGGCACTCAGCCTCGCGCACTGGCTGGCTCCATCGCAGTATTCGCTTCCTACATTGTCGAGCACCCGGACTCCTACCCGGACGAGGTCCTCTCCCGCGTTGCACACAAGCACGCATCCCTGGGCCTGAAGGAAGAAGAGTACCCCACCGTTTACAAGTACCTCTTCGAGGCAATCGCCGCTAACCTGGGCGACCTGGCTACCCCCGAAATCGTTGAGGCATGGACCGAGGTCTACTGGCTCATGGGCAACGCCCTCATCAAGCTGGAGAAGGGCCTGTACGCTTCTCAGGCAAACGACGTCATGTTCGCACCCTTCAAGCTCGTTGAGCGCAAGGAGACCGGCGAGAACGTTGTCGTGCTGACCTTCGAGCCCGCCGACGAGACCCCCATGACCGAGTCCAAGGGCGGCCAGTACATCTCCATCATCGTTCCCGCACGTGACGGTCTGCGCCAGGCACGCCAGTACACCCTGCTGCCCAGCGAAAAGAACCAGCGCCGCATCGGTGTGAAGCTCGACCCCAACGGCGAGATGACCTCCATCCTGCACGAGCTGGAAGTCGGCGCAGTCGTCGAGATCTCCAACCCCTACGGTGACCTGACCCTGGAAGGCTTCGGCGACCCCGAGGCACCCCTGTACCTCTTCTCCGCAGGTATCGGCACCACCCCCATGCTCAGCTTCCTCTCCGAGCTGGTTGAGAAGGGCTCCGAGCGCCCCGTGACCGTGGTCCACGCAGACCGCCGCCTGGACACCTGGCCCCTGCGCGAAGAGCTCGTTGAGCTCGTCGGCAAGCTGCCCAACGCACGCCTCGTCTCCTTCATCGAAGGTGAGGGTGGCGACTACACCGGCCGCGTCGACGTCTCCAAGCTGGACGTTCCCGCCAACGCTAACGTCTACCTCTGCGGCCCGCTGCCCTTCATGCAGGGCGTACGCTCCGCACTGGTGGAGGCAGGCGTTCCCGGTAAGAACATCAACTACGAGATCTTCGGCCCCGACCAGTGGATGCTCCACGACCAGGCACGCGAAGGCTAAACACCTCGTAAGCCGGCTCGTCCGCTAGGTTTCTTGGAACTTAATAAAAAGATCCCGCCCGCAGAAACAATCTGCGGGCGGGATCTTTATATTTCAACTGCTCAAAGAGCAGAAGAGAGAATGTCTACGAAAGACTAGGCCTGGCGAACCAGAGCCAGAACCTCGTCGCGGACGCGCTCCATAGTCGCAACATCCGGTGCCTCAAGATTCAGGCGCAGGAAAGGCTCGGTGTTCGACGGACGCAGGTTAACCCACCAGCCCTCTTCAGTGTTGGTGAAGGTGGTGCCGTCGGAGTCCTCAACAACCACGGGAGCGTCAGCGTAGTGTGCACGCACGCGGTCCACAGCGGCAGCCTTGTCTTCGATCTCGGAGTTGATCTCGCCGGAAGCAACGTACGGGGAGTACTTTGCGCTGATCTCGGAGAGGGGCTCATCGCCGCCACCCAGAGCAGCCAGCACGTGCATTGCAGCGAGCATGCCGGTGTCTGCGTTGAAGAAGTCCTTGAAGTAGTAGTGAGCGGAGTGCTCGCCACCGAAAACGCCGTTCTCCTTGGCCATAACAGCCTTGATGAAGGAGTGGCCCACGCGGGTCTTCACGGCGCGGCCACCCAGCTTCTCAACCAGCTCAGGAACAGCCTTCGAGGTAATCAGGTTGTAGATGATGACGGGCTCTTCGTTGCCCTCTGCCTTCGCACGAGCAATCTCGCGCTCAGCAACCAGAGCGGTCACAGCCGAAGGAGTGACGGGCTCACCCTTCTCGTCGATGACGAAGCAACGGTCAGCGTCACCGTCAAATGCCAGACCAATGTCAGCACCGTGCTCAACAACAGCCTTCTGCAGGTCAACCAGGTTAGCCGGCTCCAGCGGGTTAGCCGGGTGGTTCGGGAAGGTACCGTCCAGCTCAAAGTACAGGGGAACGATTTCCAGGGGCAGGTCCGGCAGGATGGTGTCGCCCAGAACAGCGGGAGTGGTCATACCACCCATGCCGTTACCAGCGTCAACAACAACCTTCAGGGGGCGGATGGAAGACAGGTCCACCAGCTTGCGCAGGTACTCTGCGTAGGGCTTGAGAATGTCCTTCTCAGAAACGGTGCCGACCTTCTCCACCGAAGGAATCTCGCCCGCATCCAGGTACTTCTGAGCCAGGTCACGAATATCGAACAGACCGGACTCGGAAGACAGAGGAACAGCGCCAGCCTTAGCCATCTTCATGCCGTTGTACTCTGCCGGGTTGTGGCTAGCGGTGAAGGTAACACCGGCAGCGTTCTCAACGCCACATGCGAAGTACAGAACGTCAGTGGAGATCAGGCCGATCTTCTCAACATTTGCACCGCGAGCGGTTGCACCCTGGGCGAATGCATCCATGAATTCGGGGGAGGAGGGGCGCATGTCGCCGCCGACCAGGATAGTCTGGCCCTCCAGGCCCAGAACGTCTACGAAAGCCGCGCCAGTAGCGCGAACAGTCTCTGCGGTAATGGTTTCGCCGACGATGCCACGCACGTCGTACGCTTTGAATGAGTCATGTAGATTAATAGTAGTCACGCCTTTTATTTTAGCGGTAAAGAAGTGCAAGTAGCCTCTATAATGGGCTGGTAAAACCTTATAAATTCCGCTGAATGTATGGGTTTTTTATCACGTCACTTGCTTCAAACAACTCACGTCGAGAGGTATTTTCCCCCATGGGTGAGATTTTTTCCCTAAAAAACCAGATTCAGAATTATGCGTGGGGTTCCCGCGAAATTCTCGGACGCATGCGTGGCGTGCCCGTACCCACCGAGCAGCCCGAGGCTGAGGTGTGGGTTGGCGCGCATCCGGCTGCGCCCTCCCGCGCGACCGTTGACGGCACCGAATCCCCGCTTAACGAGCTGATTCAGGCTGAGCCCTCCCGCTTCCTGCGCCCGGACCGTACCTCCGACTGGTTCCCCTTCCTCTTTAAGATCCTTGCGATTGATGCGCCGCTGTCCATTCAAGTGCACCCCACCCCCGAGCAGGCTATTGCTGGCTTCGAGGACGAGCAGGCACGCGGTATCGCGATTGACGCGCCGCACCGCAACTACAAGGACCGCTACTCCAAGCCCGAAACCGTCATCGCCCTAACCCAGATGCGCGTGCTGACCGGTGTGCGCACCTCCGAGCAGCTGACAGAACTGGCGAAGGCGTTCAAGGCCGACTGGCTGGCAGAGCGCGTGGAGCTTACCCCCAAGCAGCTGCTGACCGAGATCATTCGCATGCCCGAAGAGACCGCCACCGCGGCTGTTGAGCAGCTTGTCGAGGCGGCAGCACAGCTGACCGACTCCGAAAACGCTGCTATTGCTGATGCCGCGGAGCTCGTGCAGATCGTTGCCGGCAAGTACCCCGGCGACCGCGGTCTGCTCGTAGCATTCGTCATGAACCTGGTACACCTGGCACCGGGTGAATCCGCCTTTACCCCCGACGGTCAGGTGCACGCTTACGTCTCCGGTACCGCCATTGAGCTGATGAACCCCTCCGATAACGTGATGCGCGCGGGTCTGACCGCAAAGCACATCGACACCGAGGAGCTCATCAAGGTTCTCGGCGAAAGCCAGGACGCACCCGTGATCCAGCGCCCCACCCCCGAGAACGCACCCGTTGGCACCTACGCCATGTGGGATGAGCGCATGAGCGTGACCCGCATCCGTGTTGAAGAGGGCAAGCCGCAGGAGTACACCTTCGAGGGTATTAGCGCCGCACTGAGCGTATCCGGCGAAATCACCATTCACGCAGCGGACGGCAACGGCACCGAGGAATTCGTACTGGGTGCTACCGAGTCGGTGTTGCACGTGGGTGAGCCCTCGGTGGCAACCCTGAGCGGCAGCGGTGAGCTGTACATCGCTTCTTACGTCTAGGTCTTACCTCTACGTTGCGTCTGGGTGTTACGTCTGGGCGTTACATCTGGGAAATGTCTCTAGACACTCAAATCCAGACAGATAAATGGAGCATTCAAAAGAGATTGCTCCGCTCATGACGCGAATAAAGAATCCACGTTCTTTCGTACCTTTGAATAAGGTGAGGGGACGTGGATTTTTTATTCCCTCGATGTTCAGGGGGAAGGACTTTTAGCGTTGAGCCTACAGAATGTGTTCTGAGTAACCTATAATTGGTCTTATAAATATGCGTATGCGTGCGCTTTTATGCACCTCTTCCTGATGTACGCACCCCCAAACCACTAGGAGAACACCGTGAAGATCATCCTCACCGTCACAGGCATCGACCACGAAGGCATCATCGCCGCCGTGACCGCAACCCTCGCCGAGCGCAAGGTCAACGTTCTCGACGTCTCCCAGACCATCATGGGTGAATACTTCACCATGATTATGCACTGCTCCTTCGACGAAAAGCAGCAGAACCTCATTGACCTGCAGGAAGCCATGATTGGTGTCGAACACGAACAGAAGGTGCAGATTCGAATCCAGGCAGAATCCATCTTCAAGGCAATGCACGCCATCTAGGGCTCCACTGATGCGCAACACCAATATTCTAGAAACCATCCGAATGATCGAGGAGCAGAAGCTCGACATTCGCACCGTCACCATGGGCATCTCCCTGCTCGACTGCGCCGACTCCGACGGCGAAGTAGCCCGCCGCAAAATCTATGACAAGATCACCAGCCGCGCCGCAAACCTCGTCAGCGTCTGCGAAGGTATCGAAGCTGAGCTCGGCATCCCGATCGTCAACAAGCGCATCGCCGTTACCCCCATCGCGCTGGTGGCAGGCGCCTCCAACGATGAGGACTATGTAGAGTTCGCCCGCACCCTCGACGCAGCTGCCAAGGCAGTCGGCGTGAACTTCGTCGGCGGCTTCAGCGCCCTCGTCGACAAGGGCATGACCCCCGCCGATGAAAAGCTGATTCGCTCCATCCCGCGAGCGCTCGCAGAAACCGACGTGGTCTGCTCCTCCGTAGACATCGGATCCTCTCGTGCTGGCATCAACATGAGCGCTGTCAAGCTCATGGGCGAAACCATCCGCGCCACCGCAGACCTGACCGCGGACGCACACGGCTTCGGCTGCGCTAAGCTCGTCGTCTTCGCGAACGCCGTCAGCGACAACCCCTTCATGGCGGGCGCATTCCACGGCGTGCAGGAGGCAGACACCACCATCTCCGTGGGCGTCTCCGGCCCCGGCGTTGTACACCGCGCCCTGCTGAAGGTCCGCGGCGAATCCTTCGACACCTGCGCCGAAGAAATCAAGAAGGCAGCCTTCAAGATTACCCGCGTCGGCCAGCTGGTCGGTACCCTCGCCTCCGAGCGTCTGGGCGTACCCTTCAACATTATTGATCTCTCCCTGGCACCCACCGCAGAGATCGGCGACTCGGTCGCGCACATCCTCGAAGAGATGGGCCTGGAAACCGTCGGTACCCACGGCACCGTTGCGGCACTTGCGCTGCTCAACGATGCGGTGAAGAAGGGCGGCCTCATGGCCTGCTCGAACGTCGGTGGCCTCTCCGGTTCCTTCATTCCGATCTCTGAGGACATCGGCATGATTGAATCCGCAGCCGCCGGACACATCACCCTGGATAAGCTCGAAGCGATGACCGCCATCTGCTCCGTCGGCCTGGACATGGTCGCGGTCCCCGGCGACACCCCCACCGCCACCCTCGCCGCAATGATTGCAGACGAGGCGGCAATCGGCGTGATGAACCACAAGACCACCGCGGTCCGCGTCATCCCGGCGGTCGGCCTGGGCGTAGGCGACATGGTCGAATTCGGCGGCCTGCTTGGTCGCGCACCCGTCATGCCCACCCACACCCCCAGCGCGGAGGCGTTCATCGCCCGCTGCGGTCGTATTCCGTCGCCGGTTCACGGTTTCCGCAACTAAGCTCGAGCCCACAACTAAGCTCTAGGGGCGCTGAGAACCAATAGAAAAGGGGAGGCGCCGAAGATTATCTCTTCGGTGCCTCCCCTTTGTGCTGTACCCCTTTGTGCTGTATAAGCTATCAAGAAGCTACTGATACACGAAACGGCTCATCAACGCCTCAAGCGCCAGACGCGCATTTGCGTTCGTCCGCAGGCGGCGCAGAGTCAGCTCGACCGCCTGCACATCCTCCAGTAGCTGCTGGGCGGAACGGCGGGTGCAGAACGCCTCCAGGAGCTCACGCAAATGCTCATTGACCAGCGGAGCCTGAGCCGACAGAGCCACCGTCAACGCATCACGTAGAACCGTCTGAACCTGCGCCACGGAACGCAATAGCGTATCGGAGGAAACGCGCTTAGCGCGGCGCTTCTGCTGCTCTTCCAAGCGGCGAACCTGCGCTCGCAAGGACGGCGAAACACGCTCACCTTCGCGAATGCCCAGCAGCGCCAGAAGCTCCTGGCGTTCCTGCTCATCCTTGAGAGCGGAGACAGCCTGCGCGTCCTGATCGGCAAGGTCGGTGAGCTTTTCTGCAGCGTTGAAAGCCGAAGAAATAGAACGAACATTCAGAATCAGGGAGGTAATCAACTCCCGACGAGCCATCGCCTGATCATCGGTCGCCAAACGGTACCCCTCCTGTGCATCGCCCAGAGCCAGACGAGCCGCACGCTGCGCCAAAGAATCAGCCACACCGTGCGCCAGCAAATACTCGTGCACCTGCGCATCGGTAGGAACCGGCAACTGCACCGGACGGCAACGCGAACGAATCGTCACCAGCACATCGGTGGGGGAGGGTGCCGTCAACAACCAAATCGTATGCGGCGGAGGCTCCTCAATCGCCTTCAACAACACATTGGAGGTGCGCTCCGGCATGCGCTCGGTGTCCTCGACCAGAATCACGCGCCAGCGACCCACGGTCGGGCGATCCTGAGCCTTCATGACTAGCTCGCGTGCCTCATCAATGCTGATGTGCGTTGCCTCGGTACTAAAGTGCGTAAAATCTGCGTGCGAACCGTTCATAACGGTCACGCAGCCCTTGCACTGACCGCATCCGCGGTTCTGCGGGTCGGGCTGTTCGCACAGTAGTGCGGCAGCGAAAATTTTTGCCGCCTCACGGTGAGGTGCACCGGTCGCACCCGTGAAAAGCCAAGCGTGCGTGGGGCGGTCGGCGGCGGCGTCCGTGCGTAGCTGCTGGAGTTTATCGGCAGGAATCAGCAGGGTATCCCAGAGACTCATGAGTCCTCCTGACCGGTGCGGACCAGTTCGCGGGCGGCAAGCAGCGGTTCAATCACCTCAAGCACACGCGCGTGCACCTGCTCAATCGTGCCCACACCGTCAATGATGCGGTGCGAACCGTTAGCGTCCTCACGGGCAATCTGCTCGAAGGCACCGTGAATACGTGCCTTGAACGCCGCGCCTTCAGCCTCAATACGATCAACGGTGCCGCGCTGGTCCATGCGTTCCTGCTCGGCGCTCAGCGGCACACTCAGCAATAGGGTTGCGTCGGGAACCAGGTCGGCGGTGGCCCAGCGGCTCAAATCGACGATGGTTTCAATACCCAAATCACGGCCGACACCCTGGTACGCGGCAGAAGAATCAATATAACGGTCACTGAGCACGATGGCGCCCTCAGCGAGCGCGGGGCGAATCAGTTGGGAGGCGTGAGCCGCGCGGGACGCCGCAAAAATCAGCGCCTCAGTGCGGTCGTCAATGGTGCCCTGACCTGCTTCCAGGACGAGGGCGCGAAGCTTCTCACCAATCTCGGTGCCGCCGGGTTCGCGGGTGGTGATGACACGGTATCCGCGGGCGCTGAGCGCTTCATTCAGCAGGGCGAGCTGGGTGGTTTTGCCGGCGCCGTCGCCTCCTTCGACCACGATAAAAAGCCCGCGGCGACCGGTCGGGTCAGCGGGAAGATTCTGTGCATCGGGGGTGTAGCTGAGAGTATCCATCACCCTTAAGGGTACCGGGTCTCTTAGCAGCACCGGTGCGGTTTTGGTGATACCTCCGCGTGGGGTTGAGCGCGCATAAAGGTAAAAAACATGTAAATCCTGTGTGCTATCACTCGTACGGACGTGCGTTCTATGCCAGGGTGTGCCAGGCTTAAAGACATGAGTGCAGATAACCACGACATGAATTACTCCGCAGAGACCTTCGTCGTCTCTGGCGGCCGCCCGGCACACGAGCATGATGCGCCGGTGAACCCTCCGATCGTTCTTTCTTCCACCTACCGCGGTGTGGACGCCGTCAATATTGAGCAGGACCGCGTGTACGCCCGCTTCTCGAACCCCACCTGGGAGGGCATGGAAGAGGTTGTGGCAAAGCTGGAGAACGCTACCCAGCCCGGTCTGCTGTTCCCCTCCGGTATGGCTGCTGTCGCTGCTGTCATCGACCTGGTGCCGGTTGGTTCCATCGTTCTGATTCCTAAGCACGCATACATGGCGTCGGTGACCCTGTGCAAGGATTTGGAGCGCCGCGGCATCATTGAACTCGTTCGCGTGGACATTGAGGATACCCAGAGCGTTATCGCTGCGATGGAGGATGCCGCATCCCGCGCCGGTGTCACCCCGGAGAACGTTAACTACTCGGAGCCGAAGGTTCTGGCGTGGCTGGAAAGCCCCACGAACCCGATGCTTGAGGTCGCTGACCTGCCTGCCCTGCTTTCTGCTGCTCGCCGCCTGGGCATTGTGACCGCGGTGGATAATACCTTCGCAACCCCGATTCTGCAGCGTCCCCTGGATTTGGGTGCTGACGTGGTGGTTCACTCCGCTACGAAGTTCCTGGCGGGCCACTCCGATGTGCTGCTGGGTATGGCTCTGACCTCGAACGAGGATCTGTACAAGGCGATGCGTCACCACCGCATCACCAACGGCGCAATCCCCGGTCCGGTGGAGGCGTGGCTTGGTTTGCGCGGTCTGCGCACTCTGGCACTGCGTGTGGAGCGTGCTGTAGAGAACGCGCAGGTTCTCGCAGAGCGTTTGAGCGAGCACCCCTTCGTGACTGAGGTGCGTTACCCGGGTCTGGAGAGCGACCGCGGTCATGAGGTTGCGAAGAAGCAGATGGATGGTTTCGGTGCGATTTTGTGCGTCACTCTTGATACGGACGCTACGGGTGCCCGTAACGTCGTGGAGGCGCTGAAGCTGTGGACCCCTGCAACTTCCCTGGGCGGCGTGGAGTCTCTGGTGGAGCGTCGTCGTCGCCACGGTAACGAGCCGGATTCGATTCCGGAATCCCTGCTGCGCCTGTCGGTGGGTATTGAGAACGTGGATGACCTTTACAATGACTTGGTTGAGGCCTTTAAGGCTGTCCGCTAGGCACTTTGTTAGGCTTGTCTAGAGAAGCTGCTGATTCTAAGGAATACTATGTCTCCTATTCTGCTGGTCGTGTATGTGACCACTTTTATTGATACGCTGCTGGCTATCGCTGGTGCTGCGGTTGGTGTGCTGGCTTTTGTGCGTGCGTGGGCGTCTCCGGCGAACGCGTACGATTTTGCCGGTAAGCGTCCGAAGAACACGTGGCTGGCTTTGACCGGTGGTTCTGCTGCGGTGTCACTGTTTAGCGTTTTTGCTGCGGTGACTGGCGGCGGTAATACTGTGCTGATTCTTCAGCTGGTGGCTGCTGTAATTAGCTGCGTGTTCCTGGCTGGTGTGTGGCCTTCGGTGGGTCGCCGCCGTTTCTAGCGTTAGCTTGTGCGCTCGCTTTGCGCGATAGCTGGTGAAGCCTCGTGTGCTGTCTGACGGGTTTGTCCTGGTCGGATGGTGTGCGGGGCTTTGCCCTTTTCTGGCGGGGTTTTTGAGCCTTTCGTTCTGGTAAAAAAGACCCTTATAAATTTTTGGGAGAATGCATATTTTCTAGGCCTTGAGGCATGACAAACCGGCGGGTAAATGAAAAAATAGAGGTATGACTTACAAACTAGTACTCCTGCGCCACGGCCAGTCCGAGTGGAACGAGAAGAACCTGTTCACCGGCTGGGTGGACGTTAACCTGACCGATAAGGGCCGCGCTGAGGCTAAGCGCGGCGGCGAGCTGCTGGCAGAGCGCAACATCCTCCCCGATGTTGTTCACACCTCCCTGCAGCGTCGCGCAATCAACACCGCAAACCTTGCACTGGATGCAGCAGACCGTCTGTGGATTCCCGTCAAGCGCACCTGGCGCCTGAACGAGCGTCACTACGGTGCTCTGCAGGGTAAGAACAAGTCCGAGATCCGCGAGGAATACGGCGACGAGAAGTTCATGACTTGGCGTCGTTCCTACGACGTTCCGCCGCCCCCGCTGGACGACAACGACCCCTACTCGCAGGCAAACGACCCCCGCTACGCGGATGTTGAGAACGCTCCCCGCACCGAGTGCCTGAAGGACGTTCTGGGCCGTATGCTTCCCTACTGGGAGTCGGACATCAAGCCCGACCTCGCAGCAGGTAAGACCGTTCTGGTTGCTGCACACGGTAACTCCCTGCGTTCGCTGGTTAAGCACCTCGAGGGTA
This sequence comes from Rothia mucilaginosa, assembly GCA_963542785.1. Classification (GTDB taxonomy): domain Bacteria; phylum Actinomycetota; class Actinomycetes; order Actinomycetales; family Micrococcaceae; genus Rothia; species Rothia mucilaginosa_G. The sequence continues at coordinate 10,531 of CAUUAD010000021.1, forward strand.
TTTCCGATGAGGACATTGCTGGCCTGAACATCCCCACCGGTATTCCGCTGTACTACGAGCTGGATGAGAACTTCCAGCCCGTCAAGGCTGGCGAGTACCTGGACCCCGAGGCTGCTAAGGACGCTATTGCTGCCGTAGCAAACCAGGGCAAGTAATACCTCCGGCAGGGTTTCACCCCTGTCATTGTGATGAGCCGTCCACCGTTGAGGTGGGCGGCTCATTGCGTTCTCTGCAGGGTTTCTGCACGGGGAGCCTGTCTGAGAAGAGGGGCGTTCGCCCAAGTGCTGGGTATCGGCCACATTTATACTTATGGGGTACCCGAATGGAAGGGAAGTACATGGATGCCGGTCTGATCGCCTTTATTGCGGGCATGATAGGTCTGCTGGTGGGCGTCCTGAGCATGAACGCGGTGGCGCGTAGTGAGCGGGAGCAGGAGCGTAGCTTGGTGTCGGCGCCGGCGCTGCGTGATGGTGCCGCTCAGGTGCTTGCTGTGATTGGTCGTGCCTATCTGGTGATTGATGAGGTGGGCGGCGTGGTTCAGGCTTCTCCTGGTGCGTATGCGATGGGTCTGGTGCGTGGTCATACGGTGGCCTCTGATGAGTTGGCGGATATGATTCGCACGGTGCGTCATCGCGGTATTTTTGCGGAGCGTACTTTTGAGATTGACCGCGGTGAGGGTGAGGCGCTGGTCTTGGACGTGCGTGTTGCTTCGCTGGGGGATGAGTACATTTTGGTGCTCGCTGATGACCGCACTGAGATTTCTCGTGTTCAGCGTATGCGTAATGATTTTGTGGCGAATGTGTCGCATGAGTTGAAGACTCCGGTGGGTGCGGTGAGTCTGCTGGCTGAGGCTATTGAGCAGGCGAGTGATGACCCGGAGGCGATTGAGTATTTTGTGGGTCGTCTGCATAAGGAGACTCGTCGCCTGTCTGCGCTGGTGCGTGACATTATTGAGCTTTCGCGTCTGCAGTCCACCGATGTGATTGCTCGTGGTGGTCCGGTGTCGGTGCCTTCTTTGGTGGCTGATGCGGTGGACCGTTCGCATATTGTGGCGGAGGAGAAGGACATTCAGATTTCTACCCGCATCGAGGAGGTCCCCGAGGTGTACGGTGACGCCGAGCTGCTCGGTATTGCTGTGCAGAACCTGGTGGAGAACGCGGTGCGTTATTCGCCGGAGCATACGAAGGTGGATATTTGGGTGCACCGTGTGGCTGATCAGCTGTTGGTTGAGGTTGCTGATCAGGGCGTGGGTATTCCGGAGGACGAGCAGAAGCGTATTTTTGAGCGTTTTTACCGGGTTGATCCGGCTCGTTCGCGTCAGACGGGCGGCACTGGTTTGGGCTTGAGCATTGTGAAGCATGTGATGACTCAGCACGGTGGTAGCGTGACGGTTCGGTCGATGCCGCAGGAGGGCTCGACGTTTACGTTGGCGTTGCCGCTGAATGAGCCTCCGGCCGCAGTGTAGTGTTAGCGGTATAGGTTTTATGGAATCGAAGGAAGTTATTGATGTCTAAAATTCTGATTGTTGAGGACGAAGAGGCCCTCTCGGATCCCCTTGCATTTTTGCTGGGTCGTGAGGGTTTCCAGACGATTGTTGTGGACAACGGTCTGGATGCTCTGCCGGTGTTTGACCGCGAGGGCGCAGATTTGGTGCTGCTGGATGTGATGCTTCCGGGCATGTCCGGCATGGAGGTGTGCCGCAAGCTGCGTGAGGTGTCTTCGGTCCCGATTATCATGCTGACCGCTAAGGATTCTGAGCTGGATAAGGTGCTCGGTCTGGAGCTGGGCGCTGATGACTATGTGACGAAGCCGTATTCTGCGCGTGAGTTGATTGCTCGTATCCGCGCGGTGTTGCGTCGTCGTTCGGCGGAGACTGATTCTGCTACTGAGTCGGTGTTGCAGGGCGGCCCGGTGCGTATGGACATTGACCGCCATGTGGTGACGGTTAATGGTGAAGAGATTTCTATGCCGCTGAAGGAGTTTGAGCTCCTGGAGATTCTTCTGCGCAATGTGGGTCGTGTGATGACTCGTGGCCAGCTGATTGAGCGCGTGTGGGGGGCCGACTATGTGGGTGATACGAAGACCCTGGATGTGCATATTAAGCGTCTGCGTTCGAAGATTGAGCCGGATTCTTCTGCCCCGCAGTATGTGGTGACGGTTCGCGGCTTGGGCTATAAGTTCGAGGCGTAGGCGGGCTTGAGACTGATGAGTTCTGCTTCTGCGGCGAATACTGCTGTGATTGTTTTGGCGGCTGGTTCGGGTACTCGCCTGGGTGAGCCGATTCCGAAGGCCGCTGTGCGTGTGCACGGTCGTACTTTGCTGGATTATGCGTTGGAGGGTGCGCTCGCTTCGGGTGTTGCTGAGCATGTGGTGGTGACTGTTCCTGCTGATTGTTCGGCGAGTTGCCCGGAGCTTTTGGAGGATGCCCGCCGTGCCGGTGCGTTGATTACTGCCGGTGGTGATACGCGTACTGCTTCGGTGGTTGCGGCGTTGGATGCTTTGAAGGATGCGCAGGTTCCGGTGGATTATGTGCTGATTCATGATTGCGCTCGTGCTTTTACTCCGCCGCAGGTGTATCACCGTGTGCTTGAGGGTTTGGGCGCTGAGAGCCCGCAGGGTGTTGTGCGTGCGGTGATTCCTGTGTTGCCGGTGGTGGATACGGTGAAGACTGTGGATTCTGCTGGTTTGGTGACGGGTACTCCTTCGCGTGCGCAGATGCGTGCGGTGCAGACTCCTCAGGGTTTTGAGGTGGCTGCCCTGTTGGCGGCGCATGAGCGTAGCCGTTCTCTGCCTGCTGAGGAGGCTGAGCTGCTTACTGATGATGCGATGGCGATGGAGGCGGCGGGTGAGCCGGTGTTGACGGTTGCCGGTGATGCGGATGCGTTTAAGGTGACGACTCCGATGGATTTGCGGGTTGCTCGCGCGCTGTTTGGTGTTTCTGTTGCCTAACCCTGCCGCCTAATGCCTCTTTTGCCGAGGTGTTGCTGCTGAGAAGATGTTTGATCGATTGAAGGGTCCTGTGATGACTGTTATTCCTCGTGTTGGTACCGGTGTTGATGTCCACGCTTTTGGTGAGGAGGGCACTCCTCTGTATATTGCTGGTCTGCATTGGCCGGGTGAGCGTGGTTTGAGCGGCCATTCTGATGGTGATGTTGTGGCTCATGCTGCCGCGGATGCTCTTTTTGCCGCCTCCGGCACGGGGGATTTGGGCTCTAATTTTGGTGTGGACCGCCCGGATATGAAGGGCGCTTCTGGTGTTCGTATTCTTTCTGAGGCTGCGGCGATTGTGCGTGCTGCTGGTTTTGAGATTGGTAATGTGAGTGTTCAGCTGGTGGGTAACCGCCCGAAGTTCTCTCCGCGCCGTGATGAGGCGAACCGTGTGCTGAGCGAGGCGGCGGGTGCTCCGGTGAAGGTGATTGCGACGACTACTGACGGTCTGGGTTTGACGGGCCGCGGCGAGGGTGTGGCTGCTATTGCGACGGCGCTGGTGTACCCGCGTTCGTAGGTGTTTGGCTGCTTCGAGCCATTCTGTAACCTATCGCTGATTTACCGCCCCGGCGTCTGAGCCGACCCCGTAGAATGAGAGTGTGACTATGCGTTTTTATGATTCAGCTTCCGCGACTATTCGCGAGTTTGAGCCCGTCGTGCCCGGTGAGGCGCGTATCTATTATTGTGGTGCTACGGTGCAGGGTGAACCGCATCTGGGCCACATCCGTTCGGCGTTGGTTTTTGACCAGTTGAGCCGTTGGATGCGTTACCGCGGTTTGAAGGTGACGACGGTCCGCAATGTCACTGATATTGATGACAAGATTTTGGCGAAGTCTGCTGATTCTATGGAGCCCGGTTTTGAGGGTGAGTTCCCGAATGAGCAGTGGTGGGCGCTCGCGTACCGTTTTGAGAAGGTTTTTGCTCAGGCGTATGCGGCGTTGGGTATTGATCCGCCGACGTATGAGCCGCGTGCGACCGGTCATATTCCGGAGATGTTTGCTTTGATTCAGCGTCTGATTGATCGTGGCCACGCGTATCCTGCGCTGGATGATTCTGGCGACGTGTATTTTGATGTGCGTTCGTGGGATAAGTATGGTGCGCTGACGAATCAGAGCGTTGAGGATATGCAGGATTCTGCGGATGCTGATCCGCGCGGTAAGCGTGACCCTCGCGATTTTGCCCTGTGGAAGGGTTATAAGGAGGGTGAGCCGCTGACTGCTTCGTGGGAGTCTCCGTGGGGTCGCGGCCGTCCGGGCTGGCACCTGGAGTGCTCGGCGATGGCTGGTAAGTATTTGGGTTCGCGTTTCGATATTCACGGTGGCGGTTTGGATTTGCGTTTCCCGCACCATGAGAATGAGCTGGCGCAGTCGACTGCTGCTGGCGATGATTTCGCGAATTTCTGGATGCATAACGGCATGGTCACCTATGAGGGTGAGAAGATGTCGAAGTCTATCGGTAATACGATTTCGCCGGCGCAGATGCTGCAGATGGCTCGTCCGCTGGTGGTTCGTTATTACCTGGGTAGTGCGCATTATCGTTCGATTCTTGATTACCGTCCGTCGTCTTTGCAGGAGGCGGCAACCGCTATTGAGCGTGTTGAGGCGTTCCTTGCCGCTACTCAGGATGTGCTGAAGCCGGGTCGTGAGGTTCCGGAGGCTTTCGCTGAGGCTATGGATGATGACGTGAATATTCCGCGTGCTTTGGCGGTTCTGCATGAGCAGACTCGTGCGGGTAATGCTGCGCTTGCTGCTGGTGAGGATGCTTCGGAGGCGGCGAATGCTGTGATGGCTATGGCTGAGGTTCTGGGCTTGGCGCAGTTGATGAGCTTTAACGCTGAGGGCACTTCGGGTGCTGAGCATGAGGCTCTGGATGCGCTGATTCAGGCTGTGTTGGCGGAGCGTGCTGATGCTCGTGCTCAGAAGGATTGGGCGAAGGCTGATGCGATGCGTGATCTGTTGGCGTCTGCTGGTGTGCAGGTGAAGGATGGCGCGAATGGTTCGAGCTGGAGCGTTGGCTAGAGGGTGATGTGCCCCGCGTTTGTGCGTAAGGCTTAGGTCGTGCGGGTTTCTCTCGCGTAGACTCGTATTCATTACTTTGACGAAGGAAGAGAAGAATGGCTAAGGCAGGTTCGCGCCCGGGCGCTACCAGCAAGAAGAAGGGTGCTACTAAGGGCACTGGTGGTCACGGCCGTAAGGCGCTTGAGGGTAAAGGCCCTACTCCGAAGGCTGAGGACCGCGTTTATCACAAGGCGTATAAGATGAAGCGTGCGGCTGAGCGTCGTGCTGCTACCGGTACGAACCGTAAGTTCCAGACTCGTCTGGGCGGTAAGCGTGCTAGCGATGAGCTGGTGACTGGTCGTAATGCGGTGCTTGAGGCTCTGCGTACTGAGATTCCCTCGAAGCACTTGTACATCATGAGCCGTGTTGAGGTTGATGACCGCGTTCGCGAGATCATGACTATTGCGAATAAGCGCAATATTCCGATGCTGGAGATTCCGCGTAGCGAGCTGGATCGTTTGACTGATGGTTCTGTGCATCAGGGTGTTGCGATGCAGATTCCGCCGTACAAGTACCCGGACGCGACTGACCTGGTGCTGGATACTATGGAGCGTTGGCACTCGGGTAAGCTGTCGACTCCGCCGCTGTTTGTTGCTTTGGACGGTATTACTGATCCGCGTAACTTGGGTGCGATTATTCGTAGCGTGTCCGCGTTTAGCGGTGATGGCGTGATTATTCCTGAGCGTCGTTCGGCTGCTGTGACTGCTGGTGCGTGGAAGACTAGTGCTGGTGCGGCTGCTCGTATTCCTGTTGCGATGGCGACTAATCTGACTCGCGTGATTCAGCAGGCTAAGGAGCAGGGTATTTTCGTGATTGGTCTGGATGGCGGCGGCGATATTGAGTTGCCGGCTCTGGAGCTTGCGAATGAGCCGCTGTGCGTGGTGGTTGGTTCTGAGGGTAAGGGCCTGTCCCGCCTGGTGACTGAGAACTGCGATCAGATTGTGTCGATTCCGATTGATTCTGCGATGGAGTCTTTGAACGCGGCGATGGCTGTGGGTATTACTCTGTACGATGTTTCTCGTCGTCGCGCTTCCGCGAACTAAAGTTTTGAAGCTAGCGAGCTACAGCCTGTAGCTCTGTAGTTTGAATAAGGAGGGCGCCCCCGTGAGGGGTGCCCTCCTTTTCTGTGCTCTTCTGCGCTCTCCCCATATGTAGGTGCTCATATATAGGGAGGTGCAGAACGGGGGAGTGCAGCGGTACAGAAATACGGCGGTATGAAATACAGAGATGGGGGAGGGGCGGAGCCCCTCTTCCCATCTTTTCTTCCCGTCTTCTCTTCCTATCTTCTTGATGCTGAGGGGCTCTTCTGCCCTTCTATATGGGCTCTATAGGGAGTTTCTGCAGGTTTTTCGGGTTCTTGTGGGTCTTTTTAAACTTTTTTCGAAGAATTTTTGAGGCTCTTATCCTGGGTTGACTAGGGG
>CAUUAD010000022.1:0-16701 GCA_963542785.1 Rothia mucilaginosa
CCGGCGGGGGAGCAGGTGCTCTCTCGCGTGGTGGGTAAGCACTGCGAGTCTGGCGATGTGGTGGTTCGCTACTGCTACCTGCCTGCTGACCTGCAGGCTGGCGATATTCTGGCGGTTCCGGCGACCGGTGCGTACTGCTATGTGCTGGGTTCGAACTATAACTTCTTGACTCGCCCGCCGGTGATTGCGACTGCTGAGGGTCAGCCGTCTCGCGTGATGATTCGCCGTCAGTGCGAGGAGGATATGTTGGCGCTGGATATGGGTTCGGATATCTAAAGCCCTGACCATTAGAACCTGAGAAACCGTGAAGTTCCCGTCTTTCCAATGCGCGCCGTGAGGTGGCGGTTGCGGGCGGGGCTTCACGGTTTTGTGCGTTCAAAAATTTGCAGAAGATAAGGTTCACCTCATAACTGTGAGGGATGCCTCATCTCAGAGAGTAAAAGTCGCACCTTGAGGCTGCAACCCCGTCGCCGCCTCTTGATAAAGTGGTTGTTGGGTGCGTGCTCTGAGCCGCATCCGTGCCTTAGCCCGAAGAGATACCGGGGTGAACCCGGAACAGACCGTAGAAAGAGACTATCGTGGCTGAAAAGATCAAAGTAGCACTGCTTGGTGCCGGTAATGTCGGCTCCCAGGCTGCTCGCATCCTGGTCGAGGATAACGCCGTCCTTGAGAAGCGCATTGGCGCCCCCGTGGAGTTGATCGGTATTGCTGTGCGCGATACTAATGCATCCCGCCACTGGAATGCGGACCCCTCGCTGTACACCACTGACGCTGAATCCCTGATTGATGCAGCGGATGTGGTCATCGAGCTGACCGGCGGTATTGAGCCGGCTCGCACTCGCATTCTGCGTGCTCTGGAGGCGGGCAAGTCTGTAGTCTCCGGTAACAAGGCACTGCTGGCTAAGCACGGCGTGGAGCTGCAGGCTGCCGCTGATAAGTCCGGCGCTCAGCTCTCCTACGAGGCTGCTGTTGCGGGTGCTATCCCGATTCTGCGCCCCCTGCGCGACTCCCTGGCTGGTGACCGCGTGACCCGCGTTCTGGGCATCATGAACGGCACCACCAACTACATTCTTGACCAGATGGACACCACCGGCGCATCCTTTGCGGATGCACTGGCTGAGGCTCAGAAGCTCGGCTACGCGGAGGCTGACCCGACTGCTGACGTTGAGGGCCACGACGCCGCGTCGAAGGCTGCGATTGTTGCTTCCTTGGCGTTCCATTCTGATTTCACCATTGATGATGTGCACACCGAGGGCATTACGGCCATCACCGCTGATGATGTTGCTGCCGCGGATGCTGATGGTTACGTCATTAAGCTGCTGGCTATTTGCGAGCGCGAAGGTGAGAACGGCGCGAACATTCGCGTGAACCCGACCCTGATTCCTCGTCAGCACCCGCTGGCGGGCGTGCATGGTGCGTTCAATGCCGTGTTCGTTGAGGCGGAGAACGCCGGCGAGCTGATGTTCTACGGTCCCGGCGCGGGTGGCGCTCCGACTGCTTCGGCTGTTCTGGGTGACTTCGTGTCCCTGGCTCGTCGTCTGGTGCTGGGTGGTCCCGGTGTTCCGGAGACTTCTCACGCGCAGCTGCACGCAACCAGCCTGGATAACGTGATTTCTCGCTACTCGGTGGGTGTGCTGGTAGAGGACCGTCTGGGTGTTCTGGCGAACATTACCCGCATTTTGGCTGAGCACGGTATTTCTGTTGACTCTTTGCGTCAGTCCACCCCGAAGGAGGGTGCGGCTCAGATTCGTATGGTGACCCACTCGGCTAAGGACTCCGATTTGCGTCGTGCGATTGCTGTGATTGACGCTCTGGACACTGTGCGTGAGGTGAACTCGGTCATCCGCGTGGAGTCTGAGAAGCACTAGGCACCAAGAAGTACTAGGCGCGAAAGCGTCGTGCGGCACGTGCCGCTTACTAAACTTGCGATGCTCGCTTGCGGGCGCATCGCTCACTAACTAACCCGCGTACCCGCTACCGCGTCGAACCTATGGAAGGTTCGGCGGGCGGGGCGCCAAGATTGAAGGAGAAGCCAATGGCACACGTGTGGCAGGGCGTTATCAATGAGTACCGTGACCGTCTGCCCTTCGCAGACGATGTGAAGGCTGTGACCCTGGGCGAGGGCGGTACCCCGCTGATTCACGCGCCGGCACTGTCTGCTGAGACCGGTAACACCGTTTACCTGAAGTTTGAGGGTATGAACCCGACCGGTTCGTTCAAGGACCGCGGTATGACCAGCGCGATGACCGCCGCTAAGCGTGACGGTGCGAAGGCTGTTGTGTGTGCTTCGACCGGTAACACTTCCGCGTCGGCTGCTGCGTACGCTCTGCAGGCTGGTATGCGCTGTGCAGTGCTGGTTCCGGACGGCAAGATTTCTATGGGTAAGCTGTCTCAGGCTATTGCTCACGGTGCTGACATCATTCAGATTGACGGCAACTTCGATAACTGCCTGGAGATTGCTCGCAAGCTCAGCGAGAACTACCCGGTGTTCCTGGTGAACTCGGTCAACCCTTACCGTATTGAGGGTCAGAAGACCGGTTCGTTCGAGGTTGTTGACACCCTGGGTGACGCTCCCGATTACCACCTGCTGCCGGTGGGCAACGCGGGTAATATCACCGCGTACTGGAAGGGTTACAAGGAGTACTCGGAGCCTTACACCAACCGTGACGGTAAGGTTCTGGAGCCTGTTGCGACCAAGCGTCCGATCATGTGGGGCTTCCAGGCTGCTGGTGCTGCACCGATCGTTGCTGGTCACCCGATTGAGGCTCCTGAGACCATTGCGACCGCAATCCGTATCGGTAACCCCGCATCGTGGGAGAAAGCTGAAGCTGCTCGTGACGAGTCTGGCGGCGTGATTGAGGCTGTCACCGATGAGGAGATTCTGGAGGCGCACCGCTGGCTGTCCGCCCGCGAGGGTGTCTTCGTGGAGCCGGCTTCGGCTGCTGGCGTTGCGGGTCTGCTGAAGAAGCACCGCGCAGGTGAAGCTCCCGAGGGTAAGACCATTGTGATTACCGTGACCGGTCACGGTCTGAAGGACCCGCAGTGGGCTCTTGAGGCTGTTAACGGTGTGAAGGTTGAGCCGACTAAGGCTCCCTTCGACGTGGTTGCTGTGGCAGATATTCTTGATTTGAACTAGTCTGTTCATATTACGATGTGCACTCCGTCCCGTGTTTGCGGGGCGGGGTGCACCTGCATGACAGCCCCTTTTTGTATCTTTCACCTATTCACTCAGTACGTCACCGATCGCGAGGTTCTTTTCATGTCTTCCCTGCATATTTCTGATATTCCGGTGGGCGCGTCCGTTAAGGTCCGTGTTCCCGCTACGAGCGCTAACCTGGGTCCCGGCTATGACAGCATGGGTTTGGGCCTTGGCTTCTACGATGAGCTGGTTGTTGAGCGCATTGAGTCCGGCCTGGAGTTTGAGCTCAGCGGTGAGGGTAGCGCGGATGTTCCTCGCGATGAGAGCCACCTGGTTTTGCAGGCGATGAAGGCTGGTTTTGCGGTGGCTGGTTTGGATGAGCTGCCGCCGGTGAAGCTGATTGCTGATAATAAGATTCCGCATTCTCGCGGTATGGGTTCTTCGGCGTCGGCTATTGTGGCGGGTGTGGCTGCGGCGAGCGGTCTGCTGCCGGAGGAGCACCGTCTGAGCCGTGAGCAGATGCTGCAGGTCGCCTCCGATATGGAGGGCCACCCGGATAACGTGGCGCCGGCGATTTACGGCAACCTGTCGGTGTCCTGGGGTGAGATGGGCAACTGGAAGACCGTGATTATTCCGGTGCATCCTGACGTTCACCCTGTGGTGGCTGTGCCCGATTATGAGGTGTCGACGAAGCTTGCCCGTTCGCTGATTCCTGCGCAGATGCCCCACGTTGAGGCGGCGGCGAACTCGGCTCGTGCGGCGCTGCTGGTGCGTACCCTCTCTGATACTCCCGAGTACCTGATGGATGCGACCGTGGATTACCTGCATCAGGGTTACCGTGTGACCGCGATGGAACCGTCGGCTGCGCTGGTTGCGTACCTGCGCGGTCAGGGTTTTGCGGCGGTGATTTCTGGTGCTGGCCCGACCGTTTTGATCTTTGCGCGCGGCGATGAGCAGGTGCGACAGGTTCAGGACGCTATTGCCGAGTTTGAGGCGACCCACCCTAGTAGCGTTATTGCGGATCGCCGCCTGAACTGGCGGGTTCTTCCCCTTGAAATTGATACTGAAGGTGTTATAGTTACTCAGTAGGACGTTATTAGTTCGTCCTACGTTGAGGTTCGCCCGTCGTTCAATGTAGACCGTCGATACTATCCTTCGTAACGTACTTCCGTTTCCCCTGATGCCTCAGATGCTTTTTGTGTCTGAGCGGGAACCGGCAAGGTTCGGGGGAGTGCCTTTGGGATTCATGTCTTTCTTTATTTCTGACGCATAGGGAAGACTGTTCTGAGGGTTCGGTTTCGCGGCGGGTGCCCTTTCAAAGTGACCAATCCATCCTCTTCATCTCGCGTAGATGGTTTGTATAGATGATGGTTTGGGCTTGCCCACATTTGTGATAGAGCGCCTTATCTTCCGTGTGTGCTCGCTGTGTCTGAATCAGCGGGTACGGTAAGAGACGCGAACCGCCTCCAGTGCGGTTCGAGGGAGTCGAAGGTGCAGACTGCTGTTTTCTTTCGGCAGTGTCTAAACCTTTGACCGCGCTATAGCGCCCGCCCGATCTTTATTCTGAAGATTTTCAGGGCTTATAACCAAAGGAATTGTAGTTGGCAAAGAATATTGTTGTCACCGATGAGTACGGTACGGAAGCTGCCGCACCGGAACTTGCGAACTTGAAGGTCGCGCAGCTGCGTGTCCTGGCCCAGCAGCTTGGTATTCGCGGCTATCTGAAGTTGAAGAAGGCTGAGCTGGTTCAGGCTCTTGAGGAGCATCAGCGTGGTGGCGCCGTAGCCGCCCCTGCTGCGCCCAAGTCTGAAAAGCCTAAGTCTGAAGCACCTGCTGAAGCTGCTGAATCTGCCCAGGCTCCCGCTGCTGAGAAGACTGAAGAGTCTAAGCCTCTCCGTACCCGCCGTACTCGCGCCCAGAAGGACGCCGAGGCTAAGGCTGAGAAGACCGAAAATGCTGAGGCTGCTGAAGCCCCCGCTGAGGGCGCTGAGAAGGCTGAAAAGTCTGAGAAGCGTACCCGCTCCTCCCGTTACGAGACTCCCGCTCAGAAGCGTGCGCGCGCTCGCCGTGCCGCTGAGGGTGAGGACGCATCGGCTGAGAAGTCCGAGAAGACTGAGCAGACCGAGAAGCCGGAGAAGCGTACCCGCCGCACCCGCACCCGTAAGGACGAGAATCCCGCTGAGCTTCCTCCGCTGGATGTGCGCGCTGAGCTGGCCGCTGAGCGTATTGGCGAGCGTTCGGAGCAGATTGACCTGCCCGGTAACTCTGCTGAGCTGAAGGCTGCTACCGCTGACGGCACCGCGAGCCTGGACAGCCTGAACGCTGCCCTGGATATGACTTTTGGTACCCCCGACGGTGAGAAGAGCTCGAAGCGTACCCGCACTCGTGAGCGTCGCCGCGATCAGGATGGTGAGCGTACCGAGCGCCGCACTAAGCGTGAACGTAACGCGGAGCGTGCAGAGCGCAACACTGAGCGTAGTGAACGTGCCGAGCGTAAGGCTGCTGAGCGTGCCGAGCGTACTGAGCGCCGTTCCAAGCGTGACCGTCAGGCTGAGCGTGCTGAGAAGCAGGCTCGCCGCCGCGAGGAGAACGAGCCTCGCCTGAGCGAAGACGATGTGCTGGCACCGATTTCGGGTGTTCTGGACATTCTCGATAACTACGCTTTCGTGCGTACCACCGGCTACCTGCCCGGCACCAACGACGTGTACGTCTCCCTGGCTCAGGTGAAGAAGTACAACCTGCGTAAGGGTGACCACGTGCTCGGCGCGATTCGCGTGCCGCGCGAGGGTGAGTCGAACAACCGCCAGCGTTTCAACGCGCTGGTTCAGGTTGAGGCGATTAACGGTCAGAGCGTTGAGGAAGCAGCGAACCGCCGCGTCTTCTCGAAGCTGACTCCGCTGTACCCCAAGGAGCGTCTGCGCCTGGAGACCACCCCGAAGAAGCTGGGCACCCGCGTGGTGGACCTGGTGTCCCCGATTGGTAAGGGTCAGCGTGGTCTGATTGTGTCCCCGCCGAAGGCGGGTAAGACCCTCATGCTGCAGTCCATTGCGAACGCGATTACCGTGAACAACCCGGACGTGTACCTGATGATGGTCCTGGTGGATGAGCGTCCTGAAGAAGTGACCGATATGCAGCGCACCGTTAAGGGTGAGGTTATTGCCTCGACCTTCGACCGCCCCGCTGAGGATCACACCACCGTGGCTGAGCTGGCTATTGAGCGTGCGAAGCGTATGGTGGAGCTCGGCTACGATGTGGTCGTGCTGCTGGACTCCATGACTCGCCTGGGCCGCGCATACAACCTGGCGGCTCCCGCATCCGGTCGTATCTTGTCTGGTGGTGTGGATTCTGCTGCACTGTACCCGCCGAAGAAGTTCTTCGGTGCTGCCCGCAACATTGAAGAGGGCGGCTCGCTGACCATCCTGGCTACCGCCCTGGTTGAGACCGGCTCGAAGATGGATGAAGTGATCTTCGAAGAGTTCAAGGGCACCGGTAACATGGAGCTGCGCCTGTCCCGTCAGCTGGCGGATAAGCGTATCTTCCCGGCGGTTGATATTAATGCTTCTGGTACTCGCCGCGAGGAGAACCTGCTCTCCCCGGATGAGATCAAGATTATGTGGGGTCTGCGCCGTGCCCTGGCGGGTATGGAGCCCGAGCAGGCTCTGGGTGTTCTGACTAACCAGCTGCGTAAGACTGAAAGCAACGTGGAGTTCCTTCTGACGGTTCAGAAGAACGGTCTGCGTCTGGTCGACTAAGGCTCGCATCTCACGCGCCCCACCTCCTCATGTGGGTGGGGCGCGTGAGCCGTTCGTTTTGTGCATCCCCGTTGTGTGGGGTGTGAGATGTCTAGTGCCTGCCCGTGCGGCGTAAAGTGCGGGAGATGGAAGAGAGAACAGAATGTTTGAATCTATTCAGGTTCTGCTGGATGAGCACGCTGACCTGCAGAATCAGCTGGCTGACCCCGCCGTGCAGGCGAATCAGGGTAAGGCACGCCGTGTGGGCCGCCGCTACGCGGAGCTGACCGGTATTGTGACTGCGTACAACAAGTACACTTCGCTGAAGGATGACCTTGAGGCTGCTCGCGAGATGGCTGATGAGGATCCGGATTTCGCGGCAGAGATTCCCGGTCTGGAGGAGGAGCTGGAGGTTGCTCAGGAGAAGCTGCGCCGTCTGCTGATTCCGCGTGATCCGGATGATGGCCGTAACGTCATTCTTGAGGTGAAGGCTGGTGCCGGTGGTGACGAGGCCGCTCTGTTCGCTGGCGACCTGCTGCGCATGTACATGCGTTACGCCGAGAACAAGGGCTGGAAGACTGAGATTATTTCTTCGACCAGCACTGACGTTGGCGGCTACAAGGACGCCCAGATTGCTATTAAGGGCTCCTCGAATGAGCCAGCTGAGGGCGTGTGGGCGCACCTGAAGTATGAGGGTGGCGTGCACCGTGTGCAGCGTGTTCCGGCGACTGAGTCTCAGGGCCGTATCCACACTTCTGCTGCTGGTGTTCTGGTGTTCCCCGAAGTGGATGAGCCCGAAGAAATCGAGATTAACCAGAACGACCTGAAGATTGACGTGTACCGTTCTTCGGGCCCCGGTGGTCAGTCGGTGAATACCACTGACTCGGCGGTGCGTATTACTCACCTTCCGACCGGTATTGTGGTGGCGATGCAGAATGAGAAGTCTCAGCTGCAGAACCGTGAAGCTGCGATGCGCGTTCTGCGTGCGCGCCTGTTGGCTCACCAGCAGGAGCAGATTGACGCTGAGAACGCGGCACACCGTGCTTCGCAGGTGCGTACCATGGACCGTTCGGAGCGTATCCGTACGTACAACTTCCCGGAGAACCGCATTGCGGATCACCGTACCGGCTACAAGGCGTACAACCTTGACGCTGTGCTGAATGGTGACCTGGAGCCTGTGGTTCAGTCCGCTATTGAGATGGATGAGGCGCACCGCCTCGCTCAGGTGGGCCAGGAACAGAAGTAGTCCTGTGCAGAAGTAGTTCTGTATTTGCTCTTGCCGATTCGCTGAATCGACGTGAGATGTTGGTGAGGGGCTCGCCGCTACGGCGGTGGAGCCCCTCAGCCATATGCTGTGACAGGTTTTGAGCCGTTGAGAGACGAAGAGGAGAGCTCATGAAGGTGAATGTGCACGACCCGCGCGGGGAAGAACTCGCGCAGGTACTCACGCGCGCCACCGCGGCACTGGCGCAGGTGCCCAGCCCCCGCGTCGATGCTGAGCTCCTCGCCGCGCACCTGCTCTACGACGGCTCACGCTCGCGCCTCCAGCACGCCGCGCTGATGGGGGAACGGCTCACCCCCGACCAGGTCGCAGAGTACGAGGCGCTAGTCGCCCGCCGCGTCTGCCGCGAACCGCTGCAACACATCACCGGCTCCGCTCCCTTCTACCGCCTAGAACTGGCAGTCGGACCGGGCGTGTTCGTACCCCGCCCCGAGACCGAGCTACTCGTCGAAGAAGCCCTCAAAGTGCTAAGCGCACGCACAGATTCGGCAACCGGTGCGCTGCGCATCGTCGACCTGTGCACCGGCTCCGGCGCTATCGCCGCGGCGGTCAAGAGCGAGCTACCGAACGCCCAGGTGTTCGCGGTGGAGCTCTCCGAAGACGCCATCCCCTACACCCGTAAAAACCTGGAGCCGCTCGGCGTGCACCTGGTTCAGGGGGACGCTCTCACCTCCCTGTCCGAGCTAGCCGGAACCTTCGACGCGGTGCTCTCGAACCCTCCGTACATTCCGCCGGCGAATGTACCCGCCGACCCGGAAGCCGCCCTGCACGACCCGGACATGGCTCTGTACGGCGGGGGAGAGGACGGCATGCAGATGCCCTCCGCGATTGCCGCCCGCGCCTTCGAACTTCTTACCCCCGGCGGTCTGTTCATCATGGAGCACGACGACACCCAGGAAGAAGCCGTCGCCGAGCTGTTGGCACGTGTCGGCTTCGAGGACTGCTACCCGGTGCGTGACCTGAATAATCGTCCGCGTCATAGCGTCGGTTATAAACCGCGCCCACTAGAGCCTTTAGACTAGTAGATGCACCACCTAGCCCGTGCCGGGCTGCGTGAAGGCAACGCGTCCGCCTCCTCAGCCAGCTCAGAGCCGGTGAGATATGGTGAACCCCCGGAAGAGTGCTTCCACATGGCGCGTTGTGGGTGCCGGTGTCTCGCCGCATCCAGAAAAACATGAGAGAATAAAACCCGTGACTGCAAAGCTGTACCCCGTAACGACTGAAACTGAGACCCGCGAGGCCATTGAAGCTGCCCGCGAGGCGCTGAAGGCGCACGACACGATTGTGATGCCCACCGATACCGTCTACGGTATTGCCGCCGATGCTTTCTCGCATCAGGGCGTTGCCAAGCTGCTGGCAGATAAGGGCCGCGACCGCACCATGCCGCCGCCCGTGCTGATCTTTGATCTTGCTGCGCTCGCTGGCGTGGTCGACGACGTTCCGGACGATATTTACGATCTGGGTGGTCGCTTCTGGCCTGGCGCGCTGACTATGATTCTTCACGCGTACCCGTCGCTGAGCTGGGATTTGGGCGAGACTCGCGGCACTGTTGCCGTGCGTGTTCCCGATGACGAGTTCGCCCTAAAGCTGCTGACTGAGCACGGTCCGCTGGCGGTTTCTAGCGCGAACAAGACCGGTCAGGAAGCCGCACTGGACGCACAGACCGCCATGGATTCGCTGGGTGAGGATGTTGCCGTGGTTATTGACGGTGGCGTTCGTCCTAAGCCGCTTGAGTCTGAGCCGAATGAGGACGGCGTGGTTGTGGTGACTGAGCGTGACCCGGCACCGTCGACGATTCTGGATTGCACTTCCTTCCCCTACGTGGTGGTTCGTGAGGGTGCGATTTCGGTGGAGGAGCTGCGTGAGGTCGTTCCGACTATTCTGACTCGTGCGGAGGCTGATGAGCAGGCGGCTCGTAAGGTTGAGGAAGCTGAGACTGCTTCTTCTGCGCCGTCTGAGTCGACTCCTTCTGAGCGTGCTCTGGATGAGCAGGCTGACCTGGATGAGGCGTACGAGCAGTGGGACAGCACCCACACTGTGAGCGGTGAGCCTGCTCGTCGCGCTTCGGCACCGGTTGCCGGTTCTGTCGCTGCGTCTCTGCTGGGCGCTACTTCGGCTCTGTCTTCTGCTTTCAGCACTGGCGTGGATCAGGAGCGTTCGCGCGGCTACCGTGACAACACTCCGAAGCCGGTTCGTGCGGATGAGCCGCAGACCCACCCGGTTCCTGCTGATACTGCTCGCGCGCTGGTCTTTGGCGAGTCGAAGATTGAGACTGCCGCTCAGAGTGCACCCGCTCAGAGCGAGGCTAAGCCGGCAGAAGCTAAGGCTGAAGACGCTAAGACTGAGGCTACCAAGACTGAAGCTGAGGCAAAGACCGAGCAGAAGGATGCCCCGGAGGACCACCTCTAAACCTCTGCGGGTTATAGCGCTCGGGTATAAATCTCGGAGCATAAAAACGTATAGGGAACCCCCGATATATCGTTCAGATATATCGGGGGTTCCCTTTCGTTATGAGTCCTCTAGGTTATGCGCCCCTAGGCTGCATACATCAGGCTGCCTGCCTCAGGTCGTGCACCTTTAGGAGAGCACGCGCGCTACCTAGTTCTTCTCGAAGCGGCGGTCCTTCTTCTTACCCAGCGCGGTGTGGGCGTTGCGCAGTACTTCACGCACGCGCGGGGTGGGCAGAAGGTTGTTGTCACGTGCCCAGGAGTCGTCGATGCCCTGGCCGAACCACATGACCTCGACCTTACGCACGGAACCTGCGAACTTGTCATTCATCAGCTCGGAGACGGTGTAGCCCGCCTTGACGGCTGCGCGGCAGAGCCACTCGGGCAGGCGGCGCGGGTGGCGGCGACCAGCGTCCACGGATGCGGAGGCGACGGTTGCCCCCTCCCAGGGCTGCAGCACGATGGCGGGTAGTTCGCAGGGGAAGGTGCCGAGCATGACCACGAATTCTGCGAGGGCGTGCACACTCGAGACGGGCGACTTGCCGGTGCCTGCGCCCGCAACGGAGGCGAAGGGGGAGGATGCCATCTTGGCGAAGAGTTCGGTGGTGCGGCGTCCGCGGCCCTGCACGCTGGTTGCGCGCAGGATGCACAGTTCGGGTGCGCTGTCGGGGTGCTCTTCGAGGAAGTAGTCCTGCAGGTCGAGCAGTGCTTCTTCGCCGAGTGCCTTGGAGAAGGAGTAGGCGCTGAACGGGTTAGTCTCTTCGGAATCATCCAGCACGAGGCGCGGGCCCTGTACCGCTGCGGAGGAGAGGTGGATGACGCGGCGCACGCCGGTGCGCTGCGCGGCGATGGCGATTACGGCGGGAAGCAGGGCGTTTGCGCCGACGAGCGGGGGCAAATCCTGCATGTTGGGTGCTGCGAGGCCCGCTGCGTTGACGACGACCTGCGCGCCGGCGAAGGCTTCTGCGAGGGAGTCGATGATGCCTTCAAGCTGGTCTGCTTCGTCGATGATGCTGTCTACGTCGAGGGCTCGGGTTGCGAGTCGAGGTGCCTCAATGGGGTCGACGCTGATACCTTCTGCGTTCAGACGCGCGACGATGGAGGAACCAACGAAGCCGCTGGCGCCAATGACTTTCCACTTGGATTCGGACATCTCTTTTACCTCTCACGAGCCCGCGTACGTTGCGGGGAAAAATGGGGTCATTTCAACTTTCCCATATTTGAACAGTTTATGGGGAATTTGTGGGGTTTTATTCGGTCTCTGGTCGTTTTTTCGCACGGGGTGCACAGCGCAAACACAGGCTATGAAGCTGGTAGCTTGATGGATACCCAAAACTGGGTGTGCCGGTACGTCCGCTATGCGGATAAATCAACTGAATTCGGTTGTTTATTTGTCATAAAGTGCGTCTTTTGAGGTGATGGTTCACTCTCTAGTGGAGACCGCAGGTAGAATATTTTCTTTGAGTGATATATCCACACGGTTGAATACCGCGGGCGCGAGAAACACCATAAGCGCCCAGCTCGGTATGGGTATATCGCGTACCGGCTGATTCAGGTGCATCGCGCCGCGGAGGGAGAACTTATGGCAGAAAAGTACAGCGACGTGACCGCTTTTGCCCAGCCTTCTTCCGATCAGTCTTCTTCTCATGATTCTTTGAACGAGTATCCCCGCACGGTCGCCGTGGTGGTGACCTATAACCGTGAGGACCTACTGCCGAAGACCCTCGCTGGTATCGCTTCTGGTGAGCGTGTGCCTGCGGCGGTGGTGATCGTTGATAACGCCTCCACGGACGGTACTGCCGAGTATCTGCGCGCCCTGGACTATGAGCTGCCGGTGGATTGCATTCGCCTGGAGAAGAACATGGGTGGTGCTGGCGGCTTTGCGGTGGGCATTGACCGTGCCCTGGAACGCCACAACCCGGATTTGGTGTGGGTTATGGATGATGACACCGAGCCAACCGAGAATACCCTGTCGGAGGCGGTTGCCGCCTGGCTGAACTATTCGCCGGTGCCTTCGCAGCGCCCCGCGGTGGTGGCCTCTCGTGTGGTGTGGACGAACGGCGAGGACCACCCGATGAACACTCCGCGCACGATGTTTGCGGCGGGGGAGCAGCGTCATGCTCGTGCGCAGGCTGTGGGTGCCCGCCCGATTCGTAGCGCCTCGTTCGTGTCGATTCTGATGGACGCGCAGGCGATTCGCCGCAACGGCGGCCTGCCCATTGCTGAGTTCTTCATCTGGAATGACGACTTCGAGTTTTCGACTCGTCTGATTCATCACCGCGACGGCATTGCGGTGCCGTCCTCTGTGGCTAAGCACCACACGAAGACGTTTGGTACGACGAACGCTGACCCC
Organism: Rothia mucilaginosa; assembly: GCA_963542785.1. GTDB lineage: Bacteria > Actinomycetota > Actinomycetes > Actinomycetales > Micrococcaceae > Rothia > Rothia mucilaginosa_G. The sequence continues at coordinate 12,953 of CAUUAD010000022.1, forward strand.
GGCCCGCGTTTCTATAACGATGTACGCAATAAGCTGTGGGTTTTCACCCGTTCGCGTACCTTGAACCCGCTGGAGAAGCTGCTCTACGGTGGCTCGTCGGCGCGCCTGTGGATTTCTACTGTGCTGCGCACTGATGACCGCCGCACCTACCTGGGATATTTCCTCAATGGTGTGCGTGACGGTTTGCGGGCGCCCACCCCGAACCGCCAGGTGCTTGAGGGTATTTACCCGCTGACTTTCCCGGGCCGCTATGGCGTGCCTACATCCGCTGAAAGCCGCGTTGATTCTGAGAAGGCGCGCGGTTGCGTGAGCTCCGTACCCGATTTCTCGGTGCTGATGAGCGTGTACGCTAAGGAGAACCCCGCCTATCTGGATCAGGCGTTGGAGTCGAATCTTCTGAACCAGACGGTGCGTCCTTCCGAGCTGGTTTTGGTGAAGGACGGCCCGCTGACCCCCGAGCTGGATGCCGTGGTGGACCGCTGGGTTCAGCGCGCCGAGAACCTGGATTGCCCGCCGATTCAGGTGGTGGATCTGGCTCAGAATGTTGGTTTGGCGGAGGCGCTGAACGCCGGGCTGCAGGCGTGTTCGTATGAGCTGGTTGCTCGTGCTGATTCTGATGATCTGTCTGAGCCGACTCGTTTTGCGCGTCTGATTCCTGCCCTGGTGCAGGGCGGCTACACGGTGCTGGGCTCTGCCATGCTTGAGGTGAATGAGAGCAATACTTCGGTGGAGTCGACCCGCGAGGCGATTGTTGATTCTGCTCGTTTGCTCAGCGCGATGGATTCGCGTAACCCGATTTATCACCCGTCCGTGGCGTTCGTGAAGAGTGCCGTGCAGCAGCTGGGCGGTTACGAGTTCGTGCCCGGCGCTGAGGATTGGTGGCTGTGGATGCGTCTGCGCGATGCTGGCTACCGTCTGGGCAATATCCCCGAGGCTCTGGTGCGTTACCGCGTGGGTGCGGGCGCGTACACGAAGCGCGGGGGAGTGGACGCCTGGTTGCAGGATGTGGCGATTCAGCGTCGACTGTACACCGGTCACGGTATTTCTAAGCTTCAGTGGGCTCAGAATATGGCGGTGCGTAGTGTGTACCGTTTTGTCCCTGAACAGGCGCGCCGTTCGGCGTTTCGTGCGTTGTCGTCTTTGACGGCTCGTGCTTCTTCTCGTTCTTCTGGTACCGCATCTGAAGGAGGCATGTAGTGGCTCAGTTGAAACCTCACGCTCATGTGGTGATGCAGAAGGCAGCTCAGCGCGGCACGATGGTGACGGAGGGTGACTCTGGCACGATGCTGGTGAACCGCCTGTATGAGCGTAAGCCGTGGTGGCTGATTGCGCAGGCGCTGATTGATTCGAGTGCCTGGGTTCTGGCGGTTTTGTTTGCGTACATGCTCCGCTATAGTGTGCTGCTCAGTAACGGTTCGGTGTTCGATATTATTCACCCGGCGTCGTTGACGATGACCGCTACGTTGGCTGTGGTTCTGCACCTGGTCATTGGTCTGGCGGGCGTGAAGATTTATAACGGCGTGTATTCGTACGGTTCGTTTGACGAGTCGTGGCGTGCCGGCGCGGCTGCTTTGAGCGCGGGTGCGGCGTTGACTGCTTTCTCCTTTGTGGATGAGCTGTTGGGTCTGCCGCATATTCCGCATAGTGTGCCTGCGATTGCGGCGGCGTTTAGCCTGATTATGATGGCGGGCGCTCGCATGGCGAAGCGTGTGTACACTGAGCGTGGTGCGGTGCGTGAGCTGACCGGTGAGCCGGTGATTGTGTACGGTGCCGGTTTTATTGGCGGCATGGTCATGGATTCGATGTTGCACGATGAGGAGGCGAAGCTTCGCCCGGTTGCGGTCTTTGATGATGACCAGTTGAAGGCTGGTACGAAGTTCCACGGCATTTCGGTGATTACGACGTACCGTGAGCTGGAGCAGGTGATTCGTGAGTCGGGTACCCGTAAGATTCTGGTGACGATTTCGGATATGTCGGAGGATTACTTCGAGTCCTTCTGCAACCGCATGCGTAAGCTTAAGGTTGAGGTTCAGCGTATTAGTAGCGCGAATGCTCGCCTGATGGGTGAGCGTCTGATTACCGCGAGCGATAACGACCTGATGCGCGTGATTCGTGGTGAGATTAACTACGATATTGACCGCGATATTCTGCGTTCGTACCTGCACGGTAAGCGCGTGCTGGTCACCGGTGCGGGCGGTTCGATTGGTTCGGAGCTGTGCCGTCAGATTAGCGAGTTTGGCCCTGAGACTCTCATGATGCTTGATCATGATGAGACTCTGCTGATGGAAACGAAGGTTTCGATTACTCACGAGTCGAGCCTGGACGATGACCGCATTATCCTGGCTGATATTCGTGAGGGTGATAACCTGCTGGAGATTTTCCGTGACCGTCGCCCCGAGGTGGTGTTCCACGCCGCAGCTTTGAAGCATGTGTCGGCGCTGGAGGCGTACCCGCAGGAGGCGTGGAAGACGAACTCCTTGGGCACTCTGAACGTGCTGCGTGCCGCGGAGGCGGTGGGCGTGAAGACCTTCGTAAACGTTTCGACCGATAAGGCTGCGGATCCGAAGACTGCGCTGGGTCAGTCCAAGCGTGTGGCGGAGCGTCTGACTGCGTACTTTGGTGAGAAGACCGGCAACACCTACGTGTCGGTTCGTTTTGGCAACGTGTTTGGTTCGCGCGGTTCGATTAAGCCGCTCTTTACGAAGCAGATCCTCTCGGGTGGTCCGATTACCCTGACGGATAAGCGCGCGACCCGTTACTTCATGCTGATTACCGATGCCTGCTTGCTGGTGATGCTTGCCGGTGCGATTGGTCGCCCGGGTGAGGTCATGGTGCTGGATATGGGTCAGCCGGTCAAGATTCTGGACGTTGCGAAGGCGATGCGCCAGGCGTATGAGCGGTATGACGTGGAGATCAAGGAGATTGGTCTTCGTAAGGGTGAGAAGCTGGATGAGACTCTCTTCGGCGGTACCGAGAAGCTGGTGCCGAGCGAGGAGAACCGGTATATTTCCCGGTCGAGTGCCCCGGCACTTGACCCTGATGAGCTCGATTATGAGCGGTGGATTCAGAACTATCGGGAGCACAGTGGCTATGAGCGTCATGGCCTGGAGCGTGCCCCTGATCCGCGTACTCTGGCGGATGCACAGACGTTCTAATCTTTACGGAAATGACACCGGATGCTGCACTTGCGTGGCAGGTGCGGTATCCGGTGTCTTTCTCTTTTTCTTTCTTCGTTCGGGGCTCAGAGTGTAGCGAGCATTCGAGATTCTTCGGTATGCAGTCCCGGGCTTCAGAAGAGTTTTATAGAATACGAAGTAAACACACACTACACACATATCGTCCCTGAGCCGCGATTCTGGAGTTTGCATCCAGAGGTAGCGGCGCCAATGCCTTGGAGCTGGTATGACCTCCTTTTCTGAGCTGTTGAGTATTTTTGCTCTTGCTTTTGTTTTGGGTGCCCTTTTGCCGTTTGCGGTGCGCCCGATTTTGCACCGCTACGACATGGTAGATGTTCCTAATGAGCGTTCTTCGCATACTGCTCCGACGTACCGCGGTATGGGTTTGGCGACTGCGGCTGCGACCTTTGTTGCGTTTGTTGCGGCTACTCTGTTCGGCTGGACGTACCGTTCTGCTGAGTCTTTGCAGCTGGCGGTGACGATTGCCGCGGCAATTCTGTGCGCTCTCACTCTGGGGTGGCTGGAGGATATTCGCGGCGTGAGCATTGTGCGTCGTGCGGGCCTGCAGCTGGT
>CAUUAD010000023.1:0-16547 GCA_963542785.1 Rothia mucilaginosa
CGTGAACTTTAGGGGTCGGGATGTGTGAAGCATCCCGGCCCCTTTTCTGCGCCCGGTGTTCCCTCGTCCGCCGCTCTTACAGGCTGGGCGCGAATCCGTGGCGGCTACGATGACCGTTTTCAGGGCGGGATGCTTGGGCTTTCGCTAGGCTGGTAGTACCGGGTACAACCCACCCGCCATGACTGACCACTTGTACAGTTCAGAGAGGAATTCAGATGCCCGAATCGACTAAGTCAGAGTCGACGATGAGCGAAACCTACCGGCACTTTACGCGTCTCTTCCCCTACCCGCACGAGCGTATTGCGGTGGGCGCTCCTGCCGCTGATGCCATGGCTCGTTACGATGAGCTGGCTAAGCTGGGGCGCGGGGAGGGGTTCGTCCCCTTCTTCCTGAACCTGAACGATACGGTGCTTGAAAGCATGGTCATTGCGGTGTCTATTGAGCACGACATCATTGACGATGTTGAGACTCTGACCCCCGAGCAGGTGAGCGCCTACACTCGTGCCGTCCTGCAGCGTTACCGTACCGCCCGGGGTGCCGCCTCCGCCGAAGAGTACGGTAGCGCAGTCATTGCTCAGCAGTTGCGCCGGGTTATGGACGATGGCGAAGAGACTCACGAGGACGACCCGGACGACTTCAACCTCAACGAGCTTGTCGACGAGTTTATGAGCTCCGATTTTCTGCCCGATGAGGAGCCCGAAGATGAGGCCACGACTCTTTCCGCTCTGCTCTGCTACGAGTTTGCGGATGAGGAGGATCAAGGCGAGATGCTCCTGTTGCAGGTTCCGACCGATGACCCCGCCGATATTCCCGCGTACCTGCCCTTCGGCGGCTGGAATGACTGCCCGAACGCTGAAACGCAGCTGGCGTTCACCCACTACTGGCGTGAAAAGTACGGTGCCATCCCGGCGGCTCTTGACGGTGCTGATTGTCTAGAATTTCTGGTGGAACGCCCCGTGGCAGACCCGCTGGAGGCGAAGAATCTGGCGGTCGAGCAATTCGCATTCTGTTCAGATCTTCCGTTCCAGGTGTTTGAGGATTTTGAGCCGCTGACGGAGTTTATTCACCAGAGCCGCCAGTGGTATTTCTGGTGGGATTAGAGGTCGGCTCAGAAATCAGCTGAGAGTCGGGTTCAGACGCTGGGCGAAGGCGAGCGTCGACACATCTAAATAACACCTCCCACATGCTCACACCACAGTGCACAAGCGCACAGTGTCCCGCAGTACTTACGCCGCGTGCACGGCTGTACTATTAGATACAGCTCAACAGCTTTTGTCCCCCATCCGGAGCACTTTTTCCGGATATATAAAGCCCGAAAGGACATCATGAAGGTACTCGTTACCGGCGGCGCCGGCTACATCGGCTCCCACACTGTACTTGAACTGCTCAAGGCAGGCCACGACGTCGTCGTCATGGATAACCTCGCGAACTCTTCCGAGGAGTCCCTCAAGCGCGTCGCTGAACTCGCTGGCCGCGCCCCCGAGTTCCACAAGGTTGACCTGCTCGACCTCGAAGGTATGAAGGCTCTCTTCAAGCAGGTTCGTCCCGACGCTGTGATTCACTTTGCGGGTCTGAAGGCTGTGGGCGAGTCCGCAGAGAAGCCGCTGTGGTACTACCAGACCAACGTGGCTGGCACCCTGAACCTGCTGTACGCAATGGACGAGGCTGACTGCCACTCCATCGTGTTCTCCTCCTCCGCTACCGTGTACGGTGAGCCCGAGTCCATGCCTCTGATCGAGAAGATGAACATGGATGCGCAGTCCTGCTACGGCCGCACCAAGGAGCACATCGAGGACATGCTGGTTGACCTGGCTGCTTCCGATCCCAAGTGGAACATTGCTCTGCTGCGTTACTTCAACCCCGTTGGTGCGCACGAGTCCGGCCGTATTGGTGAGGACCCGGCGGGCATCCCGAACAACCTGGTGCCCTTCATCGCGCAGGTTGCTGTGGGTCGCCGCGAGCACCTGAACGTCTTCGGTAACGACTACCCGACCGTTGACGGTACCGGCGTGCGCGACTACATCCACGTGGTTGACCTGGCTGATGGCCACCTGAAGGCGCTGAACTACATTACTGAGCACGGCGGCCTGCACACCTGGAACCTGGGTACCGGTAACGGCTACTCGGTTCTGCAGGTTCTGCACGCGTTCGAGGAGGCGTGCGGTAAGGAGCTGCCGTACAAGATTGTGGATCGTCGCCCCGGTGACGTTGCGGTCTCTTACGCTGATCCTTCTTCTGCTCTGGCGGATCTGGGTTGGAGCGCTAGCCGCGACATTAAGACCATGGTTCGCGACCACTGGAACTGGCAGAAGAATAACCCCAACGGTTACGAAGCCTAAGCTGTTTTAGCCCCTTGTGAGGGGTGTTGAAGAGTGCCCGATAGGTGTTATCTCACCTATCGGGCACTTTTGTGCGCTTTTTTCGAAATTTTTACCAAGTCATGACTACCTCCCCAAAGGCATTTGACACCTCGTGAGTGCGTAAAGAAAGAGAAGAACATATTCCCTAGTCAGAGCCTTTTGTGGAGATGGGGTGTTTTTTACCCATATTTTTACGTCAAAAATACTATAACTATGCATTAGGACTTAAAAATTCACATTGCTTACACAGTAAAGTGAATATTTTACACACACGTTACCTGATGAGGCGTAAGCTGAAAACTCAGCATACAGACAACCCGCATCATAGACGCGCATCACGCGAAAGGGTTCAAAATGTCCGCACAGGCAGCTCCCGCAACGCAGAAAAACCTCATCGAAATCGCCAACGTCAACAAGTACTACGGCACCAACCACGTTCTGAAGAACATCAATCTTTCCGTGGGAAAAGGTGAGGTCGTCGTCCTCCTCGGCCCCTCCGGATCCGGCAAATCCACCCTCTGCCGAACCATCAACCGCCTCGAAACCATCACCAGCGGATCCATCACCATTGACGGACAAGAACTACCCGAAGAAGGCCGCGCCCTCGCCAAGCTCCGAGCCGAAGTCGACATGGTCTTCCAGTCCTACAACCTCTTCGCCCACAAGAACATCCTCGATAACGTAACCCTTGGACCCCGCCGAATCCGCAAAATGTCCAAGTCAGAGGCAGAAGCAGAAGCCATGAACCTGCTCGCGAAAGTCGGCGTGGATTCCCAGGTGCACAAGATGCCCGCAGAGCTTTCCGGCGGTCAGCAGCAGCGCGTCGCCATCGCCCGCGCACTCGCGATGAAGCCCAAGGTCATGCTCTTCGACGAACCCACCAGCGCGCTCGACCCCGAAATGGTCAACGAAGTGCTCGACACCATGGTCTCCCTCGCGAGGGAAGGCATGACCATGATCGTGGTGACCCACGAGATGGGTTTTGCCCGCAAGGCGGCAGACCGCATCGTCTTCCTTGCCGACGGCGAGATCATCGAAGAGGCGCACCCGGACGAGTTCTTCACCAACCCGAAGAGCGAGCGCGCCAAGGACTTCCTGTCCAAGATCATCAACCACTAAAGCGGAGGGACCGACATGAAAAAATATTCACGTAGGCTCGCGGCACTCGCCGCAGCAGCATCCCTCGCTCTGACCGGCGTCCTCGCCGGATGCTCCAGCGCAGACAGCGACCACAAGATCCGCATCGGCATCAAAGTAGACCAGCCCGGCCTCGGTTACCAGGACGGCAACACCTACACCGGCTTCGACGTGGAGGTGGCACGCTACGTCGCCGGCAAGCTCGGATACTCCGAAGAGCAGATTGAGTTCGTAGAATCCCCCGCCGCTAACCGCGAAAACATGCTCAACACCGGTCAGGTAGACATGATTTTTGCGACCTACTCCATCTCTGAAAGCCGCAAGAAGACTGTGGACTTCGCAGGCCCCTACTACACCGCAGGTCAGGACCTGCTCGTGCGTGCCGACAACACCGACATCAAGGGACCGGACGACCTCAACGGCAAGAACCTCTGCTCCGTCACCGGCTCCACCAGCGCCCAGAAGGTGCAGGACAAGTTCGCCAAGAACGTGAACCTGGTCAAGCAGAACAGCTACTCCGACTGCGTGGTCGCCCTCAACGGCGGCGTGGTGGATGCCGTCACCACCGACGACATTACCCTCGCCGGTCTGGCAGCCACCAAAGCGAACAAGGGCAAGCTGAAAGTGGTCGGCTCCCCCTTCACGACCGAACGCTACGGCGTGGGTCTGCCCAAGGGCACCGACAAGTGCGAAGCCGTGAACAACGCCATCAACGAGATGGTTGCCGACGGTACCTGGGAGAAGCTCATCACCAAGTACACCGAAGGCACCGGCTACCACTACAACACCGAAACCAACCCGCCGCACCTGGGCACCTCCTGCGCCTAGGCCTCTAGAGAGGTTCACGAATGTCATTCTTTGACCAACTCGGCACCCTCCTGTCCAAGTACGATGTGGTTGGCGCCTTCATGACCAATATTCAGCTGACCTTCTGGGCAGCTCTTGGCTCGTTCGTTCTCGGTACCGTGCTGGCGCTCATGCGCATCAGCCCCGTCCCGTCCCTGCGCTGGGTGGGCACCGCCTATGTGCATACTGTCCGTAATACTCCGCTCACCATCATGATGACTTTCGCCATTTTGGGTGTGTGGACGCAGTTCCAGCTCTCCTTCTCGCACGATTTCGACACGAACTTCTTCGTGTACGCGGTCATTGCCCTGTCGATTTACCATTCGGCGTTTATCTGCGAGGCGATCCGTTCGGGTGTGAACACCGTGCCGAAGGGTCAGGCTGAGGCGGCACGCGCTATCGGTCTGGGTTTCTTCGACACCGCCCGCCTGGTGATTTTCCCTCAGGCTCTACGCGGCGCCATTACCCCGCTCGGCAATACTCTGATTGCGTTGACGAAGAACAGCACTGTCGCCTCGGTCGCGTCGGTGGCGGAGGCCTCCGGGCTGATGAAATCCATGATTGAGTTCGACGCGAACATGGTGCTTGCTATCTTCATCATGTTTGCGATGGGCTTCGTCATCATTGTTGTTCCCATTGGTGCGTTGACCACCTGGTCATCCCGTAAGCTGGCGGTAAAGCGATGAAAAACCCTTTTATCAGTAATGACACCCGCGCCGCTTCTTCGGTGCTTTTCGACGAGCCGGGTCCTATCGCGCAGCGTCGTATCCGCATCTTCAACATTGCTGCGGTAGTCCTTTTTGCACTATTTGCGGTGTATGTGCTGACCGTGATGGGTCAGAAGGGGCAGCTGGAGGCAGAAAAGTGGACTGACCTGTTCACCGCCCGCGCCTGGAGCTCCTACTACCTGCCGGGCCTTGCCTCGACCCTGTCTGCGGCAGCGGTTTCGGTGGTTACCTCGGTTGCTTTCGGTGTGGTCTTCGGTATTGCTCGACTCTCCCAGTACCGCGTTATCCGCTGGTTCGGCACCGTGGTGGTGGAGTTCTTCCGCGCCGTGCCGGTGCTGATCATGATGATCTTCTTCTGGCTCTTTTTGGGCAAGTACAGCGGTCTTCCGCCTGCTCAGCTGCCCTTCATCGCCGTGGTCATTGGTCTGACCCTGTACAACGGTTCGGTGATTGCTGAGCTGCTGCGTTCGGGCGTGAAGCAGCTTCCTCGCGGCCAGGGCGAGGCGGGTCTTGCGATTGGTCTGACCCCGACCCAGACGCTGATCCGGATCCTGCTTCCGCAGGCGTTTACCGCAATGATGCCCTCGATGCTCAGCCAGTTCGTGGTGATTCTGAAGGACACCGCGCTCGGTTACATCATCTCCTACCCGGAGCTGCTGGCCTCGGCGCGCCGTATCGGTTCCGGTGACGGCAACGTGCTGCAGACCCTGATTCTGGCGGCGGCACTCTTCGTGACGGTGAACTTCGTGCTGACGGCTGTAGCAACCGGCATTACGGACAGGCTGGCGTCGCGCACCTCCGCGAAGGTGACCCGAAACCTGATTCCGGATGCGTTGGATAACCCGAACCCGCCGACCGTTCAGATGTTCGTTCTGCCCGGCGACCGCAAGTAACCCTTCTCGTTCGGGCTCCTCAGCCAGCGATTATCAGCAGATACGGCAAAGCCCCCGCGTTTCCTCCCTAGTGGGAGGGCGCGGGGGCTTTCTGCTACCCGGAATGAGTTGTTTACCGGGCTTACTGGGCTGCTGGAGTTTACTGGGCTACTGATGCATTCAGACGCTCAGCAGCCTTCGCCACTGCCTCATCCGAAGCGGTCAGAGCGATACGCACGTAGCCTTTGCCGTCCTCGCCGTAGAACACCCCGGGGCCAGCAATAATACCCAGCTCAGCCAGGCGACCAATCGAATCCCAGGTAGACTCGCCAAAAGTGGTCCACAGGTACAGGCCAGCCTCAGAATTCTCGATGCGGCCACCGGCGGCGGCAATCGCCTCCTCCAGCACCTCGCGGCGGGCACGGTAGCGGTCCTTCTGCGCCGCCACGTGCGCCTCATCAGCCAGCGCCACCATCATGGCAGCCTGCACGGGGGCGGGCACAATCATGCCGGCGTGCTTGCGGCTATTGATCAGGTTCGGCATGAGCTCGGGGGCACCAGCGATAAACGCGGCGCGGTAACCGGCGAGGTTCGACTGCTTCGACAGCGAGTACACGGCAAACAGGCCGGTGAAGTCGCCGTCGCACACGCGAGGATCCAGGATGGACGGCACGGGCTGACCGCCGCGCGCCTCATCCCAAGCGCCCCAGCCGAGCTCCGCGTAGCACTCATCGGACGCCACCACGGCACCGATTTCACGCGCCTGCGCCACAATCTCACGCAGCTGCTCCACGGTACGCACCACACCGTTCGGGTTCGCCGGGGAGTTCACCCAAATCAGCTTCACTCGGCTGCGGGTGTCAGCGTCCAGTTCGTCGAGGCTGTCGGCGGGCACGGACTCGGCGCGGGCAAAGCGGGCACCCATATCGTAGGTGGGGTACGCAACGCGCGGGTACACGACCACATCGCCCGGGCCCAGACCCAGCAGGAACGGCAGCCACGCCACAAGTTCCTTCGAACCGACCGTGGGCATGATCGCCTCCGGGCTCAGGCCGGTCACGCCGCGGCGGCGCGCAAACCACTCGGCAATAGCCTCACGCAGGACGGGGGTGCCGTGGGTGGTCGGGTAGCCGGGTGCATCGGAGGCGGCCGCCAGCGCCTCACGAATGTTCTGCGGGGTCGGGTCGACCGGGGTGCCGATGGACAGGTCCACCGGACCGTCCGGGTGGGCGGCCGCGGTTGCGCGGTAGGGGGCGAGCGCCTCCCAGGGGTATTCGGGCAGGTTCAGGCCGTAAGTCATTGTGTCACCTGGTTGCTTGGGAATAGTTTTCGTCATTTCAGTCTAGCGCCCGCGCGCTGGCGTGCCTATGGCAAGAGCCTCCATTCCAGCGCCTAGACGGTGCGTGGGCACCGGGGGCTAGATGGAGGCTCTTGGCACCCGTCAGAGGGTGCGATCAGTCTATGCTGTTGTAGCTATTATTCGCCGCAGGCTACTACTCGCCGCAGGTTATTATTCGCCGCGCGGGGGCAGTGCCGCGATGAAGGGCACGTCCTTGCCGGTGGGGCCGAGCTTTGCTGCGCCACCGGGGGAACCCAGGTCGTCGAAGAAGTCTGCGTTGGCGCTGACGTATTCGCTCCACTCTTCGGGGACGTCGTCTTCGTAGTAGATTGCTTCTACGGGGCAGACGGGCTCGCAGGCGCCGCAGTCCACGCACTCATCCGGGTGGATGTACAGGGTGCGTTCACCTTCGTAGATGCAGTCGACGGGGCATTCTTCAACGCATGCGCGGTCTTTGACATCCACGCAGGGAAGCGCGATTACGTAGGTCATTGGTGTGCCTTTCTAGAAGCTGTTCGCCCCGTGCCCGCCGTTCTGCGGGTCGTCTGCTGCAGGGCAGAATCTACAGAGTAAACCGCCGAGTAGTTGGTACCCGGCGGGGAAGTCTGTGTATAGTCTATCGCGCACCGGCTGTTTAACCGTATTTTCGTGGCGTATCAGACAGTGGGCTCATGGGTTTGTGGGGGTATTTTTTAGGCTAGGCTGACCTGGTATTTCTTTGCGTTATTGCTAGTCGGCTGGCTTTTAAAAATAGATTAAGCCAAAAATGAAATCTTCGTCACATGAATTTTTTGATGAAGTCGCCGCTATTTCTACCCCGCACAATTTACCGAATAACGCATACATTTTCTTTCCTATTGCCCTCTACCCTGCGGGCTGAGAAGACAGCAGCGGTGCAGCACCCACAACAGCATTCCCACAACAGCAGGAGGGGCGCCCCGGCTAACCGGAACACCCCTCCCCCAAGGTTGTAACGCAGTGATAGGCTTCAGATCACTTCTTGGCGCCTACTTCTTAGCGCGAGCACGCTGATGCGCCGCACGCGGCGAGAAATACTGCGCGTCCTTCACGCGAGCGCGCGTATACACGAGCATGCCCAGCATCGCCGCGACCGGGGCGCCAAACCACCACAGGGCGCCGTACAGGCCAATCGCCGAATGGCCCGGATTCACCAGAACAAACGGCGAGTCGGGGCGGCCGTAACCGAGCACGTACACGGTCACGAACACCGCAACAGCCACGACAGCCGCAGCGTAGCCGCGACGCAAGGACAGGGCACACCACAGGGCAGTGAAGAAAACCGTCAGGTACGCGACCAGCAAGCCGAGGGGCAGGGCGGTATCCCCCGCATACACGACCCAAGCGTGGTAGATCGACCCGGCAATACCAGCAAAAATACCCAGAATCGAGCCGGTCAGAACGCCCGCCACCAGACCGGCCTCCTGCGGCTTCGGATGCACGGTTGCGGTCGGGTCACCGTCGAGCACACGGAAAGTCTCCACGGCAGAAATCTTCTGCGGCACCTTATTCGAGTACTCGAAAGTCTTCTCGTCCACCACCGTGATCTGGGTGCGGTGCGCCTCCATTGCCTTGCGCTTGGCGGTGCCGTCACCGTAGATAGCCGCCTGAACGCGCTGATCCGCCGCGTCGAACTCGCCCTCAATACCCCAGGTAAGAATCGGGCGGTCCTCATCATCGTCAAGAATCTGCAGGGCGCGGTGCACAATCTCGTACACGCGCACGTGGTCGGGGTGGCCGTAGCCGCCGTCCGAATCGTAGGTGACCAGAACATCCGGGGTGAGGGCACGGATAGCGGCAACCAGCGCCTGAGCCTGAGGTTCCAACGGCTGCGCGGTCAACGAATCCTCCGCCGCCACCGGGTTAGCGACGGGCTTACCCTCCGGTCCCCACGCCATGCCGGAGTCACGGTACAGCGGCAGCGCGCCTTCCGCGACGGCGGGTGCCTGGCCCAGGAAGAATTGCTTCTTCACGCCCAACGCCTTGATAGCGCTGGCAAGCTCACCGGTACGGTACTCGCCCAGCGCCTCACCGTTATCACGACAGCCGGGCTTACCGACCTCCAGGTGGTGCAGCTCCTCGGGAATAACCTCGCCCAACTCACCGCGGGTAGCGGTCAGCAGGTACACCTCCGCACCCTTCTGCGCGTAGTACGCCATGGTCGCGCCGGTCGAGGAGGTTTCGTCGTCCGGGTGTGCATGCACAAACAGGATGCGTGCCTTCTTCGCATCGTAGTTATTCGGCAGCAGGTCACGGCGCGATCCGGGGGCGATGCGCTCACCCTGCGTGGGGTAGCTGGGGGTCGCAGAATCAGGCTGAGTGTTCTCGGTTTCAGACACAGGCTTTCCCTCTCATACGCAGGGTTGGGTTTCTTGGACGGTCAATAGCGCGCCGGCAATTTACATCGTTGAGCGGCAGAGGTGAGCAGCGAACGGGTGCCGCCACCGTGCAGGCGCATTATTTTATCTTACACACTCACCCGCACGGCGCGGGGTGTTCGGGCTTTTCGGAGGCGTTTCTGAGCCACCAGCCGAAACACCCTGACCTCGCTTTCTCTCCCCTACCCCGCCGATACCTCCCGAACACGTCCGAGGGTTAAACAGAACCGCCGCCACCTTCCATACAGAAAGGTGGCGGCGGCTCCTACTCAACGACAGCACCCGCTACAGCAGGCTAGTCGCTAACGCTAACAATTGTTCGCGCTGTATTAGTCGTTGGCACGGGCGCGGCGGCGGAACTCGCGGACACGCTCGTTGGAATCCAAGATGACCTTACGGATACGAATCGCCTCGGGGGTAACCTCAACGCACTCGTCTTCACGAGCGAATTCCAGGCACTCTTCCAGGGTCAGCTTCTTCGGCGGGGTCAGGTTTTCGAAGTTGTCCGCGGTCGAAGAACGCATGTTGGTCAGCTTCTTTTCCTTGGTGATGTTAACTTCCATGTCGTCTGCACGGGAGTTCATACCAACGATCATGCCCTCGTACACCTCAGAGGTGGGCTCCACGAAGAAGGTGCCACGCTCCTGCAGGTTAATCATCGCGTAGGGGGTCACCACACCGGCACGGTCAGCAATCAACGAACCGTTGGTGCGGTACTCAATCTCGCCAGCCCACGGCTCGTGCTCAATCGAGTAGGAGGAAGAAATACCGGCACCGCGGGTCTCAGTCAGGAACTGGGTACGGAAACCAATCAGACCACGTGCGGGAACAGCGAACTCCATACGGACCCAACCGGTACCGTGGTTCGCCATGTTCTCCATGCGGCCCTTACGTGCAGCCATCAGCTGGGTGACAGCGCCCAGGTACTCCTCGGGCACGTCAATGATCATGTGCTCCATGGGCTCGTAGACCTTGCCGTTGATGGTCTTGGTAACCACCTGGGGCTTACCCACGGTCAGCTCGAAGCCTTCGCGGCGCATCTGCTCCACGAGGATAGCCAGGGCGAGCTCGCCACGACCCTGAACTTCCCACGCATCCGGACGCTGGGTGGGCAGAACCTTGATGGACACGTTACCAATGAGCTCGCGGTCCAGGCGGTCCTTCACCTGACGTGCGGTGACCTTTGCGCCCTTGACGCGGCCAGCCAGCGGGGAGGTGTTGATACCGATGGTCATGGAGATCGCGGGATCGTCCACCTTGATTAGCGGCAGGGGCTTGGGGTTCTCAGCGTCGGTGAGGGTTTCACCAATGGTGATGTCCTCGATACCAGCCACTGCGACGATTTCGCCGGGGCCAGCGGACTCTGCGGGAACACGCTCAAGAGCCTTAGTCGCCAGCAGCTCGGAGATGCGGACGTTCTTGATTTCACCGTCGTGACGTGCCCATGCAACGGTCTGGCCCTTCTTCAGGGTGCCGTTGAAGATACGGACCAGTGCCAGACGACCCAGGAACGGGGAGGAGTCCAGGTTGGTCACGTGTGCCTGCAGAACCTCGTTGGGGTCGTAGGTGGGGGCGGGCACGTGCTCGATGATGGTCTTGAACAGCGGCTCAAGGTCGTCATTGTCGGGCAGCTGGCCGTCTGCGGGCTGGTTCAGGGATGCAGCGCCAGCCTTACCGGATGCGTACACTACCGGAACGTTCAGCACAGCGTCCAGGTCCAGGTCCGGAACCTCGTCCGCCAGGTCGGATGCCAGGCCGAGCAGCAGGTCCATGGACTCGCCAACGACCTCGTCGATACGGGAGTCGGGGCGGTCAACCTTGTTCACCACGAGGATCACGGGCAGCTTAGCAGCCAGTGCCTTACGCAGCACGAAGCGGGTCTGGGGCAGCGGACCTTCGGATGCGTCCACGAGCAGCACAACGCCGTCAACCATGGACAGGCCGCGCTCCACCTCGCCACCGAAGTCGGCGTGGCCGGGGGTGTCAATAACGTTAATGGTGATGGTCTCACCGTTGGCGGAAGGGCCGTTGTAGAACACGGTGGTGTTCTTCGCCAGAATGGTGATGCCCTTTTCCTTTTCGAGGTCGCCGGAGTCCATGACTCGGTCTTCAACATCTGCGTGGGCAGAGAAGGCGTGGGTCTGCTGCAGCATCGCGTCGACGATGGTGGTCTTGCCGTGGTCAACGTGTGCCACGATGGCCACATTGCGAAGGTCGGGGCGCGAAGCGGTGTTTTCAGACATGCGTTAAGTTTCTCGCTTAAATCTAGGGGATAGTCTTGCCAGCGGGTGCGCTCTAGAAGGCGCGGGGGTCACGGGGCAGTACCTTATTTCTCAGGTACTTGCCGGCTCGAACGTTTGCTCCTGGAACCGCTCTGCGATGAGAACGTTTCCGGGCACGCCAAAACGGACCCCCCTCCGTTGGGCTTAGCTACCAGTGTATCACTAGGGCTTTTCTGCGAGCCACTCATCAATCATGCGGCGAGCGACGGCGTTCGTGCCGGGCAGCTCCAGCTTGGCGGGGTCGTCCTCGTCGCTATTGCCGCGCTCCTCCGAAATAGCAATCGCCTCACGCAGCTCAGCGGCGGTGAACCAGCGTGCGGCACGAATCTCACCGTCGTGGTGGATGATGGTTTCGTTCTCATCCACGCGCGCCCGGTAGCAAATCATGAGCGAACGCGGGAAAGGCCACACATCGCTCATGCGGTACTCGGTGCTGAGGGCATGCAGGCCGGTTTCTTCGTAGACTTCGCGGGCGATTGCCTCTTCGAGGTTTTCGCCGGGGTCAACGAACCCCGCGATGAGCGCAAAACGGTTGGGGTGCCACTGGCGGTTGTTTGCCAGCAGTACGCGCTCGCCGTCACGGCTGGTCACCAGCGCCATGACGGCGGGTTCGATACGGGGGAACACCATTTCGCCCGAGGCGGTGCGGCGGATTCCCTTGGAGCCGAGGGGCGCCTCTTCGCCGCTGTAGGCGGAGTAGCGCATGTCGATGAGGTAGTCGCGGCGTGCAAGGGCGGTTGCGTAGTGGGCGCGGCCTTCCGGGTCCTCGTGGACCGGGTAGTACCAGAAGCCACTGCTGGAGGCGCGCACCCGAGGGTTGTTCAGGTTGACGGCGATCTGCGCGAGGGTTTCATCCTCGCAGTAGAGCACGTGCACCTCCGCACCACTATTCTTCTGGGCGTCAGCACCGTAGGCGGCGGGGCGAATCACGCTACGCGCCAGGATAGCTTCCTCAGGCAGCGGCTCGGCAGCATCGTTACCGGTCAGGTAGTGCACGGTTCCGTCATCGTTGAGAAGGGTTTCCCCTTCGCGAGAAACGAGCAGGTAGCGCGGTGCATGAGTATCAGCGGGAGTGTGTTCAGATGAAGAAGTCATGGGGTTTACTCTACATCTTGATACTGCAAGGCCCACAATGACGTGCCAGTTTTCGATTTTTTCGCCGTATCGTCCCATATCACCTTCGAAAGAGATGACAGGGGCACCCGAAAATAAGAGAATGGAAGCATGACTACTTCTATTGACCCCACGACTACTTCTGCATGGTCGGCTCTGTCCGCTCATCACAAGTCCCTCACTCCGAACCTGCGCGAATGGTTTGCCGCTGATCCCGCCCGTGCTGAGAAGCTCAGCTTCACCGCTGATGAACTGCACGTCGATCTGTCCAAGAACCTGATTACCTCCGAGACCGTTGAGCTGCTGCTCAAGCTCGCTGAAGAGGTCAAGCTGGAGCAGGCTCGCGAGGCAATGTTCTCCGGCGAGCACATTAACGTCACCGAGGACCGCGCCGTGCTGCACACCGCGCTGCGCCGCCCCGAGGGCTACACCCCCGCGCTGACCGTTGACGGCCAGGACGTAGACGCAGACGTCCATGCCGTTCTGAAGAAGATTTACGCTTTCGCTGAGCGCGTGCGCAACGGCGAGTGGACCGGTATCACCGGCAAGCGCATCGAGACCGTCGTAAACATCGGTATCGGTGGCTCCGACCTGGGCCCGGTCATGGTGTACGAGGCTCTCAAGCCCTACGCAGACGCAGGCATCACCGCACGCTTCATCTCCAACATTGACCCGACCGACGTGGCTGAGAAGGTCTCCGGCCTGGACCCCGAGACCACCCTGTTCATCGTCGCATCCAAGACTTTCGGCACCCTCGAAACCCTCACCAACGCGCGCGTGGCACGCGAGTGGCTGCTCTCCTCCCTGCGTGAGGCTGGCGCTCTGGAAGGTAAGGAAGCATCCGAGGCTGTGGCTAAGCACTTCGTGGCTGTCTCCACCGCACTCGACAAGGTTGCAGCATTCGGTATTGACCCCGAGAACGCTTTCGGCTTCTGGGACTGGGTTGGCGGCCGCTACTCCGTAGACTCCGCTATCGGCACCTCCCTGGCTATTGTTTTCGGTCCGAAGGTTTTCGCTGACTTCCTTGCCGGCTTCCACGCAATGGATGAGCACTTCCGCACCGCCCCCCTGGCTCAGAACGTACCCGTTCTGATGGGTCTGCTGAACATCTGGAACGTGAACTTCCTCGGCGCAGAAACCCACGCGGTTCTGCCCTACGACCAGTACCTGCACCGCTTCCCCGCATACCTGCAGCAGCTGACCATGGAGTCCAACGGCAAGTCCGTTCGCGCAGACGGCTCCTTCGTCAACTACGCAACCGGTGAAGTGTTCTGGGGCGAGCCCGGCACCAACGGCCAGCACGCTTTCTACCAGCTGATCCACCAGGGCACCCGCCTGATTCCCGCGGACTTCCTGGCATTCGCTAACCCGGTCCACCCGACCAAGGACGGCGAGCAGGACGTTCACGAACTGTTCCTGGCTAACTTCTTCGCGCAGTCTCAGGCTCTTGCTTTCGGCAAGACCGAGGAAGAGGTCCGTGCAGAGGGCACCGCAGAGCACGTGGTCAACGCACGTATCTTCAGCGGTAACCGCCCCTCCACCTCCATCATGGCGCCGCGCCTGACCCCGCGCGTTCTGGGCTCCCTGATTGCCCTGTACGAGCACATCACCTTCGTTCAGGGTGTTGTTTGGGGTATTGACTCCTTCGACCAGTGGGGTGTTGAGCTGGGTAAGAAGCTGGCTCTGGACCTGGTTCCCGCTATTGAGGGTGACCGCGAGGTTCTGGCTCGTCAGGATTCTTCGACCGCTTCGCTGATTGACTACTACCTGAAGAACCGCACCAAGTAGTAGCTTGAGCCTGCATGTGCCGGTTTTGTAGCCCGGCTGTGCTGGTTCAGCGCAAATTAGCTCAGCGCAAATTAGCTCAGCGCAAATGCACAAACCGCCGGATAGGCTCCCAAGTCGGGAGGCTATCCGGCGGTTTTGTTATAGGGGTTCTAGCTCAGTACCGTGCTGCTAGTCCACCGCGGGCAGGGTGTCCGAGGCGACCTCCGCAATAATACGCACCACGGTGGATTCGGGCAGCTGCGGCACGCCCTGCTCGTCGCGAACCACGCCACCAGCGTCACGGTGAGCGGTCAGTTCTACACCCTCGGTCGCATCTTCACCGTCAGCGCGGGTTGCGGGCACGTGCACGAATCCGGCGGGGATGCTCAAGCCCAGTTCACGGCTGATGCGCTGGCCCTCGTAGAACACGTGGTTGCACACGTAGGTTCCGGCTGTGTACGAAATCTCGACCGGCTCCCCCGCCGCGCGCAGGCGCTCGTAGCTGGCGCGCACCGGCAGGGAGGAGAAGTACGCCTCCTGCCCGCCCGGAGCGATCGGCTCATCGCAGCGCTGGTCGCCGTCGTTATCTTCAATACCGGCGGAGTCCAGGTTGATGGCGACCTGTTCGAGGCTGACCACGTCGCGGCCAACCGCCACGCCCAGGCTGATGAGCGCATCGGGCTGCACATCCTGCAGGGCAGTGCGCAGGGCGACGCTGGAACCGTCGTAACTGACGGGCAGCTCGCGGGTGATGACGTTCAAATCCGGGCGCATCTGGCTCAGCAGACGCTGGGCGCCTTCGGCGAGCGCTACGGTGGGGTTCACGGGTACGCCGGGGAACGGGCCGAAGAAGGTCAGCAGCAGGGTGCGTGCCTGGTTGGGGGTGGTTGCCATAGTCATTCTCGTTTTCTGCGTTGGTTTTATGCAGTGTTGGTTTTATTCAGCAGTGTTCTTTTCGGCGGCGCGACGCTCCAGGTCCTTGGTGAGCGCTTCCAGCAGCTCTTCGGGGGTGGTGACGATGATGAGCTCGTCCAGGTAGCGTTCGTTGAGCAGGCCGGTGGACGCCATGTAGTGCATGGCGTCGATGAGCTTGTCCCAGTAGCCGTTGACGTTCAGCAGCGCGACCGGCTTGGAGTGAATATCGAGGAACTGCCAGCTGAAAACTTCAAAGAACTCTTCGAGGGTGCCGGGGCCGCCGGGCATGGCGACAAACGCGTCAGCCTTGTCGATCATGGCGATTTTGCGCTGGTGCATGGTGTCCACAATGTCGAGGGTGGTCTGACCGGGGTACACGCCCTCCAGTCCGACCAGCTTGTGGGTGACCACGCCGTAGACCACGCCGCCGGCGTCCAGGGTTGCGCCCGCGACGGTGCCCATGAGGCCGGTGCGGCCGCCACCGTACACCACGCCAATATTGTTCTGGGCGCAGAGAGTGCCGAGCTCCCGGGCGCGGGTGGTGAAGAGCGGGTCGTTGCCGGAGCGTGCACCGCAGTAGACGGCAAGGTTGTAGTCAGTCTTCTTCATGGTTCTCCTTGGGGTGTATGAGGGTTTCCGGGGTGGAGCGCTTCTATGCGTTCTACCCGCGATAGATGTTGCTGTGTTGAGGGTACCGGATGCACCTGTGTACCTCATGTGTGCCGCCCGCCAGTTCAGGGGGGGGCATGGGCGCGGTGGTTACGGTAGCGGGGTGCGTGCCAGCAGCGGGAA
>CAUUAD010000024.1:0-15430 GCA_963542785.1 Rothia mucilaginosa
TTATAGCAAGAGGGAAACGCCTGGCTCCATTCCGAACCCAGAAGCTAAGACTCTTAGCGCCGATGGTACTGCACTTTTGAGGGTGTGGGAGAGTAGGTCGTTGCCGGTTTATTTTTGAAAAAGACCCCGTATCGAAAGATGCGGGGTCTTTTGTTGTATACCGAAGCTGATTGAAACCCACGTCTGCAGCGGAAAGGGTGCAGCTTGGGTGTGAATGGGGGCTAAATGAGGTCTAAATAATAAAGGTGTGTCACAAAAAGAAAGCTGGGAGGTTCCTGAAAGTGAACACTTGGTGAACACACTTTAGCCTATCGGTGGATATAATCGCCCCGCTCCCCCACGCCTACGCTTAAGCCACATAAAACAACTTAAGTATTCTGTTGGGTCCACCTGTTTCGCCGCGGAATATCAGCGTTTTTACTCCTGAAATATGGGCTCTTCAGTGAAACCCTCACGAAAACACGTAAATAGATGTGGGTTTATCTGTTATTTCGTGTTAATTCGGAATACTTTAGATTTCGTGAAAACCGACAGATAATTTTCTTGTGACTACAGAACTCATTATTCTCGTGATCGTGGTGCTTACCGCGCTCGCCTTCGACTTTACGAATGGCTTCCACGACACCGGTAACGCGATGGCAACCTCCATTGCAACCGGTGCGCTGAAGCCTAAGACCGCCGTGGCGCTGTCTGCGTCCCTGAACCTTGTGGGCGCGTTCCTCTCCGTTGAAGTGGCACGCTCGGTCGGTAGCGGTATCGTGAACCTGGACCGTATCGACGTAGCAACGGACGGTTCGGCGCTGATGCTTATCGTCTTTACCGGCCTGGTTGGCGGTATCCTCTGGAATGTTTTGACCTGGCTTCTGGGTCTTCCCTCCTCCTCGTCGCACGCTCTGTTTGGTGGCCTGATTGGTTCGGCTATTGTCGCGATTGGCTTCGACGGTGTGCAGTGGATGGGCGTTCTGTCCAAGATTATTGTTCCTGCGGTCCTTTCCCCCGTCATTGCGGCTATCGTGGCGGCAACCGGCACCTGGCTGGTTTACCGTATTGCTGCTCCGGTTGCTGACGACCGTAAGCACGGCGGTTTCCGCAAGGGACAGGTTGCGACCGCATCCCTGATGTCTCTGGCGCACGGTACCAACGATGCGCAGAAGACCATGGGTGTGATCTTCCTGGCTCTGGTTGCTTCGGGCACCCTGAACAACGATGACGCGATCCCCCTGTGGGTGAAGGCATCCTGTGCTATCGCTATTGCTCTGGGTACTTACCTGGGCGGCTGGCGTATTATCCGCACCCTCGGTAAGGGCATTGTTGAGGTGGATACCCCTCAGGGTGTTGCTGCTGACGGCGCGTCCGCTGCGATTATTCTGACTTCTTCGCACTTCGGTATGGCACTGTCCACCACTCACGTGGCGTCCGGCTCGATTCTGGGTAGTGGTCTGGGTCGTAAGGGTGCTGAGGTTCGCTGGTCTGTTGCTGGCCGCATGGTGGTTGCTTGGCTGATTACTCTGCCGGCTGCCGCTATTGTGGGTGCGCTGACCTGGTTGATTGGTCACGGCCTGAATACTCTGACCGGCACCCAGTTCGTTGGCGAAATGACCGTTTTCGCTCTGCTGGTAATCTTCTGCTTCCTGATGTGGCGTCATTCCCAGAAGGACAATATTGACGCTTCGAACGTGACTGGCGACTGGGATGAAAAGGAAGGCGCTGCAGTCACCAGCGCTGACGCATCCGCAGAAGCTCAGACTCTTGCTACTGAGAAGGCAGGTTCGTAGCCATGCAATACGTGATTGACATTCTGGATAAGGTCATTCCGGTGCTGATTGCCGGTTTGTTCTTTGGCGCGGGCCTTCCGGCGCTGTATGCGTTGGGTCTGCGTCTGCTGGCTGGTCGTACCGAATACACGGCGGACGGCAAGCTTGTGGAAATTGAGCCTCCGGGAACGGTGGCGAAGATTGCCGCGTCTTGCATTTTTGCTATTATCGTAGCAATCGTAATCATCGGTATTCTCTGGGTCGCTAAGGACTTTATCGACCACACTTTCGGCTGGAATATCTTCGGCGTAACCGGTGGAGGCCACTAATCCCGTGAACACTAAATTGCATATGATGACTGCTTCGAAGGAGGGGCTCGATGCCTGATAAGAGCATAATCTCTCGAGTAATCGACTGGCTGAGCGTCGGGTATCCCAAGGATGTTCCGGTGCAGGACCGCGCGGCAGTGATGGCTATTTTGAAGATGCGTCTGACCGATGAGCAGCTGCAGGAAGTTGTTCGCCAGCTCATGCAGTCCCGTGCTGCCCGTGGTGAGGCGTACGTGAGTGACCAGCGCATTAATGAGTACATTCGTCGAGTGGTGGATCATACCCCGACCCCGCAGGATATTGACCGCGTCGCTAAGATTCTTGGTGCGCACGGCTTCCTGATTGCGGAGAACCACGTGAACGAGGATGCGGAGCCTACGGCTGGCGGTACCGAGTACGTGACCTACGATGATCCGACGACCGGCGAGATCCGTATTGCTGAGTTGGCTGCTGAGTCGGCTAATATTCCGGCTCCGAACGCTACGGCTGCGCAGGACGACTAAATAGCCTGCGGTGAGAGTTGAGAGCTCTCATGAAGTTTGTGACCTATGGGGTGGACTGAGTCCACCCCATAGGTTTTCTTTATGCCCTTGCGATGGATGCGCATAGGTGCGGGCGGTATTCTAGAGGGACTTCACTCCCCTCAAACCGTTGGTGGGCTTTGCGCTCGCCCTGCATCCTGGAGATTCTGTGTCTTCTTCCCCTTCTTTGGAACCCGAGAACTCTCACATTCCCGATACTTCTACCCGGGGAGCCTCTCAGGGCTCTTCTGAGGCGGCATCCGTTGTCGCTGAGGGCTCTGTTGCTAAGATCCCCTCTACCCGCGTAGATGCCGCTAAAGAGGCTATTGCTGGGCAGGCGCGCCGCCTCGTGGTGCCCCGCCGCTCCCTGCTCCTGACTGGCGGCGTGGTCGCTGCCGCCGGGGTGCTTGCCGCGATGCCGCAGATTGCGGCAAGCGGTGTGCTGGGTGAGGATGCGGCGGTGGTGGTTTCAACCGAGAAGCTGCTGGCGCGTCGTGAGCGTCTGGTGCGTGAAAATATCGATACCCGCTACCTGAAGATTGAGTCGCTGGGGCGTATTTATGTGGGTCAGAGGCGTCGTGAACAGGATCTGCGCCTGGTGGGTTCTTTCTCCCTCACGGCGGCGGCACAGGCCGATTTGGCGGCGGCTGCTACGGCTCTGACTAATCTGTCCGTTTACGGTTCTTTGCACCGGCTGAGCGTTACCTATGGCGGTGTGGATTTGGCGAATGACCCGCAGAACGTTGCTAATACGGTGACGGATGCGCCGGTGAGCCCACTGCGAGTCAATGATTCGGCGACTTTGAAAGAAGAGCAGTGGCTGAAGGTACTGACCGCTAACGCAGCGCTGGGAACTAATGCGAGCTACGCTCAGGTGGGGCTGCTTGCGGATGAGCTGCGCCTGAACGCTGTGGTGATTGATGAGAACTATGAATCCCTGATGAAGCGTTTCCGTGCGCTAGCTGAGCTGGATTTGAAGAATGAGCGGGTACAGCAGATTCATCTGAATATTCAGTTGGCTCCGGAGAAGGCGCTGAGCCTGCCCTCGGGTGCGCAGTCGAAGATTTCGGTGAGTGTTGCCGAGTCTTCACGCGTGGCAACGGTTGCTGATGTGCTGTCGAAGGCTGCCACGAAGAAGGAGCTGAATACCCTGGCATCGTTCTCGCTGGTGTGGAATGCCCGTGAAAAGTACCCCTCAGCGAGCCAGTGGGATGCGTTCAAGCTGGGCTTCAAGGGACCGGAGTCGAAGGAGGAGTCTGCGAAGGAGGCGCAACGTACCGCGATTCGTAAATATCTGCAGGAAGTGAGTGGCCCCCTGCAGGCTCTAACGAAGCGGGAGGCGACAGTGCCGGGTGAGGTGATTACCTAAGCCCTTCAGGGGTGTGATGGGTCTAACTAAAAAAATACGCCTGAGGATTTGGTAAAGCCGCAAAAGGTGTTATAGACTAGTAGAGCACCACGGGGGCGTGGCGCAATTGGTAGCGCATCTGCTTTGCAAGCAGAGGGTTAGGGGTTCGAGTCCCCTCGCCTCCACTTTCCGGTGATTATAGCAAGAGGGAAACGCCTGGTTCCATTCCGAACCCAGAAGCTAAGACTCTTCGCGCCGATGGTACTGCACTTTTGTGGGTGTGGGAGAGTAGGTCATCGCCGGTTTATTTTTGAACCGAGAACCCCATGTCGAAAGACATGGGGTTCTTTGTATATCCGGGAATATGTCTGGGTATATCAGGTGTCTGGGGTATACACAGGAGATTCAGCATCATAGCTGCACTCCCCCTCCCCCCCCCCAAAAAAACAAGAGAAACACCCAAAACAATAGCCGCCCGCCAGAGTAAGAACTCTAGCGGGCGGCTATCTTTCATAAAGCGCTCTCTTACGCCGCTAGCGGCGCCTCAGAAAGTGTAGAGAAGAAAAGCGGGGAATAAGCGCTTATGCGTTCTTCCAGGGGTCCTCCACGGGACGAGCTGCGTTGTAAGCTGCGGCGCCTGCAACACCCAGAGCAACCAGCAGACCCAGGAACGCCAGGCCCTTACGGGGGCGCTTGCCGCCGTTACGCTCAATACGAGCCAGTTCCTTCTCAGCGGCACGAACAGTCTTCGCGGTAGCCTTACGAGCCTTCTTTAGAGCCTTCTTGTTGCCGGTCAGCTTCTCAGCGAACATCTCAGCGGTCTTGCCTTCCAGCGCGGACTCAACAGCAGCCAGAGAAGAGACAATAGCCTGAGCCTTAGCAGCCTTGCGTGCCTTACGCTTCTTGCAGCAGAACATGGGGTGACCTCCATCGGTTGAAATGCGCCAGCGACTAGAAAACGCCGCCGCGCGCGTAGTGTTCACCTCTCAGGATATTCAATTCCCGCCCAAAAAGCCCGCCCAACGGTGCGCCCGGGGCGAAAAAACATGTTAGATGGCGAATGAGCGCCGCCCCGTGCCACAATAGAGCCATGACTAATGCAACTGCTAAGGCAACTATCCACACTAACTACGGTGACATCGTCGTCGAGCTCTTCGGCAACCACGCACCGCTGACTGTTGAGAACTTCATCGGCCTGGCTGACGGCTCCCGTCAGTGGAAGCACCCCCGCACCGGTGAAATCATGAACACCCCCCTGTACAAGGACGTCGTGTTCCACCGCATCATCAAGGACTTCATGATTCAGGGTGGCGACCCCCTGGGTATGGGCGTTGGTGGCCCCGGCTACCAGTTCAAGGACGAGATTCACCCCGAGCTCTCCTTCTCCAAGCCCTACCTGCTGGCAATGGCTAACGCAGGCCCCGGCACCAACGGTTCTCAGTTCTTCATCACCACCGTTGAGACCCCCTGGCTGAACGGCCGCCACACCATTTTCGGTGAGGTTACCGACGAGGCATCCAAGAAGGTTGTTGACGCTATTGAGGGCGTTGAGACCGGCTTCCAGGACCGCCCGGTCAAGGACGTTGTCATCTCCTCGATCGACATCGAAAAGCTCTAATAAACCCCATCAGAAGGCTCATACGAGCATTCTGCTGAAGGTGTTGAGAAAACACGTATAGTTCAGGGGCCCGCCAGGATTTTTCCGGTGGGCCCCTGCGCTTATATGCCCACGCGCGCCATCCCCCGCACATCACCCCGGTTGATCCGGTACACAACCCCTGGAGGTTCAGTGGAGAACTTTCCCAACTACGCAGGCTACGGGCAGACCCCCACGGTCTGCGTCAACCACCCCAACCGCGTTAGCTACGCCCAGTGCAAGCGCTGCAACCGCACCGTCTGCGGCGAATGCCAGGTAGCTCTGGATGTGGGCATGGTCTGCCCCGACTGCTACCGCGACCTCACCGGTGGTAGCTCGAAAGCACAGGGTTCGAAGGCAAAAGGCTCGTTCCTGGCGCGCCACTGGCACATTACGTACACGCTCATTCTGATTAACGTCGCGATGTACGGTCTGCAGCAGATTATCCCGAATAGGTGGATGGTCAACCACGGCATGATGTGGTGGCCCTATGTTCAGCACGGTGAATATTACCGCCTCATCAGCTACGGTTTTCTGCACTCACAAAACGACCCGATGCACCTGGTGTGGAACATGATTTACCTCTTCATCTTCGGTGTATCTCTCGAACGTATGATAGGGCGCTGGAAGTTCCTTGTGGTGTACCTGGGCTCAATCGTCTTTGGTGCCTTCGGCGTGCACGTGCTGACTCCTTCAACGAGCGTGGCGGGCGCATCAGGCGGCGTGTACGGCCTCTACGGTGCCTTCTTCGTCATCCTGCTCCTTAGGAGGCAGAAGGACACGGCGCGCCTCTTTATGCTGCTTATCGGCATTGGTGTGGTTCAGAGCTTCTTCAACCCGAATATTTCCCACGCATGCCACGCGGGTGGCTTTATCGGCGGTGTACTGCTGACCCTGCTGTTCGTCCCGTTTGTGAAGAAGCCCGAGTCCTCGGATCCGCCGCAGCAGAGCCCGCAGCAATGGCAAAACGGCAGGTACTAGCCTGAAAATCCGCAGAAAATCTTCGGAAAATCCGGCACAAAATCCTTGGAGAGGCAGTGGAGAACTTCCCCAACTATATGAACTACGGGCAGAGCCCCACGGTCTGCGTCAACCACCCCGACCGTGTCAGCTACGCCCAGTGCGGGCGCTGCAACCGCACCATCTGCGGTGAATGCCAGACGGCACAGGAAGCGGGTGTAGTCTGCCCCGATTGCTACCGTGACCTCAATGGAGGCGCCTCGAGACCGAAGCGTTCCTTCATCGCCCGTCACTGGCATATTACGTACACACTCATTCTGATTAACGTTGTGGTGTACGGTCTGCAACAGATCATTCCATTCCACTGGGTGTACAACCTCGGCAGGATGTCGGGTCCCCGTGTTCACCACGGTGAGTACTACCGCTTGATTACGCACGGTTTTTTGCACTCGCAGAATGACCCGATGCACCTGGTGTGGAACATGATTTACCTCTTCATCTTTGGTGTATCTCTCGAACGAATGATGGGGCGCTGGAAGTTCCTCTTCGTATATATGGCTGCTACCCTGGGTGCTGGCTTCAGCGTGTACATCTTCACCTACTACCATGGCGTCGTGGGCGCATCAGGCGGTGTGTACGGCCTCTACGGTGCGTTCTTCGTCCTTCTGCTTCTTCGGAAGCAGAAGGACACAGCGCGCCTCTTTATTCTGCTCATGGGTATTGACGTTGTGCAGAGCCTCTTCCACCCGAATATTTCTCACGCGGGACACTTTGGCGGTCTTGTCAGTGGCGCACTAGCAACCCTGCTGATTATCCCGTTCGTGAAGAAGCCCGAGTCTTCGGAGCCGCAGCAGCAGAGCCCGCGACGGTGGTTCAACGGCAGGTATTGAGCCTGAAAATCCGCGGAAAACCGCCGCAGACGAGGGTTATCCACAGAGGTTTTCCACACTGTGTATAACTACATTCGTGTAATTCCACGAGTGTGAGTACATGTTTAAAACCTGTGGATACAGGCTAAAACACTCGAATTACACGGGGTGAATTACACGGGTGTAAGAGTTTTCCCCAGATTTCTCCACAGATGTGGAAAACCTTAAGTACCAGGCTGTGTGTAATTACAAAAAATTTCGGCGCAAAGCGCCGGATAGAACAAAAAGTGCCCGGAAGAATCAATCTTCCGGGCACTTTCATGTATCGAGCCCCTCACGGGGCGAAGAAGCAGCGGGTGCGAACCTAGTTCGCCTGAGCCTCCGCCTCCTCAACCTCCTCGGGGGTGAGCTCCACACCGGTGTACAGGCGGAACTGCTCAGCAGCCTGCAGAGCAATCACCTCGCCACCGTGAATAACTTCCTTACCCGCCGCGCGAGCCGCACGAACCAGCGGAGTCTCAACGGGCATCGCCACCACGTCAAAGACCACCTGCGCCTCAGCAATAGCATCCTGCGGGTAGGACAGCTCCTCGCTCTCCTCACCGCCAGCCATGCCAATCGGGGTCACGTTCACCAGAATCGGCGCTCGCAGGTTGCCCACCTCCGGCGCCCAGGCGTACTCGTAACGCTCAGCCAGCGCGCGGCCGGTCTCCTCGTTGCGGGCAATAATCATGCCCTGCGAGAAGCCCGCATCAAAGAACGCACCAGCCACAGCAGCCGCCATACCGCCCGAACCGCGCAGCAGGAACGGCAGAGACGGATCCACATTATGCGAACGCAGCAGGGAAGCCACCGCAATCACATCCGTGTTGTACGCCTTCAAGAAGCCGTCAGTGTTCACAATCGTGTTCACCGCGCCAATGACCGCAGCTGAGTGGTCCATATCGTCCATCAGCGGGATAACAGCCTGCTTAAACGGCATAGACACCGAGCAGCCACGAATACCCAGAGCACGCACACCGGCGATAGCACCCTCAATATCGGTAGTGGTCATCGCCTTGTACAGGTAATCCAGACCGTGCTTCTCGTACAGGTAATTGTGGAACTTAATACCGTGATTCGACGGGCGACCAGACAGAGAAATGCAGACCGTCGTATCGCGGTTCAGCGCCGGGCGAGCCATCTTAAGCCTCGCCGCCAGCGTCGAGAGTGTTCTGGATCAGCTTCTTCACCTTGTTGCGGCTCACCAAGTCAGCCACCACAAAGTGAGTGTCGCCGGTATCCACAGTGGGGACGGTCGCGTTGCCGTCGTTAAGGGACTTCACGTGAGCCTCAGCCTGCGGATCCTCCCAAATGTTCACCCAGGTAGCGTGGTCGCCCAGCTCGCCCAGCTTAGAATCCAGAGCCTCGCAGTAGGGGCAGCCGGGGCGCCAATAAATGACGACGCCGCCATCCTTCATGACCTCGCGTGCCTTCTGCTGATCGGACTGCTGACGTTCAAACATAGTTCCTCCATAGACGGGGTGCTCCGCGGTCTTCAGGAGGCACTGAAACCTACCTGAGGGCGCAGCTCAATAAGTTGACATATCAAGCATAGCTGAGCGTGCAGGGGTGGGGGAGAGGTCCTCATAGGGCGAACGCCCGCGCCGCACTCCCACAACCCGTGCAGCACTCTCGTAGAAGCCTTCACCCTGCGCTCCAGAAGCCTCCGCCCCGCCCCAGAAGCCTTCATCCCGTGCATTAACGGCATACGCCCCACACCAAGGTTGCCGGACCAATGATGCGGGGCGTATACAGTTCGCGAGAAAGCGCGAGTACTTGTGCTGAGTAAGAGTAAAAGAAGAGTGAAAACAGGCTACCATGCGGTAACCGAAGCTGAGCAATATGCCGAGTGAGTCGGTGAATGAAAGAACCCAGGCGGGGCAGAACGCCCCATTATTTGAGAGAGATGTTGAGTGAAAGCCGTTGAGTGAAAGTCTGTAATGCAAACCCAGGGAAATGGCGCCCTACCCCACGAGGAGGCGAGGCAGGGCGCCAATCCAAAGGAGGCTGTCGCCTTACTTGCCGAACTTCTCGGTCAGCTTGGAGACGTTCTCGGTCACGACCTCTTCAACCTTGGCAACGTGCTCGTCGGTGACGACCTCCTTGCCAGCCTTCTCGTTGATGACTTCCTGAGCCTTGTCGAGGCCCTGCTCAACGGTACCCTTGATATCGAAGCCCACGGGGGCCTCCTTTCTGCGCTTTCGCGCTCTAAAGCCTCACTCTTGGTGAGGGGTGATTCGCCCGTACGGGCGAAATCGGAGTGTGATGCTTTGGTGGACGAAACCTGCAAGCTGGGCTTGTATGTGACGGTCGAACCCAGTGTAGATGCTATCCATATGCCGGACTATGCGCATCGAAACTTTACAGCTCACGGATTGCGTCCGTCGATAAGTGTACATACCCGCGAAGGCAAGAAAAACCACCCTCAGAAAACGTGGCGCCACTTTTGACTAATGACCAAAAAATTATGGCTTATCAGCGCGTTATTACGGGGAATAGCCGGAGGAAAATTGCAGAAACTCGCAGGAAACTTCCAGCTAAGAATATTGTTCAAACCCCTGAAAAAACGCCCCTATGACACCCCGCCGATTTATGACAGACCTCAGCTGACAAACCTCAGCCCACAACCCTAAAACACCGGAATATCCGTAGGAACCGCATCAGCCGACCAATCATGAGACGCCGCAAAACCAGCAACCATCGGCAAAAAACGAGGCGCCGCATAGCCGCGCACCGCATACGCAGTCGCCACCGCATCCGCGGCAGCCTCCAGGCGAGAGGTTGGAATCAGTGCCATCACCGCGCCACCAAAACCGCCACCCACAATACGGGCACCCAACGCACCCTGATCCAGGCACACCTGCACCGCATCATCAATCTCAGGGCGAGAAACACGCAACTCATCACGCATCGACACAAACGACTCCGTGAAAATACGGCCCGCCTCCTCAAACGCTGCGAAACCAAGCTCAGCAGCATGCTGCAGCAGATAGCTCGCACGACCCACCAGAGTCATATCGTGGAACGCATGACGCACCCAACCTCGCGGGAACGAACACGGACGACCCGCGTCCTCCAGAGCGTCCAGGGCACGATTCACCGAAGAATCCACCAAATCAGCACGCCACGCCTTCGCCGCGCGCGCATCCATACCCGCGCAGGACAGATCCTCCGGCAGTGCATCACGCAAAAAACGCAGACCCAAAGCGTCAGCGCACGCCTCAGACGCCGCACGACGAGCCGCAAAACCGCCATCCGTCAGCTCATGCGGAGTGTTCGTATCAATCACCAAAAAACTCAGGCCATGCTGAGCAATATCCACCGCAACCGGCTCAATCGAAAAATCACGGAAATCAACCACCAGAGCCTGCTCCGGATGCGAACGCAACGACGCCGTCTGATCCAGGCCACCCGTCTGCGCGCCAGCCACCTTATTCTCAGCCGTAATACACACCTGAGCCAGACGCGCACGCAACGCATCACTATCAGCCGGGGTAGCATCCGCCTCCGGGCACCGCTCACGTACTGGACACGAGAGCTCCAACAATGCCAACGCCGTAGAACACTCCAAAGCCGCCGACGACGACAAACCGCCACCCACCGGAACACGAGAATTAATCAGCAAGTCAGCGCCAAACTCCTCGGGCAGCATAATATCCCTGCCGCCCTCCTGATTCATTGCCCACGCAACACCCGCCACATAGGTGAACCAGCCCTTCAAATGACCCGGCTGAATATCGCGAATCACGACCGTGCGCTCATCGCCGGGCATCTGCAACGACGAAGCACGCAACACGCCATCACGACGCAACGCACCCGCAATATACGTGCGATACGGTAGCGGCATCGGCAGACACGAGCCACCCAAAAAATCAATGTACTCGCCCAAAAGATTCAGACGCCCAGGCGCCGACCACACACCATCAGGCTCATAACCATACGCGGTAATAAACTCCTCACGCACACGCGCAATCTCCGCGCTATGGTCCGGAAGAGCCGCCCACTGGGCGGTAGCGGTCATCGACATGGAACACCTCTGATACAGCCCAACAGGGCACTAAGACATAAACAACACCCCACCCGCACCAGGCACCCAACAGGCACCAGCGCAAGCACGTGTCACCTCTAGACTAAAGCAGAAAACCAACGAACCTCGACTCAGCCGCCAAACCACACCGGTATCAGAGTGCGGCAACGTCAGAACGCGATAGTGTCAGGGCGGGGCAGGGGAGATTAGTGCCTAAGCGCAGGGAAAAGCCCCGCACCCCCACACAGGGGGCACGGGGCACCATACACAACTAATAAACCAAAAGAAGAACAGGCGACTTACGCATCCTGCGTATAAGGCTCCTGCACCACCATCATCGCGTCAATCGCAGAAAGCAGATCCTGGCGGTAACGGTTAAACGCATTCTCAATCAGCGGCACATCGCCGCTCGCCACAGCCTCCTGCGGAGAAATCAGCGGCAGAGTCTGATACTCCTCCACCAGGCTCAACGCAATATGAGTCAACAAACGAGCACGACGCAGCGCCTCCGCATGACCCAAACCAAGCGCCTGGAACTCATGAGCCATCGCCACCACAGGCTTCAACTCACGCGGGTGCAGAGTCAAGCTCAGGCGCACCACCTCAGGGCACTCACGAATCGGGTAGAGCAGAGAGAATAGCGTATCGCCGCGGCGAATCATCGAAGCACGAATAGCCTCAGGATTCGGCTCAGCCTCCTCAGACATCGACTTCGGGGCACGAGCCAGAATGTAATCCGCCAACAGAATCAGAAGCTGCTGCTTATTCTTCACGTGGTAGTACAGAGCGCCGGGAGCCACGTGAAGCTCCTGAGCGAGTCGGCGCATGGAAAGGTCCGCCAAACCGTAGGTCGCCAAGACCTCGTAGGCGGTATCTAGAATCTTTTCACGGGAAAGTACCACCCTTTCATTTTAGGGTGTTCAAATCTGTAACGTGAGCAAGATGCACCCTGTGGCAAACAAAAACCACGCAAATACGCGGTACAGCCTCAAAAATGAATGTCGATTCTCACTCACCCGGAGTGAACGTTTCGCGTTTCACGGGCAGTTTTACCGCCAAAAACACTCCAGCACACGCAGAAATAGGCGGCCGCCCACGCTCTCGGCATAAAATCACGTCTTAAACCGCTCAAAACCGCCAAGGCAGGCAAACCTCGCGGGCGCCCGCCCCAAAATCAGGTGTTTAATATTCGGTATGAGCAATGCATTTTCTGAACTAATCGAGCGCGCCACCGCAGGCGAAGGCCTCAACCGCGAAGAAATCCACACCCTCCTCGTGGACGGTGAAGGCCAGGACTTCGCCCTCATCGAGGCAGCCTCCGTTGTGCGCCGCAACGAATTCCGCAACATGATTGCGGTCCACACCGAAGATGAAGCACTCGCCGATGCGCTGGGCACCCGCTCCATCGCCGTGGACTCCTACGAAGTGCTGGACATCTCCCGCGATATCGACTCCGAAGAACTCGCGGCAACCATCGAACGTATTGCAGAATCCTCCGCCATCGGCGTGACCGTACTGCTGCCCGAAAATGCAGTGCCCATGATGCTCATGCGCGTACTGTCCATCCTGCGCCTGGCAGCACCCGCCAAGGTCATTCACCTGCCCGAAGGCTACGAGCAGTCCCTGCGCTCGCTGACCTCCCTCGCAATGCACGTGGTCAGCGCTATCACCATTACCGACGACATTGAGCAGTGGCCCATGGTCAACGAGGTTCTCAAGGCACTGCGTCACGGCGGCATCGTCATCTCCGGCACCGGTGGACGCGACGCCCTTGCGGGTTACCTGCGCTACCTCTCCGACCTGGGCGTGGATCTCATGGGTCACCGCGACGCACGCGGTTCCGCCTGCGGCTCGGTCGACGGTGGCGGCTGTGGCTGCGGTTCGGGTGGTTGCGGCAGCCACGAGGAGCCCGCACCCTCAGCCGGTGGTTGCGGTTGCGGCTCGGGCGGATGCGGTTCCTCCGCTGAAGCTGCTGAGTCTCACGGCCACTCCCACGGTGGCGGCGGTTGCTGCGGTGGTCACGACGAGCCGAAGGAAGAAAAGGGTGGCTGCTGTGGCGGTCACGACGAGCCTGAGCCGGTTGTGGAGGAAGCTCCCGCGGGTGGCTGCGGCTGTGGTGCTGGCGGTTGCGGCTCCAAGTAGCCCGCTAAAGGTAACTACCCTAATCGATATATTCCAAATATAGAATTTTCCCCTGAATAACCTGCCGAAAAACAAGGATATTCAGGGGAAAACTCTATATTCCACACAAAGCATTAGGCTCAGAGGTAAACAACACCAGAATAAACGCTACAGAACCCCCCATATCCTGAAAGCGGGATTCACCCCTCCGGTAGAGTAGAAAGACGTAGCCGACTAACCCTAGCCGCGCGAAAGGAACAACACCGGACCAATGCTTTACCTCTCCGTTATCGTCATGATCCTGATTGCGACCGTGTTCATGGTCAGCGTTGGTGATCGATTCAACCTCCCCTGGCCGGTCATGATGACCCTGCTCGGTGCTGCCGCGCTCTTCATTCCCAACCGACCGGACCTTAATATCGACAGCGACATCATCCTGCCGATCTTCCTTCCGCCACTACTGTGGGCCATTGGCATTAAATTCTCCTGGGGCACCCTGCGTCGCCGCTGGAAATCCGTACTGCTCTACTCGGTACTGCTCACCACCGTCTCCGCCCTGGCAATTGCCGGCGCAGCCATGTGGTGGGTCCCCGGCATGACCATCGCCGTCGCCCTTGCCGTCGGTGCCGCTGTCTCCCCGCCCGACCCCGTCGCCGTGGAGGCAGTGGCTGAGCCGGTTGGTATCCCCCGCCGCCTCATTGGCACCCTGCAGACCGAAGGTAGCTTCAACGACGCTATCGCAATCGTTCTTTTCCACGCCGCAATCCACTCTATGACCAGCGGCCACCATATTGACCCGCTCTCGGTTGCTAAGGACTTCGTTCTCGGCTCAATCCTGGCGGTCATTATTGGTTACATCTTCGGATGGCTCGGCGGCTACGTTCGCCAGCGCGCCCACGACGTGGTCACCAGCAACGCCGTGACCCTCGTGATTCCCTTCGGTGCTTACCTCGCTGCTGAAAGCGTGCACGCCTCCGGCGTTATTGCCGTGGTCATCGGCGCTATCCAGTTCACCAGCACCAAGTACATGGCGGCGCTTGAAGCGGAAGAACGCCTCTCCTCCACTTCCTTCTGGCAGATTATTGAGCTGCTCATGACCG
This sequence comes from Rothia mucilaginosa, assembly GCA_963542785.1. Classification (GTDB taxonomy): domain Bacteria; phylum Actinomycetota; class Actinomycetes; order Actinomycetales; family Micrococcaceae; genus Rothia; species Rothia mucilaginosa_G. Next base: position 14,708 of record CAUUAD010000024.1, read on the forward strand.
GTGTCGCCTTCGGTCTCATTGGCCTGCAGGCAAGCAACATTATCGCCACCGCCGATTCCTCCCGCATCACCGGCCTTTTCGCTGACGGTGCCATGGTCGCCCTGGTCGCCATCCTGGTACGCCTCGTCTGGTTCACCATCGTCTGGCTGGCAGGACGCAAGAACCCCATTCACGAGGGCGCCCCCGAAAGCTTCGCCGAAGTTATCGTCATGACCTGGTCCGGCATGCGAGGCCTCGTGACCCTGATTCTTGCCCTGTCCATCCCCGTGGTCAACGGCACCGAACAGGTCCGCCAGGACGCCATCGTCATGATGCTCTCCGTACTCTTCTTCACCCTCGTGCTGCCCGGTCTGACCCTGCCCATGCTCGTGAAGATCCTTGGCGTGCGGGTTAACCACGAAGAAGAAACCGCAGTACCCGAACTGCTCAAGATTGCGCAGGACGCCGCCCTTGAAGCACTGCAGGCAGAGGCGAAGGCAACCACCGACCCTGAGACCTACGCCCGCGTGAAGGAAATGTGCTCCGCCATTACCCGCCGCGATGAAATCAGCGAGGCGCTGCCCGAAGAATACAAGCAGCACATGGAGAAACTTAAGGGCAAGAGGAACGACTTCGTGCGCCTGCGCGACGCCGCCCTCGTCGCCGCGCAGAACGAGGTCATTGCGGCGCAGGACCGCTACGACTTCCACGACGTGACCCGCGTGGTGCGTAAGCTGGACATCC